>CANNHA010000115.1 GCA_947504275.1 Flavobacteriales bacterium
GCCTCACTCATGGGCTCCGTAATGTTCAAAGGTTGCTGCAATCGAATCGATGCAGGAACAGTTTGGTCAATGAGTTGATCTACGGAATCAACACCAATTTTTTTAAGCATTTGAGCAACTTCATGCTCGCGGGGACCGATGTGACGAGAGGCAAAATTCTGCATGTTTTGATATTTCATTGATATGAGGCAAATATAAGTCTTGAATGTTAAACACAAGGTGTCACTTCTTACCTTTGTTGCATGGGTTTTCAAAACACCAATACCATTTTTCAAACCAAGGAAGAGCGATATCATTATTTGAGGCAAGCCTTGCCTGCACTGCTAGATGGGGAGTCTAACTTTTTGGCCAATTGTGCCAATTCAATAGCCCTCATTCAATCGCAATTCCAATTTCATTGGATTGGTTATTATTGGTTAGAAAATGAATCTTTGGTGTTGGGGTGTTTTCAAGGTCCTGTTGCTTGCACCCGCATTGCCAAGGGAAAGGGAGTTTGCGGCACAGCGTGGGAATCTGAAAAAATTCAGAATGTATCCAACGTAGATGAGTTCCCAGGTCATATTGCTTGTAGTTCATTGAGCAAGTCAGAGTTGGTGATACCATTAATGTTTGAAGGAAAGGTTTTGGGTGTCCTGGATATTGATTCCGATATTTTCAATTCATTTGATCAATTGGATGAGATAGAGTTGTCTTTTTTAATGGACTTGTTACTTAAAACACGTGCGGCATGAGAATGAGTTTTATTTTGTTTGTTGTTGTTTTCTCTGCTTGCGCTCAGATTAAATCTTTGGATGGTGGAGAAAAAGATACACAACCTCCGTTGATGTTGTCGTCCTCGTTGAATAACGAAACCCTTGAATTTAAAGGCAATACAGTTACTTTTTCATTTGATGAATTCATAACCATCAATGATGTTCAGGGGCAATTGATCTTTTCTCCGCAGCTCAAGACATTCCCGGATGTACAAGTAAAAGGAAAAGAATTGACCATCTCTTGGAAAGATACTTTGTTAGATAATACAACGTATCAATTTGACTTTGGGAATGCTGTGGTAGACAATACAGAAGGAAACCCGGTAGAAGTTTCTAGAGTGTTTAGCACAGGATCTATGATTGATTCTCTAAAGATTGTTGGTCAAGTGAGAGATGCTTGGACACTAGAAAAATCATCGGGATCATTGGTTCAACTGGTAAAGGAACTTCCTTTGATGGGTCAATCCTACCAACCCATGTATCAAGTAAAAACCAAGCAGGATGGTACTTTTCAGGTGAAATATTTATCATCAACCCCATATTATGTGATCACCTTCAATGATGCTAATGGCAATCTCCGGTGGGATGATAAAGAGGCGGTGGATTGGTCTATCAACCCAATAACCCCTCAGTCCATTCCTGACTCATTGAACATGCTGCAGGCCAAATCTTTGATTTCCAACAATGGTTTCTTGGATATTCACGTGGATTCCTGTGGTTGGATGAGTACTTTTTGGGATCACAGGTGGGCGCCGGCGCAACTAAGGTCCAAGGATTCATTAGACTATCGGACAGTCTACCAAGACGATTCATTGTTTGTGGTTATAAACCCATCTGAACGTGAGGGTTATTTCACGTTCATGATTTCAGATACCAGTTTTCAAGACTCGTTGAATATCCCATGTTTCAAAGAGGCTTTTACCAATAGAAACATTGTTATTCCTCCGGGTCAACGTGTATTGGGTGGTGATTCAATGGTATTGAAGTTGCCTTTGGTGGTGTCGGGTTGGGACCCCAAAAAGTGGAAATGGGTCTTACAGGATTCTGCAATTGCTGTGAATGGGTTTTGGCATAAAGAACAATGTGTTTTAAATATAGCCCCACCTATGAAAGGGTTTGCAGGAGAGGCTCAGCTGCAAGTGATTAAGGGTGGAATGTATGCAGGGGACTGGTCTATGGGAAAGGACACGGTGCTTGCCGCAGTGGAATGGTTGGCTGTTGAGCAGTATGGTCAATTACAAGTGAAATCTATTCCCAATGAATGGCGCAATGACCAATTTGTTTTGGAAAGCGGGAAGAAGAAGTTTGCTTATCAGCCAAGTCAATTGGAAAAAGGGGTAGCGTTGGTTCCTGGAAAATACTATTTGCAAGTGTGGTCAGATGAGAATAACAATGGAGTCTGGGACAACCACGATTACTTGAGAGGTAAAAAAGCTGAAAAGATTATTTACAGATCAAATGAAATCAACATCAGAGCCAATTGGCAAGAAGTATTGGGATTAAATTGATGGATGTTAGAAAGAGACAAAGCTCTTTTTCTTGAATTTAGGACTTCCTTTTTTATCGAAACAAACCTTTTGATGGTTTTCCTTGGACTCCTCATTACCATAGTTGATGGCTTCTTTCCAATACTCGCAAGCGCCTTCTTCATCGTGTAAACGATAGCGTATTTCTCCAAGTAAAGCCAACGCTTCTGGAAGAAGAGGGGTTTTTTCAAGCGCTAATTCAGAAAGTATTTCCTCCGCAGACTCTAATTGTTGCGCGTAGAATTTGGTTAATCCCATATTGAATTTTGCATCCAATAAAGTATTGCGCGTATCATAGGCTGCTTGAAAATAGATGAATGCTTTTTCGTAATCGCCTTTTTCTGTGTGAATGATACCCATTAGATAGAAGGCATCAGGATCATCAGGAAAGGAATCAACTGCTTTTTGCAAAACACGCAGCGCATCCTTCGGCTTTTGCATGTAATAATAACATTCTCCCAACCAATAGATGGCTTTGTATTCTTCACCGTGGTTGAGGTAATAATCGTTCAATTGGGCAAAGGCCAATTCAAAAAGTTGGTTTTTGAGTAGGCAGATTCCGTAATACAATGGGTAACTCTCACTGTGGTATGAAATGGACTCATACCGTGATTTGGCTTCACTGAATTTGCCCACTTTCATTTGAGCATTGGCCAATAGAAACTGCCAATCATCTACTTGTCCGCCCATTTGAGTGGGACAGCATTTGAAGAGGGAGTCAACTTCTTTGGCTACTTGAGTATATTTTTCTTGGGCATACAGGGTTTGATACTCTACTAATTTTTGACCCCATGAAATTGAGGTCAGCATAAAAATAGATATGATCAAAATGAAATTCCGCATTGTTCAAATATACCGCAGAATTCTGAACAACAAAACCAAACCTCAAAGGTTACAAACCGTTCAGGGTTAAATTTTCCAACGTTCCTTAATGTTGTACTTCTTTTTCTGATCTTCAGACTTTACATCAAAAGGAACCAAAGAAATTCCAAAAGAAGCTGAGTAAATGTTCTTCATAACTTTTTCTTGGAAGAATGGTGTTATACCTTGAGTAAAGAAAAAAGTGTATTTTCCAAAACCCAATCGGAAAGTATGGTCAAGAGAGAATTTGTTAACTCCCACATTCTGTTTTCTGTAATTCTGAAACCTGCCTTTTTCGTTGCTGTATTGAAAATATTGGTCCTCAGATAAGTTCCAATTGGCTAAAAAGCCACTGGCCATATGAAAGTGACTCCTTTGATTTTTTGAAAAGTTTATTTCAAGCATTAATGGCACCGACAAACTGAGAACATTTAGTTGATTCAATTTGAAGTTTTCCTCCGCGTTTTCAATGATTTGTAATTGATTCACCGCTAGATCACCGTTGTTTTTTAGTTCGATGTTTTTTTCCCAATCATATGATTTAATTGAAAAGGAGAGACCTGAAAAGAAGCCTGTTCCTGAACTTGAATTCCCCCATTTTTTTTCAAGTAAGTTAAATCCAAATGAGATGGAGTTTCTGTCCTGAGTAGATAAGTCATGATTTTCACCTAGACTTTTCCAATTGCCTGAGTTGAGTGTTGGAAATCCAATTTCAATACCTGACCAATGGGTAAAACTGTGATTGGCTTTTTGCGCATTGCTTATCAAAGGAAAAGTAAAACACACGATAGCTAAAAAGGAGTAGATTTTGTTAGTCATAGTTACAAAGAAAGCTTTTTTGGAATGATTATAGCCATTGGTATTTTTAAAATACGTTAAACGAGTAAATAATAAAACTTTTTTTAACGTTAATGGAAAAAAGAGATGAAATTTGTAGCAATGAGATTTTTTGGATTTTTGGCGGCTTTGTTGGTTTTGTCCAGTTGTTCTGGTAAGGTAGTTACCGATCAGGTGGAGAGAGGCTGCGCCGCATATACTTCCGTAAAATCGCTGGTTGTTGGTGTCATTGCCTATACGGAGGGATTGTTTGATTGGAGGGACGAGGGAGAAGGAAATCCTGACGAAGTTCAAAAGCCCGTCACCAAGCAACTCAAGTATAAGAATCAAGAGGGAGTGGTAGAAGTGGTGATGAAGGTGGATGAAAAAGGCAATTGGAAAGTGGTCAACATGGCGGCTACCAATGAAGAGTTGGCCAAGTACGTTTTGACAAAATTAAAGGATTACAATCAGACCTCTCATAAAGCTGTGGGCCAAGTGGTTAAGTATCGATTTGTATTCAAAAAGCAAGTGTAATGGGAGTCTTGAAGGATTTGCGTTCATTGACCAATGATGAACTAACAGCGTGGTTGATTCAGCATGGCGAAAAGAAATTCAGAGCGCAACAAGTGCAAGAGTGGTTGTGGAAGAAGGGAGCCACCGGTTTTGACCAAATGTCTAATTTGTCTGTTGATTTGAGGTCATTGTTGAATGAGAATTTTTCATTTCCAAATGCCATTCGTAAGTCGGAACAGATCAGTTCTGATGGCACGATAAAATGTATCTACGGAGTAGACAGTGATAAGGTTGTTGAGGGAGTGTTGATTCCAACACCCAAAAGAATGACGGCTTGCATTTCATCACAAGTTGGGTGTAGTTTGTCCTGCGCTTTTTGCGCAACGGGTCGGTTAAAGATGATGCGTAACCTCACTGCGGGTGAAATATTTGATCAGGTTTATGATTTGAAAATGGAGGCGGAGAAAAGGTACCAAATTCCATTGTCCAATATTGTTTACATGGGCATGGGAGAGCCTCTTCTGAATTACAAGAATGTTTTGCAGTCCATTGATCACATTACTTCTCAAAAAGGATTGGGCATGTCTGCGCAACGCATTACGGTGAGCACGGCCGGTGTGGCCAAGATGATTGCCAAGCTGGGGGATGATGCTGTGAAGTTTCATTTGGCCGTTTCTCTCCATGCAGCAGCAGATGAAAAGCGAGATAAAATCATGGAGATCAATGAGACCAATAACCTTGAAGCATTGGCCAACTCCTTGAAGTATTTTTATGAAAAAACAGGGTCACGTGTAACCTTTGAATACATCATTTTTAAGGATTTTAACGATAGCATTGAGGATGCCAAGGCGCTTGCGGCTTATTGTAAACAACTTCCTGTAAAAATTAATGTAATAGAATACAACCCCATTGTAGGTGGAGAGTATCAACAAACAACTGAGGAGCGATTAAAAGCTTTTACCCAATATCTTTTGGAGAGAAACATGGTGGTTAATTTGAGAAGATCCAGAGGAAAGGACATTGACGCAGCTTGCGGTCAATTGGCCAATAAAAATCAATCCATGCTCAAGCCTGCCGCTGCGGAGAAGTTGAGCAATCTAATCTAGTTTACTCAAGCGGAATCCTACATCCGCAATCCCTTCAAGCTGATTGGTTCTCATCGCTTGCTGAATGCTCACACGGTAGTGTCCTGCCATAGGGAATTTTCTTCTTTCCTTGAAGATGATTCGGTTGTCATATAAGTCACCCAAGCCGCTGCCATACCATCTTCCTTCCGCATCTGCTAGTGGACAATTTAGGGTGTCAATGTTTAATTTACCATTCGGAAATTCAAGGGAAACAAAGAGGAAAATATTGGAAAATGCATAGGCTTCCTGATTTCTGAGGGTAACATAGAAGTTGTGCAAGGATACCGTGTCGGTGATATCAAATTCAAAGCTTACAGGCGTGTTCATATCCCAGTTTGCATTGGGTATTTCTTGACTTTTTTCAAAAACCAATCCTTGGTTGCAAGAAATGAGGCCTACTACTACTATGAGGAATAGGAAGAAAAAATACTTATTCATTGTCGGGCTTTGCTGGTGGATTGGGTTTGTTGCTGTCCTTTTTGAATGTGAACTGTTTCTTCTTTGGTGGGTTGGGCTTAGATCCTTCATTTACAGGGCCGCTATTTTCTTTTTTGGGACCTGACGGTTGTTGTTTTTGTCCCGAATTTTGAGGTTTGGGATTATTGTTTTGAGGCTTATTGTTGCCTTGATTTTTTGGATTTCCTTGCGGCTTGTTGTTTCCTTTTACAAAAGGTTTCTTTTTGTTCTTGCTGCGGTCAAAGCGGGTAAGACTATCTTGACCCACAACTTGAGCAAAGCCCACTTCTTCCTCTTTTTCTTTTTCCTTATCGGATAGGTAAACGCTTTCATTGATGAATACGTCCTGACCCTTTTTGTTTTTCTCGATTATATCAAATACCATTTGGGTGCTCAATGCAAAAGGAGCTGAACCCGGTTCATTTTCTAGCGTGTAGTAAATGACTTTTTTAAAAATGTCTGTTTTGAAATGGTAAGCGGTTCCTTTTGGGAGACGCAATTTCACGTGCGTGGGTGGTAGGTCTTTTACGGCCTCGACGTATTGATCCAATTCATAGTTCAAACAGCACTTCAATTTTCCGCATTGACCTGCCAATTTTGTTGGGTTTAGTGACAATTGCTGATAACGAGCAGCACTGGTGGACACAGCGCGGAAGTCGGTTAACCATGTGCTGCAGCACAATTCACGACCACAACTTCCAATGCCTCCTAATCTTCCCGCCTCTGCACGGTAACCAATTTGCTTCATCTCAACTTTCACCTTGAATCGTTCCGCTAATTTTCTGATCAATTCCCGGAAATCAACGCGGTCTTCAGCGGTGTAAAAGAATGTAGCCTTAGCTCCATCTCCTTGGTACTCTACGTCGCTGATTTTCATTTGTAGGTTAAGGGACATGGCAATTTCTCTGGCGCCCATCATGGTTTCATTTTCCAATGATCGGAAACTTTGCCATTTGGTGATGTCTTCTTGTGATGCTTTTCGAAGTACTTTTTTGAGTTCGTAATTGTCCTTAACTTCTTTCCTTTTTAACTGAATTTTTACCAATTCTCCAGTCAATGAAATGACGCCTACATCGTGACCAGGCGCCATATCTACCGCCACCACATCACCGGTGTATAGTTCCAATTGGCTATTTCTAAAGAAGGTTTTACGACCGTTTTTGAATTTTACTTCAACAATATCAAAGGGTTTTTGACCAACTGGCAAGGGTATCCCTGTCAACCAATCAAAGACATTCATTTTGTCACAACCACAAGTACCACAAGCACCATTATTATTGCAACCTGCAGGCAGGCCATTTTTTCCAGACGAACAAGAACTACATCCCATATCACAAAGCCACTACCATTTGAAGTAGTTGGTCAAAGGTAATGAAAACAAAAGATAGAATCAACGGCCGTAGCTATTCCTTCTCAACAAGTGATGGACCTTTATGGA
>CANNHA010000116.1 GCA_947504275.1 Flavobacteriales bacterium
CAATGAAGTTATAGGAGTGGATATCGAACCCAAAGCCATAGAAAATGCAAAGGAAAATGCCGCTCGAAACAACATTGAGAACATTACCTTCTTTGCCACTGATGTTGGGAAATTTTTATTGGAACAACCACAATACCAGAATCAACTTCAGGTCCTGATGATGGATCCACCTCGTGCAGGAATTGCACCAAAGACATTGCGCAAAGTCATTGACTTAAATGCCAACTACATTGTTTACATTTCTTGCAATCCTGCCACATTTGCACGTGATACGGAAACCTTGGAGGCCAACGGTTACACCCTGGAAAAATGGAGTTTGATTGATCAGTTTCCGCATACCTCACATGTTGAAGTATTGGGAAGGTTTAAACGACTGGAAACCACGGAGACACCTGATTAGTGGTACTTTTTACCACTAATCACCCACCGACCTTGACACCAATCCACACATTCAAACGCATTGCCTTGCTTGATTGTTTGCAGCCATGCCCGATCCGGGATTACTTCGCCACCCACAGTACAATAAAAAGTTGGATTGGTTTTTACGCCCAAAACGCTTTCTGAAGATTTCCAATACATGGCTTTACGCGCAACGGATGAAACAACACAATAGTCCATCGCGTTCAAAGATGAGCAGGGCTGAAAATCTGATACTTGTTTGTTCCATGTGTAATACATCCAACGATCATTTGGTCCTAAAACACGCCAATCCATATCGCCATCCAAATTATAATCCTCCCATTCTACCCAGCCTAAGATGGGAACTCTGGGTTGATATTTTTTAACCAACTGGGAATAAGAGAAATCGATTGTTGTATAATAATGCAACCCATCACTGCTCCAATCAGATAGCGCAAAACGATCTTTCTCCCTTGGATTCAAACGAGGGAAATACACATCCGCAATTCCGTCCATGTTGAAATCTTTGACAATCAAGAAGTCTCGGTGCATTCCAATTTCCTCCGAAACATTGCCCTGAATAAAATGCTCATAGATCAATGCTCCGTCTGACAGTTGTTTGACCATTAACTTTTGTGCGTATACACCCAATGAAGATTCCAAAATAATTTGATCAGATTCATCAGTGGTCCACAATTCAACGATGAAACCGTCAGAAACCAATCGGAAATCTTCTTTCTTACTTTTCGAAATGGCATTGTTAACAGGCGGAGTCAGATCCAAACGACTCAACTTTCTCGTCTTCCAATAGGCTCCTTTCAGCATCACATCTACCTTTGCTATGGGAGCCGTTTTGGGAAATCCGTATTCATGGTAATGCCCCCTTACTTCTTGCTGAACATAGTCAATCGTGACATCAATCAAATCTGAAATACTCAATTTCAAAAACCTTGCTTTTTCTCTATTGAAAGCAAAATAATCATTCCCTTGAGGAGCGTCGCCATGCTTGGGTACAATCAGATCCGGCAAGCCATCAAAGTTGACATCTCTAATTTCGGGGTGTCTAAATACGGCGCTTTTTGGGTCGCTGTATCGTTCTCCCTGAATACTTAAAATCCGTTGTTCAGTTGCTACATCTAAAATGGCATACCATGTCTGAATATCTCGTTGATGTTTGGAATCAAATCGATTGGAAAGATTGGATTCTTGAACACTTTCAGACCAAAACCAAATTTTCTCAAACAACCACCCATTGCGTTCCACCAAACGTCGCTCTATCCTCTTGTCTTTTGAAACAACTTCATCTTCGGGATTCATAGGTAAATCTGACCACATGGAGAAAAGCAAGGCTTCACTTTTCCTCATCTCAACATTGAGAACTTGGTGTTTGCTAAAATCAATCTGACGTAAAAAACCCTGATTAATATCCCACTGAAACAATTGATTGGGCTCTATCAAGTGAGTCTCAGATTTCCATTGGTATGTTTCTCGATTTGAAGTGTCCTCTACGGCTAGGTAAAGCGACCGATAAATCAACGGAAGATTTGAAATCTGGTAAAGGTTACCTGACTGTTGTGTTGGGAAAATAGGCTTTTGCATACCTTGAAAGCATCGTTCTATTCGCGTGTTTCCAAAAAGACGACCATTTTGGTCTACAATGGAAAATGACAATTGATCAACCCATCGACCAGGCTCAACACTCTTGGGAATAATCTCAAGAAAAACAACTCCACATGATTCAGTAACCTGACTCCAAGCGCTTAAACTCAAAAATGAAACAAAAAAAAATGCAAGAGCAGCTGATATGGGCTTACCTAGAAACATATACAATTAAAGTTCAAAGCGCTCTTCCGCATCTGGCATTTGTATCAAATGAAAAATCACTCCTGAAAGCATTCCGAAAAAAATCCAAATGTTGGAGATCCAATAAGAGACTTTCTGTGCTTTAATCATGATTAAAATTTTACAGCGTGAAGATAATGGTCTAGGATTCAAAAAAAAAGGCTCCATCATGTTGATGGAGCCTATTCCAGAAAAATAACAAAATGTTAATGAGAGGCCAAATAGCTGGCTACCCCATCATGGTTGGCCTTCATGCCATCCTTTCCTTTGGTCCAGTTTGCTGGGCAAACCTCACCGTTTTCTTCAAAGAATTGCAAAGCATCAACCATACGCAAAGCTTCCTCCACATTTCTTCCCAATGGGAAATTGTTGATGATTGCATGTTGAACGGTACCTGTTTTGTCAATTAAAAAAAGACCACGGTAGGCAATCATTGGACCATTGGCAACCAATGCTCCATTGTCATCATAAGTATACTCACCAGCCAAAACGCCGTAGGCATCAGAGATGGTTTTAGAAGTATCAGCAACAATAGGATAAGTAATTCCTTTGATACCGCCTTGAGCCTTCTCCATTTGCAACCAACCCCAGTGACTCTCTTCAGTATCTGTAGAACAAGCTACAACAGCGACATTGCGCTCATGAAAATCCTGCAAACGCTCTTGAAAAGCATGCAATTCTGTTGGACAAACAAAGGTAAAATCTTTTGGGTAAAAGAAAAATACCACTGCTTGCTTTCCGATATATTGATCCAATGAAAAATCACTTACGATTGTTCCGCCATTGGTAACGGCTCCTGCCTTGAATGAAGGCGCTTTTTTTCCGACGATAGATGCCATAATAAAAATTTATTTTTTGCAAAAGTAACATTTCGATTCTAACAAAGTTTAAACAGATATGATGTTTTGATTTTTTCACATCACCTTTGCAAACATGAAAAACATCATCATCACCGGAGGGAGCTCAGGCATTGGGGCTGCCACTGCTCAAATCCTCATTGAGAAAGGCCATCGTGTTCATTTAATGGGCCGAAATCAAGAAAAGCTAGAAGCCATTGCGCTTTCTTTTCCTGGTGCGTGCTCATATACTGTTGGTGATGTTCGACTTGTTTCAGATTGTCAAAGAACCTTTGAGGACGCCAAAATACAAATGGGCTCAGTTGATGTATTGATCAACAATGCTGGCCTCGGTATTTTTGATCCCTTGGCGCAAGCCAAGCTGGAAGATTGGCATGAACAGGTGGATACCAATATCAAAGGAGTGTTGAACATGATCCATTTTTCTTTGCATGAGTTGATCTCCCGCCGCGGACACATCATCAATCTAGGATCTGTAGCCAGTCATCATGTTTTTGCCAATTCAGGTGTGTATTGCGCAACAAAACATGCTGTTTTGGCCATTGGGGAGAGTCTTAAAATTGAGCATGGAAAAAACATCCGCATTACCACCATCTGCCCAGGTGCTGTGAACACGCCATTTATTCACGTCACCAAAAATGAAGAACTTCTAAAGGAGTATGTTCCTAATTTCGAAAAAGGATTGAGTCCAAAAGACATTGCCGCTCAAATGGCCCATGTGATTGAAGCGCCCGAGGGTGTAAACATTAGTGAAATCATTATCAGACCCGGCGTTTAAGCCAATTCTCCTTCTCTTCTGGAGTATTCACATTTTGATACCACAAGGCGTTAGCTTCCTTGACGCCTTGTGTCATCATAACAGAAAGTAACTTTCTGGGACATTGACTTTGCGCTAGCCAAGCAAATACTTCACCTCTGGACTGTGACTCCCAAATGGCTGCTAAGGGTTCGTACCACTGCCTTTCATGATTCCGAAAAGCAGTTGCCATGGCTTTTTTATTCCTTTGATGAATCAACATTCGAATGGCGTCCACATTCAAACCTGGCATATCACAGGCCAAAACCAACCAAGAAACACCAGGCTTTGAATTCATCGCTGAAGCGATAGCTCCGAGAGGACCTATTGAACCGAAACGATCTAAAACAATTTCTTTTCCTTTTGATAAGAAAAAATCTTGTTGTTCTTCACGACAACTGAATACGACCGGAATATTCAATTCTTGGCATACCGATTCCAAAAATTTCCATTGGGGAACACCGTGGTAATTCAAGTCCATTTTGGGCAATCCCATGCGTTCACTTTTCCCACCAACCAGCACCAAAGCGTGGAGGATAGATTCATTCGCAATGGAGATGACCCATTCCTTCAAACCCTCAACATCGATCGGATTCAGACACACTGTTTCAGACCCAACCACACCCCATTCATAGAGATATTCAGGAATTCCATTCTCAGAAATAACAAGTGCGACGTTGGTTAACTGGGCCTTTCGTTTTTCCAATGAGTTCTTCTTGAATGGATCATTGATGACAATTTGAATGGGAGCAGAAAAATGATTGCCATTGACCCAATAAAAATCAGAGAAAGGTAAACGCTGTGAGCTTATCTGAAATTGCGAGCCAACACTTGACAGGGACACAGTAGCTTGCTCCTCCACCTCGCCATGAATAGCATCAACAAAATAAGACGGTGAAGTCATCATGGATTGAAATTTCAAAACCCACTGGGTAACGGCATCACAAGAAGTTCCATACAAAGCGATGGCCCTGGAAGTCCTAGGAAATACCAATGAGCTGGGAGACAAATCAAACATGGTAATCGTCTTTACCTCCAGATTTTGACAACAACAGTATCTGTGAAATAACAATATCATGGGACAATGCCTTGCACATGTCGTAAACGGTCAAAGCCGCAGTAGATGCGGCAGTTAGCGCCTCCATTTCAACACCTGTCTGCCCCATGCATTTCACTTTTGAAACAATGTGCAACTGATCATCTTCAAATGAAAAATCAACTTCAACGCCGCTAAGCATCAAAGGGTGACAAAGGGGAATAATCGAGGGAGTCATCTTGGCCCCTTGGATTCCTGCAATGCGCGCAACTTCAAGTATCGCTCCTTTTTTTACCTGACAATTGTCCTTTTTTAATTGTGCTAAAACGTTCAATGGGAACAAAACCACCGCTTTGGCGGAGGCTTGCCTAAAGCTCACTTTTTTTTCTGATACATCCACCATTCGGGATTCACCTGATGCGTTCACATGTGTCAATGACTTTTCCATGATCCAAATATATTCATCCACTACTCAGTGTGAGCAAAAGAAGGTCGAATGAGTGGTGTTTTGCAACATTTATCCTCATATTTGTGTCTATTCGTAAAATGCCAAAGAAATACCTATATCTGAAAGCAGTGATATTCATCATTTTCATGATGCTTATTTGCTCCAAGGATGCTTCAGCCACCCATATTTATGGTGGTGATTTGGTCTATCAACATTTGGGGAACAACGTTTACCAGGTAACCCTTACAGTATACAGAGATTGCGACCCCTCTACCAACGTGAATGGAACCGGTTTTGACCCCATCGTGTCCATTGGGATATTCAATGGAGGCAGCAACAGTTTTGTTCAAGAGCTATCTATTCCATTATCCAATTCCGATATTGAGACTTTGGACTTAGCCCTCCAGAATCCGTGCTTTACCGTTCCGCCAAATGTCTGTGTGGAGCGTGCTGTATATCAAGCCAACGTCACGTTGCCTTTTACAACAACTGGATATATCCTTACTTATCAGCGATGCTGCCGAAATTTAAGCATCGACAATTTGAATCAATCCCAACAAAATCTATCTGGGATGACCCTCACTACTCAAATTCCCGGCACAAACTTGGTAGCTATTCAAAATTCTAGTCCTTCCTTTGTATCCACACCACCAACCGCGTTGTGTTTAAATGCACCGTTTATATACTCCTCTGAGGCCATTGACCCTGATGGTGATGAATTGGTTTACTCGTTTTGCACCCCATTGGACGGGGCTGACCAGAACAATCCTGCTCCTGCTCCGCCATCAGGCCCGCCTTATACCAACAACACTTGGGCTGCAGGATTCTCTGCCAATTACCCCATCACCTCCAACCCTACCTTTCAAATCAACTCAGCAACAGGGCTGGTTACAGGAACAGCCACCCAAATTGGGACCTACGCATTGGCCATTTGTGTTCAGGAATTTCGGAATGGTGTCTTAATCAATACTATCCGTCGAGATTATCAGTTCAACGTCAACATGTGTAATCCCAATACTGGAGCAAATCCTGGTATTGCTGATACAGGGAATGGTCAACAGACTGATTTTTGTAGCGGTTTGGAAGTGGGCTTTGTGAACAACAGTATCAATGCCGATTCTTACCATTGGGACTTTGGAATTCCTTCATTAACCAATGATACCAGCAATGTATTTGAACCCACATTCATTTACAATGACCCAGGTATTTATACCGTTACCCTGGTTACCAACCCTGGCTGGGAATGCGCCGACACCGCAACAGTCGTGTACACAGCCATCGAAACATTCACTCCGGATATTCAACCACCTGTTGTAACCTGCGTTGATGATGAAGTTCTTTATTCCTTTGATCATGGACTGGTCTCTGGACTATTCCCTGGTGGTGTAACCTTTGAATGGACCATCGACAACAATACCTCAACTGTTTTTTCTTCGAATGAATATCCCAATGAAATTTATCTGGATTCCAATTTAACATCTTACTCTATTGGATTAAACATCGACAACGCTGGTTGTATTGGAACACAAAATTTTACTTTTAACAATATTCCTGAACCCATTGCCATCATTGACCCTCAAACAGATCCTTGCGGAGGATTCACCATCAATTTCACGCAATCATCAATGAATGCTAGCGGCTTCTTGTGGGACTTTGGTGCAACCAACTCGCCCATCAGCATGGATCCAACTACGTTTTACAATTACCCCAGTGCAGGTAATTTTAATGTAATGTTGATTGCGAGCGCTCCATCAACTTGTCCTGATACTGCTTATGCAACGGTTAGTGTTTTTGATGATTTGGATCCCGATTTCATCAATCCGGGACCTGTATGCTTCAACGGACACAACCTCTCTTTCTCGGCTTTGGGATGGACACAATCCAACGCTGTCATTGATTGGAACTTTGGAACTTCAGCCAGCATTGTTTCTTCCAACAACATTACCACAAACGGAGTTCAATACCCCAGTCCCGCGTACTACCCTGTAACATTAACCATCAGTGAAAATGGATGCACTGAAACCATTACAAAAGATGTTTGGGTAGTGCAAGATCCA
>CANNHA010000117.1 GCA_947504275.1 Flavobacteriales bacterium
TATGCCCAGAATCTCCCTGTCTACCTCCCCGCCAACGGACTAGTAGCTTGGTATCCATTCAACGGCAACGCCAATGATGAGAGTGGGAATGGAAATGATGGGGTGGTCAATGGAGCGACTTTGACGAGTGATCGGAATGGGAATTCGAACACCGCTTATTCATTCAATGGAAGTGAAATTATTATTAATCAAATTCAACAAGAGGATTTTAGATTAAATGGAACTGATCAAATTACCATTTCATTATGGTTCTTCACTACGTCCAATAATTCTCCAATGCATTTTATTGGAAGACGTGATGCTGCTGATTTTAATTGGCAATTAGCCTATAATTACGGTTCTGGTGAAGGTTTGACATTTAATGGAGGAGGGATTTATGCCCCATCGGGGGTTTCAATTCCACAAGGAAATTGGAATCATCTAGTAGGAAAATACATCAATGGCTTTTGGGTATTATATTTGAACGGAGCAATATTGGCACAGGCGGAGGGTCAAACGACTGGTGGACTTCAAACCGAGTTGAAAATAGGAAATTCGGGTACAGCTGAACCTTTTATTGGTCAACTAGACGACATCGCCATTTACAATAGCGCTCTCACCCAAGAAGAAATCACCGCCTTATACACGGGAACTCCGGTGAACAACAATGGAGGCAACAACACAGCTAATGCCGTTCCTCCTGGCATCCCTTACCAAGCTGTTGTGCGCTATGCCAACGGACAGGTGGCAGTAAACACTGCAGCAATAACCAAATTCACGTTGCATCAAAACACAACAGATGGAGCCGTGGAGTACCAAGAGACCCATGCGCTCAACACCAATGCACAAGGTTTGCTATCCGCTGTGATTGGTCAAGGAACAGCGGTACAGGGCACCTTTGCTGGAATCAACTGGAGCAACACTACCAAGTTTTTACAAGTAGAAGTGGACTTGGGCAACGGCTATGTAGATCTCGGAACGCAACAACTTATGAGTGTACCTTTTGCTTTGTATGCCGCCAATGGGCCAGTCGGACCGCAAGGTCCACAAGGTCCTGCAGGTACAGATGGTGTTGATGGAGCGACTGGGCCGCAGGGTCCACAAGGGGAAGTGGGTCCGGCGGGACCACAAGGACCTGCAGCCAATCTTTCTGTGAGTCAAACTGGAGATACGTTGTATACAGGTAACGGTAATTTCATTTTGATACCTGGGATTAGTGTGGCTAATTTTCCTCCCGCCATTTTGGGATGTACGGACAATGCGGCATGCAATTACAACAGCGCCGCCACACAGAATGACAACTCTTGTTTGTATTTGAATGCAACTTGCAATGACAACAATGCCAACACCACCAATGATGTGATCAATGGCAGTTGTGTATGCGCAGGCACACAAACCAGCGGCAGCGGAACAGGTGCACAGTTGTTACCCGGCAATGCGACGTGCTCCACACAAAACATCAGCGTCACCGGCTGCGGCGGACAGACTTCTTTGACATATGATGGTCGCACCTATGACTTGGTGGAAATAGGCGGACAGTGCTGGTTTGCGGACAATTTGGCTACGGATCAATACCGCAATGGAGATCCTATTCCAACAGGACTGAGCAACACCACTTGGCAGAACACCACAGCAGGTGCCTATGCTATATATAACAACGATCCTGCCAATGATGTCACCTACGGCAAGTTGTACAATTGGTACACCACGGTTGACAGCCGAGGACTTTGTCCTACAGGCTGGCATGTTCCCACAGACTGCGAATGGATGTACTTGGAAGGTAGTTTAGGGATGTCAGTAACGGATCAAGAGACAGCGGGGTATAGAGGCACCAACGAAGGCGGAGCATTGAAATCCACCACGGGTTGGACTTCCCCCAATATTGGCGCTACCAACAGCAGCGGTTTCACCGCTTTCCCTGGCGGTTTCCGCGACGGCAATGGGACGTACTTCAACGTTGGCAGCTACGGCGGCATTGGCATCGCCGGCTACTGGTGGAGTAGTACAGAGGTCGATTCTAGCTTCGCATGGTACCGCGACCTGGGCTACGACTATTCCAGTGTATTTCGCCTCAACGCCAATAAGCAGACCGGCTTTAGCGTTCGTTGCGTCCGGGATTAGTGCTGCGCAGAGCGAGAAAGAGAAACAGAGCGGGAATGTTTAAAATTTCCCCTCCTACCGCGTAGCGGAAAGAAGGGGTGTCCTGACGAGCGGAAGCGCTGTCGGGACGGGCACAGACGAGCTTCGCTGTCTGTGCAAGGTAGTCTTTTCAGAGTGAGAAACAGAAATTTCACCCGAGCGTCCCGAAGCATCGGGACGGTGCGACTTGATTTTTTGTTTCACTTTTTGATCAAGCAAAAAGTGAAGCATTAATGGCCAGAACAGAAAGTGTAGCTAAGTTAGATTCAACAAATAGAATGAGATAGCCCATCACACATTCATCAGAATAGGCGGAAGTTGTAATCTGTTATACCGCATAAACCCATCATATTCTTCCCGTCAATCCTTGTTTTTCAAATGAATGGATGTTATGCCTCGCATTATGCCACCTTATAGGTTGCTTGCTTTAGAATGATGCAATGCATCTCTTTGCATGATGGAGCAACATTATCCAGTAAAGTATCAAGGTGGCCTTACGCATCAATATTGGTTTGTGAGTGTTGGAAAGAGAAGTGTGATCAAATGTGTTCAGTTGGAAAGGATGAATTCAAACGATAGGTTCTTTCATCTAAGTCTTTTGGATTATAATCCGCAGAATGGATCATTGTGTGATCAGATTGTTTCAAACAATGGAGATACTGAACGAGTGCTTAAAACTGTTATTTTTTGCATTCAATCTTTCTTGTCACTTTTTCCTGATGCAAGAATTACGTTCACCGGAAATTCTACCGCTAGGGATAGACTTTTTAAAATGCAGCTTCCGAAATGGAATCAAGATATTTTGGCGGATCTCCACATTGTTCTTGATCATCTTGAGGATGGAGGAATTATTTTTTATGTATCTAAAAAAAATCCTAAATTTGATTAATCTATGAATTCAAAATCTAAGAACACAATCTGTATTTCTGAAGCCTTACAAACCGCTATGGTAATGGCAAAGGATCAACCTTCTCCAAAGTTGAAAAAAATCGAGCACCTTATACCCCGTATGACAGAAGGTCTGATGGCTTTGGATGAATTGGACAGTAATGATTAGATACTAACTAGAACAATAAATGCGATTCGCTATGAGGTGAAAAATCTTTATACCGCATAAACCCATCATATTCTGTCCGTCCATCCTTGTTTTTCAGATGGATGGATGATATTCCTCGTTATGCAACCTTATATGTTCCTTGCTTTTAAATGATGCAATGCCGCTCTTTGCAGGATGGAGCAACATTATCCAGTGCATTATCAAGGAGGCCTTACGCATCAATATTGGTTTGTGAGTGCTGGAAAGCGAAGTGTGATCAAATGTGTTCAGTTGGAAAGGATGAATTCAAACGATAGGTTCTTTCATCTAAGTCTTTTGGATTATAATGCGCAGAATAGATCATTGTGTGATCAGATTGTTTCAAACAATAGAGATACTAAGCATTTTATGTATCAAAAAAAAAGTAACTTAGTGACATGAAAAAAGACAATTATCAAAACAAAGAAATAAGCCAAGCTGAATTCTTGAAAGCAATTCAGTCTTGTCATTCTGTGCGTGATACCAAAGCCGAGAGGGCATTGGCTAACATTGAAGAAATCAAAAGAGATTTACAAAAGATTCGAGAGTCTGAAGGAAGCTGAAAAGCTTAATACAGACTTTAAACAGTGATTAGAGCCCAGTGGTCGGCACTAATATTCAATACTCAATACTCAATACTCAATACTCCCTCCTCACATCCACTGAACCGCCACCATCATGCCGATCAAAGCAATGATGCCCAATGACAACCAATACTTGTTGCCTTCAACAATTTGAACTGGGGTGTTGGATTTTTGGTACATCGCAAAGATGACTTTCAAATAGTAATACATCCCCACCACAGAGGTCAATACCATGATGATGGTGAGTCCTGGATGTTGGCTAATTAAGCCTGAAATGACGTAATACTTTCCGAAAAATCCAGCCAAGGGTGGAATGCCTGCCATCGACAACAACGCAAAGCTCATGGCAGCCGCTGAAAACGGATGGCTTTGTGACAAGCCTTTGTAAGCGCTGATTTCTTCTCCGGCTGTTTCGCCAACACTCTGCATCACAGAGAAAGCAATCAATGATGCAATGCCATAAGACAATACATACAATACAATGCTTTGTGGGTCAAATCCTGGAACGATCAATGTCGCCAACATAAAGGCGGCATGGCTTATTCCAGAGTAAGCCAACATGCGCTTCACATTGCTTTGTAGAGTTGCCATACCATTGGCCACTACCAACGTGATGGCTATGATGATGACCATGATACCTTCCAATTGTGGCATCGCTCCGTCAAATGCACCTTTGAACAAGCGGTACATG
This sequence comes from Flavobacteriales bacterium, assembly GCA_947504275.1. Taxonomy (GTDB): domain Bacteria; phylum Bacteroidota; class Bacteroidia; order Flavobacteriales_D; family Sanyastnellaceae; genus CAMCTV01. The sequence goes on from CANNHA010000117.1 coordinate 4,469, forward strand.
CCAAAGATGGCCGCGCCTTTAACTACTGTCGCCATCCATCCGGTGATAGGTGTTGGTGCTCCTTGGTATACATCAGGTGCCCAGAAATGGAAAGGTGCAACGGATATTTTAAATCCAAATCCAGTTAAGATCATCGCCAACCCTACCCATGACAATGGTCCAATGGTTCCGCTTTGCAAAGCATCATGAATGGTGTACAAATCAAAACTTCCTGTTGCACCATACAACAACGCAATGCCAAACAACAATATAGCTGAGGCAGCAGATCCCAAAATGAAATACTTGAATCCACTTTCGTTGGACAACTGACTGGAACGGTTGCTGGCAGCCAAAACATATACAGGAATACTCAAGATTTCAATGGCCAAAAACAACATCACCAAATTGGTGAAATTGGTCATCAATATCGCTCCGCAAAAACTAAAGGCCAATAAAGCAAACAAATCAGAACTGTTACCGGTCTTTTGAATGTTTGTATTTTGGGTCAACAACCAATACAAGGCCAAGATGGAAAGGATAGCAGTGGTGCGCAAGGCATAGGCATCCATCACAATCATCCCTTGCATCATCACATCCTCATTCAATCCCCAAGTAGCAAAGGTGCCGCCGATGATGGCCAAGAAAGCCAAGACCATTAAGGGCATCATCCAACTGCGCAATTTAAATATCTCTAATGCCAATAATGACACTCCCAATAATGCTGAAATCAGTAAAATAATCATCGTTAATTATTTAGTATACGTTTTGGATCAATTGTAATAATGAATGTGGATATACGCCCAATACAATCACCAAGATGACTGCAATGGCCAAGATGTTTTTCTCTCTTCCTGTCAATGCTTCAAATGTGATGGCATTTCCGCCCAAGAACATCGATTGAAAACCGCGCAACATGTATGCTGCTCCCAAGATTACTGACAATCCTGCAATAGCGGTGTAGGCCAAACTGTAATGGGCCAATCCCTGCAACAACAAGAATTCGCCGATAAAGCCAGAAGTAAACGGCAATGCCACATTGCACATCACCAAGATAAAGGTCAAGAACGCAAATGCTGGTGCCGCAGTTCTGATACCACCTATTTCATTGATGCGATCGTGTCCAACTCTTTTTTCGATGATGGCATACACAACAAACATCGCAACGGCCAAGATGCCGTGTGAGAACATTTCAAACATTCCTCCAACCGTTCCTTGATCGGTATTGGAAAGAACACCTGCTGATATCACACCAACGTGAGCAACTGAAGAATAGGCAATCATCATCTTTAAGCGTTTTTGCGTCAAGGCCATGAATGATGCGTAAACCACGCTGATAACGGACAACAAGATGGCCCAATGTCCATGGGTAGCTATTCCTACGCCTGTCATGGGTAAGGCCCAACGCACCAAACCGAATGTTGCCATTTTTAACATAACAGCAGCCAACAACATGGTTCCTTGGATAGGAGCGTGATCATAAGTGGAGGGCTGCCAAGAATGGAATGGGAATACCGGCATTTTAACGGCAAAGGCGATGAACAATCCTGCAAATACCCAACCTTGTTCGCTGGCGCTTAGTGCTTTTCCAGCTGCCCACATGGCATCCATGTCAAAGCTCGGTGCAGCCATGCTTTGGTGAACATACAACAAAGCCAACATCATGAACAAAGATCCAAACAAGGTGTACAAGAAGAAGCGCATGGTGATGTGCGAAAGGTGTTCGCCATGTCCCCATTTCAAAATCAAGAAGAAAATGGGAATCAATGCCCACTCGTAGCACAAGTAGAAAAGCAAAGCATCACCGGCCATGAAAGCGCCAATCATGGCCGCCAACATCATCATGATCCAACCATAAAAACGGTTGGAACTGTGAATCTCTTTGTCTTGACTGAAATACACAATACCCAAACCAGCAATAATGGTCAACAAAACCATCAAGAAAGCGGGCCCATCCCACAACAAATGAAAAGAGAAACCGATGCCTGAAATCAAAGGGAATGAAATTTCAGATTGAACACCATAAGCAGATGCAATGCGACCACCAATGGCCACCACCAACATCAACAAAAGACTGGTCAATGCGGTTTTTCCTGCATTGCCTGATTTTGCATTGAACAGCAAAAAACTGGTCAACAAGGGAATCAAAAATATAGAAAGTGCGATCATAACTTACAGAGCAAAAATTAAAGCGATTAAACCAACGATAATGGCCAACAAATACGTAACGATTTGTCCATTGTGCAACGGTTGTAATAAACGACCAATGCCTTTGGCTGCATCACCAGAACCGTCCACAATACCCAATAACATTTTTTGTTCCACCCAATGGTGCAATCCTGCGCTCAAAGCGTCAACGGGCTTGCGGAAAAGATTATCGTACAATTCATCAACGCCATATTTCTTCCAAAGCAATTTGTGCAATGGGCTATTGATTTCATTGTCTTCTAAAACTGGAGTCGCATTTTTGATGTACATGTTGTAAGCCAACAAAATCATCAAACCGGCAATGGCCATTGAAATCAAAGCCAATGCAATCTCAGTAGCAACGCTCATGTGTGAATGCGCCAATTCAATACTTCCGGACAAGAAATGATCCAGGGCATGCTCAATGTGCATCGCGTGACCAATGGCGTGAGGGAATCCCATAAATCCTCCAACAGTAGAGGCAATAGCCAGAACAACCAAAGGAATGGTCATGGTTTTGGGCGACTCGTGCAAATGATGTTCTTGCTCATGTGTGCCGCGGAACTGACCATGGAAGGTCAAATAGAACATGCGGAACATGTAAAAGGCTGTTCCGGCAGCAGCCAACATCAATAAAACAAAAACAACGGTATTGTTTTCCATGGCATGTGCCAAGATTCGATCCTTAGAGAAGAA
>CANNHA010000118.1 GCA_947504275.1 Flavobacteriales bacterium
CTTCACCACCATAATAGGTGGCCCATAAACGTTGACCGTTCATGTTGAACTTGGCCAAAAAAGCGTCTCGCGTTCCATTCATATTGGTCTGGTGAATCAACGCCCCAGATGCATTGCCAGAGATGTTGGTTGTGCTGGTTGTGGTTCCAGTGATGTAAACATTTCCAGATACATCCGCCGCAATGCCGTTCACTTCATCGTAAGACTCTCCTCCGTAATAAGATGACCAAATCACTTCAGGATCGATGATCAATTCACTTTTATGATCATAACGCCCTACTTCAAAAGCTACAACATTGTCTTTTACTACAAATCGTGTTTTTACTTCACCTCCATTCTGAAAACTCACAGGATGCTCCTCAGTCAACTCACCCAATGTTGATTTAAAAAACAAACCTCCATCGCCTTTGACACCGAGCTCACTCAAACCAGTCCATTCCATTTGGATATCATCTACGTTACCACCAGGACGAACAACCCAGTCATACTTCAAACCATTTTCTGTTTGATAAATTTTCCAATCCACATTGGGATAAACATTCGTGAAAACAACGGATTTGTAGCCTGCTGTGCTGATTTGACCTTGAACGTTGTAGAAATAAACATCACCCATTGATTCCTTGGCTTCAAAGTGGCTCAAATTCCCATCAATTGGCTTCAATACCGCTCGCTGCAACTTCATTTCACTGCCCTCCAATTGCATCCACTCATACTCCATTCCCTCACTGGTCAATCGAATGGCTTGCTGCATATCTTTATTTTCAAAATATACCGTTCGATGTCCACCTTTCCACTGCCCTTGATTTAAAATAAATCCTTGCTTCATGTCAAAAGACAAAGCAGTAAAAGCAGTAGATAACAAGGTGGAAAATAAGAATAAACTTCTTTTCATGATTGTGGTTTTTTTGTTTCTACGTCTTGGAAGATGTAGTAGTTGCATAATTAAAGAAAAAAAAGGTAGCTTTCCGCTTTTCTTACCACTAATTATTATCTTTCCGATGTTGAATTCTCCAACTTACCAAACCAAAACCATGAAGAGAACATTATTTACACATTGCTGCATCATTACCTTGATTTTACTGGGCTATACACCATCTGTTATGGCTCAATTCACCACCAAAAAGGCCCAGTTCTTCATTCAAGGTTCGTTCAGAGACAGCAGTCGCACTCAAGAATCCATTCCTGGAGTAACCATTTCCAATGGAGAAGAGGGTACACGATCTGACCTAAATGGAGATTTTAATTTTAGCCTTCCAGCTGGAAATCACAACTTAATTATCAAATGCATTGGCTATCATGATAAATTTTTGACCATCCAAAATCTAAAGGAAAACAGAAACATTGGAGTTATTTTTCTCAAAGAAAAATCAGTTGACTTCAAACAATTGGTCATTTCTGCAGGTAAGTTTCAACAAGACATTGCCAACGTAACCATGAGCATGGAGGTGATACAACCGCGCTTGTTGCAGGATAAAAATGTCACTTCGCTAGAAGATGGATTGCAGCAAGTTCCGGGGGTTATCATTGTAGACGATGAACCACAAATCAGAAGTGGCAGCGGTTATAGTTTTGGTGCGGGTTCCCGCGTGCAGGTATTGATTGATGACATTCCCATCTTGAGCGGTGATGCTGGAAAGGCATCATGGGCATTTCTGCCAATGGAAAATATTGCACAATTGGAAATCATAAAAGGAGCCAGCAGCGTATTGTACGGCAGTTCCGCTCTTTCGGGTGTCATTCACTTTAGAACGGCATATCCCACTTCAACACCCAAAACCAGATTCCAAGTTTGGTCAGGCATATACAGTGCTCCAAAAGGACCACATCATTATTGGAATGGACTGAATAAAAAAGCAGGTTACTTTTTTAATCACAGTCAAAAAAATGGCAATTGGGAATGGCTTTTGGCCGCTACCCTTCAGGCGGATGATGGCCACATGGGACCTAATAAAGATAGTCTAGGTCAAGTTTTGCCTTATGATCAAAATCCATTCACCGTGGATAGATACAGCAGTGAAAACAGAAGCCGAATCAACTTCCAATTGCGCCACAGAAATCCAAAAATCCAAGGTCTTTCCTATGGAATCAATGGCATTGTTGCACAAAGCCAAAGTCTTTCAACTTTGATTTGGGAAAACAGCACGAACGGACTTTTTGGTGCTTACAGTGGATCCAACACCTACACCTATCAATTGGTCTCAGCACTGGATCCTTTTGTAGAATATTACAACAAAAAAGGAAGCAAACATTCCATCAAATCTCGCTGGCAATCACTAGACAATTACAACGACAATGCGCAGGGAAATTACAGTGATGTCTATTATACAGAATACCAATACCAGCAAGATTGGGAAAGCTGGGGAATTCCCGGAATACGAACAACAATCGGCGCGGTAAATAGCATAACCCAAGCAAAGGGAGAGCTGTACATTGGAGGGAATACTAACGGAATCAATAGCGCCAGCAATCGCGCTGCTTTTTTTCAAGCGGATGGTCAATGGAGAAAAAGATTGTTCCTTTCTGCAGGTTGTCGTTTAGAACAATTCACCATCAATCAAGAAAAATCACAAAAACCTGTTTTCAGAGCAGGAATCAATTACAAATGGTTTGAGCATACCCACCTCAGAGCCTCTTATGGACAAGGTTTCCGTTTTCCAAGTATAGCTGAGAAATTCATCATCACCGCTTTGGGCGCGGTTAAAGTGTATGCCAATCCTGATCTCAAACCAGAATCCTCTGAAAATTTGGAATTGGGAATCAAACAAGGTTTTCAATTGGGCCAATTCAAAGGGTATATTGATGCAGCTGCCTTCCAGCAAACTTTTGATCAGTTCATTGAATTTACTTTTGGTCAATGGGCAGAAAATCCTGGTCTCAATAATATGCTCGGATTGGGATTCAAAAGTTTGAATACAGGATCAGCTAAAGTTCAAGGTGCTGAGGTGAGCATCATGGGAACCGGAGAGATTAGACCAGGTACAAACATTGATCTCTTGGCCGGCTATACCTATACCAAACCCACTTCTACCACTCCCAATTTCAACTACGCAACCCGGGCCATGGACAATCCTTTTATTCTCCCCATTTTTGCACAAACCAACTACACCAGTACATCTTCAAATCCTTCCAACAATATTTTAAAATACCGCATGCAGCACCTTATCCGAGGGGATGTGTCTCTTCGTCAATCGCATTGGCATATTGGATTCAGTAGCCGTTATAATAGCCACATGCAAAACATTGACAATGCTTTTGAAAAGCTAGAGTTCTATTTTCCAAAAGACTTCAATCCGGGCATTATTCAATGGCGGGAATCACACCAAAAAGGGGATTGGATCTTTGATGCGCGTGCAGGTATCAACTGGAATAATCAACAATTGACCATTAGCGTTAACAACCTTACCAACCGACTGTATGCAATTCGTCCATTGGCCATTGAGTCCACTCGATTGATCAACATCCAATACAGCATTGAACTATGAAAATTTTAGGTGTCATCCCTGCGCGATTTGCCAGCACCCGATTTCCAGGTAAACCGCTAGCCATGATTGGGCAAAAAAGCATGATTCAACATGTTTGGGATCGTTGTGTTTTATCACAACATGTAAATGAATGGGTGATAGCAACAGATGACCAACGCATTTTTGATACGGTAAAATCTTTTGGAGGAAAAGCCATGATGACCAGCCAGGAAGCGCAAAGCGGCACAGACCGCTGCGCCGAAGTGCTTCAAGCTTTTCCCAATATATATCAAGCTGTCATTAATGTGCAAGGGGATGAACCACTTGTAGAGGTTTCCCAAATTGATGCATTGGCTCAAGCCATGATCGTCCCATCTTGTGATATTGCCACATTGGTGAAGTGGAACCCATCTCATGATGATTACACCAACCCCAACCGCGTTAAATGCGCCCGAAATATAGAAGGTAAAGCCCTTTATTTTTCACGAAGCCCCATACCTCACTACCAAAAATCAGAAGACTTCAAGGGCTTCTTCAAACACCTGGGCATGTATGCCTATTCCACATCGTTTCTTCAAAATCTTCAAAATCTAAAGCCCTCGGTGTTGGAACAAGCAGAATCCTTGGAACAGCTCAGGTGGCTCGACAATGGTTATCAAATCTTAACCATTGAAACTCAGATAGAAACCCCATCAGTGGACACCCCTGAGGATCTTGAAAATATTTTAAGTCATTTCATCTAATCATTTTTTGTATTTTTGGATGGTGAAGTTTGAAGTTATCATAGCGCAGTTACTGTTAAAGCACGATTGTGTGATTGTACCACAATTGGGCGGATTTGTCACTTTTTATAAGAGTGCCGTCATCCATCCCATCAATCATTCCATTCAACCGCCCAGCAAGCAGTTGGGTTTCAACCGCCATCTCACCACCAGTGATGGGTTGCTTTTAAACAATTATGTGAAAAGCACAGGTGAAACCATAACCAAAGCGCAGGTAGAATTGGAGCAATGGACCCAACAGATATTGAATCATTTGGCCAATGGACAAAAGGCGCACTTGGATGGCATTGGTACACTTTGGACCGATGCACAAGGACAAATGCAATTTGTGCCAAGTGAGAAATTCATTACTGATTTCACCTCATTTGGATTGAGTAACATCCAACTCCCAGCCAAAAGTCAAGTGCCTTCTGATATTCAAAAGACAAAAACCGCTTGGAAAAAATTAGCCGCAGCGGCCTCTGTCGCTGTTTTACTTGCATCTGGACTTTTTGTCTTTCAACACAACACAACCAACACAGACACTGCAGGTTGGAATCCTGATTTAACAGCGTCTTCAGCTCAAAAATCTGATCGCCCTTCAGTCCCAACCATCACAAGTGACCCCAGAGCACAAAACTTTCAGAAAGAGTTTTTAGACCTTTGGAATGCCGATCCCATAGCTGTTGATCAACTTGCCACCAAAAAAGTTGAAAGTGCTGAAACTACCAACGATCAAGAAAGCGAAATTAAACCCTTAGTTACAGCGCATTCAACCAACAACAAGACCGCCGCTGAATGGGGAAAATCTTGGGTTGTCGGTGGTGTTTTCAAATCCAGAGACAATGCGCAAGAGCAAGTGACTACTATGAAAAGCCAAGGATTTGTCAATGCGAAAGTTATTCCTTTCCAAGATTATTTCTACGCTGTATATGGCACTGCCAAAAACGATAAAGACGAGGCTCAACTTCGCGCCAAAGTTTTGACCGTTGATCCACGCGCTTGGACCAAAAGATAATGAACATCAAGAATATTATTTTTGACTTCGGTGGAGTCCTATTTGCCATAGATTACAACGCCCCAGCCGTGGGTTTTTCCAAATTGGGATGGGACGGATTCACCGCTGAGTACTCTCAGGCCAATCAAAATCCCATATACGATAAATTGGAGATTGGCGCCATTGAACCAAGCGAATTCATGAATCATTTGTATGATCAAATGCCCAGCGCTTCACATGAAGCGGTCATGGAAGCTTGGAATAGCATTTTACTGCATCCCATTTCGGATAGAATTGAGGCCATTCCTGCCATCAAAAATTCCGGCTATCGGACATTCTTGTTGAGCAATACCAACGCCATTCACGTTCCAGCATTTGAGCAGATGATGAAAGACAATGGTGATTATGAAAATTTCATTGCCGGATTTGAAGTGATTCATTACAGTCAAGTTTTGGGCAAACGAAAACCGCATCCCGAAACTTTCACTCACCTCTTGGAATTGCATCAGCTCACCGCTGAAGAAACGCTGCTCATAGATGACTCTATCCAACACGTGCAAGGCGCTCAAAAGGCTGGATTACAGACAATGCATCTTACAGCTGAGATGGATTTATTACAAGAATTAAGAGAAAGAAAGATTGACTTTTAAATCAATCTTTAATTCCCACCACTTGCATCATAAAGGCATATTCTAATGCCACTTCTTTCAAAGCTTCAAAACGTCCAGATTTACCACCGTGTCCTGCATCCATATTGATGTGAAATAGCAGTTGGGTATCATTGGTCTTCATCTCGCGCAATTTGGCAACATACTTGGCAGGCTCCCAATACTGCACCTGACTGTCCCAATAACCGGTAGTGACCAAAACATTGGGATAATCTTTTCGTTCAATATTGTCAATTGGGGAATAAGACTTCATGTAATCGTAGTAAATAGGATCGTTAGGATTTCCCCATTCGTCGTATTCAAAAGTGGTCAATGGAATGGTTTCATCCAACATCGTGGTTACTACATCCACAAAAGGAACGGCTGAAACAATTCCTTTGAACAATGAAGGAGCCATGTTGGCAACCGCACCCATCAGCAATCCGCCTGCACTTCCTCCCATGGCAAACAATTTATCTGCACTGGTATATTTCTGATTAACCAAATACTGCCCGCAATCAATGAAATCAGTAAACGTATTTTTCTTCTTCAACAATTTTCCATTCTCATACCACTCACGACCCATCTCTTGTCCTCCACGGATGTGGGCCATGGCATAAACAAATCCTCTATCCAATAAAGACAATCTTCCAGAGCTGAATGCGGCATCCATGCTGTATCCATAGCTGCCGTAGGCATAAAGCAACAAAGGCGCTTGGCCATTTCTTTCGAAACCTTTTTTGTAAACCAATGAAACCGGAACCAAAGTTCCGTCAGTCACAGGAACCATCAATCGCTCACAATGGTAATCTGCTGCGTTGTATCCTCCGACAACTTCTTGTTGCTTCAACAATACTTGCTCTTTGGTGCGCATATTAAAATCAAACGTACTAGATGGCGTTACCATTGAGGAGTAACCATAGCGCAAAATCTCAGTATTAAAATCGGGATTGGCACCAACACCTGCGGAATAAGCAGCATCTTGAAATGGCATATAATACTCCAATGTTCCATCCCAACGTTTGATGCGCAATTGGGTCAAACCATTTTGACGTTCATCAATGACCATATACTCCTTAAACATCTCCACACCCTCCAACAATACATCGCTTCTGTGTGGAATTACTTCTACCCAATTCTCCTTGGTTGTCTTGTCCAACGGGCACTTCATCAATCTAAAATTCTTTGCATCCCAGTTGGTGGTGATGTAAAATGAATCTTCAAAATGATCTACTGCATATTCTAATTCCTTCTCTCTCGGTTGAACAATTCTGAAAGTACCATTGGGATTGTTGGCTTCCAACACCCTA
>CANNHA010000119.1 GCA_947504275.1 Flavobacteriales bacterium
CGCATGCCAGTTTAAACAATGCTCTTCCAACTGAAATACATGAAAATCAGATAGCATCTGATGTAAAAAGACTTTGGAAAAACTATTACAACAAGGATGCGAAATCATCTCTGGAAAATGAAATATGTAAACCTATTTTAGGATAAACAATTAAATGTAAATTTGTATCAGGACAATCACTAAAAACAACAGTTAAACTGTAAACTTTTTTTAGGACGGGTCATTGCGATATCTCCCCTCCTACCGCGTAGCGGAAAGGAGGGGTGGCTCGGCTTGCCGAGACGGGGTGGTCTGACTTGAAGTAAAAAAAGATTTACAAAAAACGGTCAAGCTAAATCAGGCATCAACACTGACCACCCCGTCCCTGCGGGACACCCCTCCTTTCTCTCACCTCGTTCGAGTAGGAGGGGAGATGTCTCCTCATCCATTTGGGGCGAATGTCAATTCGCTCTGACATCCTTTTATTCCATCTGGGCGAATCTCAATTCGCCCCTACATAGCGAATCGCATTTCATGCTCTCGCTCTGTTTCCCGCTCTGTTTTTTTCATTATATTTGAACTATAAACCAAGATCATGAAAAAGCAAATTCCATTTTTCTTCATCTCTCTCTTCCTTCATCTCTCTCTTCCTTCATCTCTCTCTTCCTTCATCTCTTCATCCCTTCATCTCTTCATTCCCAATCCCCTCAGGGTATCCCCTACCAAGCAGTAATGCGCAGTGCAGACGGAAGTGTATTGGCGAGCAGTGCAGTGAATCTGACTTTCATGATTCATGATGGCAGTGCTACCGGAACGGTGGTGTATCAAGAGAGCCATGCATTGACCAGTAATACCCAAGGATTGGTGAGTTGCGTGGTGGGTAATGGGGTTGTATCAGAAGGCAACTTTGCACAAATTAATTGGGGCAGTGGTGCCAAGTTTTTACATGTGATGATGGGCACAACAGATTTGGGTACACAGCAGATGTTGAGTGTGCCGTATGCGTTGTATGCGGAGCAGAGCGGTACACCAGGTCCAACCGGTGCTACCGGTCTCCAAGGTCCCATTGGTTTAACAGGTCCAGCAGGTCCAACCGGTGCTACCGGTCTCCAAGGTCCCATTGGTTTAACAGGTCCAGCGGGCGCAACAGGTGCTACGGGTCCTCAAGGTCCCATTGGTTTAACCGGTCCAACAGGTGCTACCGGTCCTCAAGGTCCTGCCGGCAATGGCGGTGGATTTACCCATTGGGTAGGCGAGAGTTTTGGTGGTGGTGTGGTGTTTCATTTGTACAAAGACGCCTTGGGTGTGGAGCATGGTTTGATTGTTTCATTGACAGATTTAAGCACAGGAGCCGTTTGGGGATTGTATGGTACGGATGTGCCCAATTGCGAAAGTTCTTGGAATGGTGCTGCCAATACTGCGGCGATCATAGCGGCAGGTGTGGAAGCGGGCAGTGCTGCTCAATTGTGTGATGCCTACGAGGCAGGTGGATTTACGGATTGGTATTTGCCCGCCATAGATGAATTGAATTTGATGTACAATGCCAAGTACAATTTGAATCAAAGCTTATCCCAAATTACAGGAGGCGCACCATTTGATTTGAATGCCTATTCATATTATTGGTCCTCGTCGGAGGGCAATTCCGACCTCGCATGGTTATTCTCCTTCGACGGTGGCTACGCCATGTACGACTACCTTAAGGACAACGTCTTCTTCTGGGTTAGGGCTGTTCGGGCTTTTTAACTATTGATCTATTTAACTATTTAATGATTGGGGTCTGGGGCGCAGCGCCAGCGAAATAAATTGGATTTTCAATGGGATTGTACCATGAGCTCCCAGTGTACAAGGATACTTACCAGTTGATTTTGTACCTCTATGATTTCACCAAGGACTTTCCAAGGGAATACAAATATACCCTGGGCCAGGACATCAAGCGGGATGGGATGCTGCTGGTAAGGTGCATTTACAAGGCCAATAAAAATGTGGACAAACAGCAGCATTTAGATGATTTTTTAGATCAATTTGAATTGATAAAACTTCAGGTGCGCATGGCAGTGGACATGAAATTGTTGTCAATAAAAAGGCAAGCTTACCCCCTTTCAATCTCCCCCAAAAATCCATCGGCCGCCATCACAGGGATTTTGGCGCGCTTGAAATCTTTTAAGTTGCGGGTGAGTACAATATTCATTCCATGGGTCAATGCACAATGGTATTGGATGGCATCTTCAAAATCACTGAAATCTGAATGCAAGGCCAAATCTACTATCTTGTCATCTACAGGTAACACTTTGACCAACATCTTGAACCGTGACAATATCTTGCGGGCCTCGGATGCTGTTTTGTACTTGGATAGTATGTAATTCAGGTTTCCAAAGCTCGCAGCTGAAACATAGATTTTGATTTTCTGCTGGTCTGCCAGGGTGAACAACCTAGCAGCTGAATCATAGAATGGTTCCCGCTTGGCCAAAAGATCCAATGCAATATCTGTATCTACAAATAGCTTTTTTGTCATTTGTATTTTTGCATCAGATGGTCAGTGTGCGCATCTTTCTCCTTGAAATTTTTTGGTAGTTTAATTACCCCAGACAAACCAGCAACCAAAGTTGAGATCTCACTTTTTTTATCTTTTTCTGCTGTTACAGAACGGAGATACATCTCAATTAATTTGGAAAGACTAATTTGCTTTGATTCCGCGTACAGCTTGGCACGTTCGATAATCTTTTTGTCCAACTTTAAAGTTAATTTGGAATCCATTGCGCCGTTATTATACGTGCAAAGATATGGGTTTAGTACGTCTTTCATATTTGAATGGTTAGATAAATTTTCAGGATATTAGTTTGCTGCATATTGTATTTTTTTTTAAAAGTCTTCCTGCTGTTCCCCGTTTGCGTTTTTAATCTATTATAAATTGTTGTACTATATTGCCATTGAAATAAAATTGAACTGTAAGCAAAGTTCACTTCTTTTTTTGCCAATGCCAAGTTTCATATAACACGCACATAACTGCAGTTCCGAGCTAGATTCTTTTTATTTCACAATTCTATATAACTAATCAAAAGCGCAACATGGAGTTTCTTTGATTTCAAATAATGGGAATATCTTATAGGCATCTCATGTTGGATGCAGCCTTATGTGTTTCTTGCGTGGTAGAAATTTCTTGGCGCTATTTGCGCTATGGAGAGGCATTATCAAGTCCATTATCAGTTTGGGAATACACACCAGTTTTGGTTTAGGAGTGAAGGAAAAAGAACAATCATCAAGTGTGTCCAATTCGATAAGATGGGAGATTTATCGGGTTTGTATCATTTGAGTTTATTGGACTTTGATGGGATGACCAATCTATTGATGGATAATGTCGTTTCAGATAATGGGGATTTGGAGAGAGTTATGGATACGGTGTTACATTGTGTTAATCTTTTTTTGATCTTTGAGCCAGACGCAAAAATCAGTTTTACTGGAAATTCAATGTCACGGGATAGGTTGTTTCGACGGCAAATCGCTAAAAGTTTTGGGACATGGAATTCAATTTTAAAAATCCAGATATTAATCCATAAAAATGGCGGTATTGTTTTCACAGTCACCCGCAGAATTGATTAAATTTGTTATATGATGAATGAAATAAATGCCACACAAGAACCCTCTGGTGAATTGCAAGACGCAATGCAAGCAGCCAAGTTTCAACCATCCCCAAAGTTCGAGAAAATCAAACCCATGATCCCCGAAATTGTTGCCCATCTGAAAGAGATGGGGTGGATTGAAAGTGAGTCTTGAGTCTTGAGTTTTGAGTTCTGAGTTCTGAGTTCTGAGTTTTGAGAATGGAGATAAGAATCCATTCGCTCGCAAAGGGTTGGAACAGCAGAGATGGAAGGGGCATAATCTTATGTGGCATATATGCTATATGTTTTTTCTCTGCAATACATCAATTCAGTCCTTTTGATCACACGCAACATTTTATGCCACCTTATATGAATCTTTAGGGAGGAAATGGCTTGCATTTTATTTGCACCATGGAACAACATTACCGTGTGCTTTATCAAAATGGTCATTCACATCAATATTGGTTTGTAAGCTTAGGCAAAAAGAAGATCATTAAATGTGTCGAGTTTCAATCTTTGGGAGACCATTCTTTTAATTTGTGTTTACTGGATTATATCCCGGAAATCAATGAAATGAGCGATGTTGTTGTATCCAACAACGGGGATATGAAAAAGGTTTTATGGACAGTAGCTCGTTGTGCGGAACATTTTTTGAATCGGTTTCCAAATGATGTCATTGTGTTTTCAGGAAATTCACATGGAAGAAATAAATTGTATTTGAGGTACATCAATCGATACAGAGAGAAACTTTTTGAGGACTATTTTATAAAAATAGATTTTAAAAGAAATAATGAAATCGTGTTTTATATTCAAAAAAAGATAATTTTGTAATATGAAGAAAATTAGCCATTTATCAGAAGAAGCAGTCTTAAATGAATTGCAAACCATCATCAATAAATCGCCAAAAGTGAATTCTTCAAAGGCTAAGAAAATGATGGAACTAAAGGACGAAGTAGAGGCCAATATCAAAGATTGGGGTTGGGTTAAATGAAATAGGATATGTCAACTTGGATTGACTAACGCTAGCTAAGCCTTCCGCAATAGATTGTATTGTGTGTTTTTTTTGACACTGTTATCCATAAACCAATTGCTTTTGAGCGTCTATTTCGGCCCTTAAAAACGGATTGCGAATCCCTTTCTCTTCCAGTAAGTCAACGGGACGTTGGAGTAACAATTCCAATTGGTCTTTTAAGTCAAAATAGTTGTCAGTATACTCGTTAATATCAATTTGGTTAAAATCAACGATTAAATCAATATCACACTCCGCTGTAAATGAAGATTTGAGCACGGAACCAAAAACAAAAAGTTTACTCACTTTATGGCGTACGCAAAGAATTCTGATTTTATCAATATTGGATTCTATGATGTTCATTTCTGGTAAAAGTACAAATATTATTTTCCTCTTTCCTCTTTCCTCTTTCCTCTTTCCTCTTTCCTCTTTCCTCTTTCCTCTTTCCCTTTCCCCCTTCCCATTTTCCTCTTTCCACAATCAACTCCCCAAAATCCTTCCCTTCCCAATCGCCGCATCATCATAATCCGGTTTGATTTTTAGGGCTTGCTCATAGTCCGCCAAGGCGAGCTTGCGGTTGTTCATCTTTTCATAGCAAACACCACGACTGTAATAGGCTTGGAAATAGGAGGGATACAATCCGATGGCCTTGGTGAATTGTTCTATCGCCTTGGTGTACTCATTCAAATACGTGCAATAGATGTATCCCTTGTTGTAATAGGCCGCCGAGAAATTCTTGTCTATCTGTACAATGGTATCATAACACGCCAAGGACCTTGTATAGTATTCCGCCTTGCGGTAGCCATTCTCTTGTAAAAACATCGCGCGGTTGTACCATACTTCAACACTTCTGGGTCTTACACCAATAGCTGTTTTGTAATATTCATCCGCCAAATCATTTTTCTGATTCGCCACCAACAAGGCCAACTCTACATACGCATCATAAAATTGCGGATTCAATTCCACTGCTGTTTGGTAAGATGAAATGGCCGTAGCGGTGTCTCCTTTGGTCTTGAACAATCTGCCTTTGAAGTAGTACACTTCTGGATTGGTGACCTCTACTTTCAAGGCGGCGTCCAAATATTTCAAGGCTTGGTCGTAGTTGTTTAATACAATTTCAATGGATGCTGTTTTGATCAGTCCTGGAACATATTGGTTGTTTTTTTCGACTGATTTTTTGTACTGCGCATAGGCACTCTTCACATCCTTTTGCATCCAATACACCTCTCCTTTTTCAACATAGATTTCGGCTTGCATGCTGTCCAATCCCAATGCACGATCTAGGTCGCGGATGGCATCGGCAAAGCGCTGTTTGCTGCTGAGGTATCTGGAACGCGATATATAGTGCTTGTAATTATCAGGCTCATCTTTGATGGCTTGATTGAGCGAGTCCAATGTGGCGTCAGGGCCATTGGCACTGCTCATCATCTCAGGCGCTGAGCCTCCTCCACAAGCCGTCCAAATCATGGTGGTGATCACGATTCCAATTAGGGCTATAGTTACTTTCTGCATTTGTTTCATTTGGATTACGAAAATACAAAGAGCCTTGCCGAAAAATCTACAAAAAAACAAGGACCGCCGAAGCGATCCTTATTGGTAGGTAATGTTGTCTAAAAACCCGCTAAAACCGGGATATGGTAATATGATTAAGCGCTAGCCTTGGCGGTTGAAATGGCCGCTCTCACTTTGGTTTCAATCTCCTCTTTCAATTCTGGATTGTCTTCCAACAATTGCTTCACGGCATCGCGTCCTTGACCCAATTTGGTATCACCATAGCTGAACCAGCTTCCGCTTTTCTTGATGACATTGTGGTCCACACCCATGTCGATGATTTCACCCAACAAGGAAATGCCATGTCCATAAATGATATCAAACTCAGCTTGTCGGAAAGGAGGAGCCACTTTGTTTTTCACCACTTTTACTTTGGTGCGGTTACCGATGGCATTCTCTCCATCTTTGATTTGCGTAGAGCGGCGTATATCCAAACGAACGGACGCGTAGAATTTCAAAGCATTACCACCAGTTGTCGTTTCAGGATTACCAAACATCACCCCAATTTTTTCACGCAATTGGTTGATGAAAATGCAGCAGCAATTGGTCTTGCTGATGGAGGCGGTCAATTTACGCAATGCCTTGGACATCAAACGTGCCTGAACACCAACGTTCGAGTCGCCCATTTCGCCTTCAATTTCAGAGCGGGGCGTTAATGCAGCCACGGAGTCAATGACAATCAAATCAATGGCGCCAGAACGAATCAAGTTGTCTGCGATTTCCAATGCTTGCTCACCATTATCGGGTTGAGAAATCAAGAGGTTTTCGGTATCTACCCCTAAGGCTTCTGCATAAAATTTATCAAAAGCGTGCTCCGCATCGATGATGGCACAAATACCACCTTGCTTTTGGGCTTCAGCAATGGCGTGAATGGCCAATGTCGTTTTACCCGAAGACTCAGGACCGTAGATCTCTATGATACGGCCTTTGGGGTAACCACCAATACCTAGTGCACTGTCCAATCCTACAGATCCGCTAGGGATGACTTCCATCGCTTCAACGGCATTGTCTCCCAACTTCATCACAGCCCCTTTGCCA
>CANNHA010000120.1 GCA_947504275.1 Flavobacteriales bacterium
CAAATACAAGTACATTCAGTAGGACCATAAACATTGTATATTGACATTCGATTTGAAAACAAATGATACAATTGCAATAACTTATTCTTTGGAAAACCTTCTCCTCCAAAAGCTATACTCCGAATCGTTGGAAAAGTATCAGCTGTCAAAACGCGAGTTGTAAGCAGATAGACCAAGAGAGAGGGCACAGAAAACCAAAATGTACACTTGTTCAGGGCAATGGCAGAGACCAAACTTTTGGCATCTTTAACAAGTTGGTGGGACAAGGGAACAACAGATGCACCATTGAACAATGATACATAGAAGTCAAAAACGGAATTGTCAAAATAAATGGGATTGGCATTGGTAAACACATCATCCGGTTGAACGGAATAAGTTTCCCTTCCCCATTGTATGAAGTTTAATAAATTACTATGTGTAATAACCGCTCCCTTTGGGAATCCTGTGGAGCCCGAAGTAAACATAATATAGGCGCCAAAGGAACCATCAAAATCCGATAGGAATTCCTCATCAGAAAAATCTGACAAATCAACACGCTCAGAGTCAATTATTGATCCTTCAAAATCAAGTCCCGGAATAGAGGTTCCAATATCAGAAAAAATGAGCCTCGGATTGCAACGGTCGATTATTTTATTGAGGCGAGCCTTGGGACTTGAGGCATCTAAATTGGTATATATGATCCCCGCCTTTAAACAACCTAACATCAAAGCAAATGAAGAAAGTGATTTCTCATTCAAGATGGCGATGACGTCCTGCGATTGAATACCTTTAAACTTCAAGTACCGCGACCATTGATTGGAAAGGGCGTTGATTTGGCGAAAAGTGCAGCCTAACTCCGGAGAAAATTGAATCGCCACTTTATCCTGGAATTCAGAGGCAATTGTCGAAAAAGCTTGGCCTAGGTTGTATATGTACTGATGATTTCTCACGATTAAATTGTTAAACCGCCGTCAATGGAAATTACTGTGCCATTCACGTAATCATTTTGAATGATAAATTGAATTGCCGTACCTATTTCTTCTAATTTTCCCAACCTCCCAATAGAAACGCTTTTCTTCCATCTGTCTACCACTACTTCGGATAAACTTCCATGAGTGGAGGGTGTATCAATAAAACCAGGCGCAATACAAGCCACTCTAATTTTAAACATTCCCAACTCTTTGGACCAAACTTTAGTCATTGCTTCTATTCCAGCCTTGGCGGCAGAATATGCTGTTTGACCCATATTACCCTTGGCCGCGATAGAGCTAACATTAATGATAACACCTCCTGATCTTTTCTTAGCCATGTGACTGGCAACATAACCGGAAACTGTAAAGCAGGTGGTCAAGTTCAGTGTTATGGTTTTATTCCACTGTTCTATTGAGTGAACGGGATTATCACGATTCAACAAATTAATCAAGGGTTCACTGTGAATGTAGCCCGCATTATTGATTAAAACATCAACAGGACCTTCAGCAAATATCGTACTCACTAAACTACTTACCTCGTTTGACTTTCTCAAATCACAAATATGTAAATCAACTTTACTTGAATTTTTTATTTGATCATCTACCAAATGAAAATCCAAATCGATAAGAATAACCTTACCGACATCTAAAGTCAAAAAGTGATTACAAAGAAATTGACCAAAATTTCCTGCACCGCCAGTGATCAATATCCTCTTGCCTGAAATATCCATTTATAGCAAAACACCCTTAGAAACCAAAACTTTCTTTACTTCTCCAATGGTATCCATCTCAGCAATTTCATCCCCGGTCAACTCAATTGAAAATAAACCTTCTAACTCCGTAATAAACATCATGTGATTCATTGAATCAAAATTAGGCAATGACATAATGCTTGTTTCATCTTGAAACTGCTCTGGAACCATTCCAAACACGTCGGACAATATTTTTTCTAAACTCATGGCGTCAAAAGATCATATTTATTCAGCATGCCATTCAAATCATGCTTGGGGACATTAAATAATAAATCCAATATGGACATATAAGGAACAAATATATCACTTTTTTGTGGGTAAATAATCTTTCCTGTTTTTAAAAAACGAAGCTCAATATTTTGCTCTTGAAAAAACTCATTTTGATACAACTCTTGGCCTCCATAAGCATTGATATACCTGCTTGCGCCTTCTTGTAAACAAATATCTAAAATTCTGTCTTGACCTACCAAATCTGAATTGTTGTAAATCGAAGAAGATCTTACCACTTTCCTAGAATCTATATCCAAGAATTTCAGCACTTCTAAAATTGTTAAATAATTCAACTCTGAAATTTTGTCAAAGTCTCTATTCAGACAAGTTTCCAACCAATTAAAAACAACATCGAACTGCGGGCACTTGGAATAATTTAAGCGAATCATTTTTAAAAAAACAGTTCGCCACTTATAAAATTCATCTAACTCAATCTGATTAATTTTTCTATTCTGACTGGCTCCGGATAATGGAACTGTAAACAAATGTGAGCCGCCATTAACGACTATTTGATTCCTATGAATCCATCCTTTCTTTATAAAATTTACATCATCAAAACAAACAAACAAGTCAACTGAATGAATCAACTGAAAATATCCCAAATAGGGGAAAAAATACGGCTGCATGATGGCTACAGACTTCATGAATTGGCATTTATGATTTCACAAATCAATTCCAAATCCTCAGTAGTCAAGCCCACGTACAAAGGCAAACACAATATTTTTTGACTGATGTCCTCAGAAATGGGACATGCGTTGCCCTGCACATAAGGCAATTGGTTCAATGAAGGGTTAAAGTATCTTCTTGGAAATATATCGGCTTCATTCAAAGCCTGCAAAACGCGTTGCACTTGACCCATCGACTCGAACCAGATGGGAAAATAGGCTGCATTCCAATCCAACCCTTCTTGCAACTTTTGTGTTCTAAAACCATCGAAAGACAAGTGTTTCATGTAATCCGCGACCACTTTCTTTCTTTCTTCCACGATGAAATCGATGTCCTCCAAAACACACATTCCCATGGCCGCATTCAACTCTGAAATTTTTCCGTTGATTCCCACTTCCTCAAATGTCTCTGGTGTGACGTGCCCAAAATTGTGCATGCGAAAGGCGCGTTGCAACAATTGCTCGTTGTGACTAAAGAACGCGCCGCCTTCGGCGGTATGAAATATTTTGGTAGCGTGAAAACTGCAAGTAGAAATATCGCCAAATTCAAAAACAGATTTTCCATTGTATTGGACGCCAAAACAATGTGCCGCATCATATATGACGTGCAATCCAAAACGATCGGCAATTTCCTTGATTTGTTCTACATGACAAATATTTCCAAAAACATGGGTAGCCAAAATGCACGTTGTTTGGTGAGTAATGGCCGCTTCAATTAAATTAGGATCTATCGTTAATGTCTCGGGATCAATATCGACAAATACAGGCGTGCAGCCTTCCCAAACAATGGATGATGCTGTCGCCACATAGCTGAATGGTGTGGTAATGATCTCCCCACCATTGCCCAATAGTTTCAATGCAATTTGCAATGGAATGGTGCCATTGTTCATCAGTACCAAAGCAGGAGAAGACAATTTATCCTGAATATTCTTCTCTAAGGTTTTACACAATTGACCGCGATTGGTGAGCCATCCGCTCTCCCAAACCTGAGCTACCTGTGCTTGGTACTTTTCTATACTCGGGAAATATGTTCGCGTAACCGGAATCATGCGCTGAACCAATTAAATTGAGGACGAATATCACCCGGCTCTCTCCCCATGAAAGCGCCCATTTGTCGGTCACCATCGGTCACCAAAAAACTCATGACGTCTTTTTCTATCAGTATTGCTTTCTGCGCTTTTGAGATCACATACAAAGACAAATAATAAGTACCCGATTGGAAAAAATAAGGTGGAATTTCACACGTGATGGTATTGGTTCCCATTTGCAATGCAATGTCCATGGTCCCCATAGAAAAAATAGGATCGCCACTTTCATTGTAAACGTGATAGGCAATGTGACTTACTTCCGAGGACAACACCTCAAATGAAGTAGAAATCTGAATCTTGTGCTTGTCCAATAACAATTCCTCTTGGCCAATTGGATCGTTATAAATCCCTATTTCCGTTAAAGAAAATTGGTCATTTTTGACAAAATCAAATTGTCGGCGAAGGGCACTTTCAGAACCCTTGCTCATGTAATGCTTGACCGCCTCACCAATAGGCCCTTGAAAAACCTTTTGACCGTTCTCAATCACTATCCCTTTTTCACAAAGCGATTTCACCGCCGCCATATTGTGACTCACAAACAACACCGTTCTTCCTTGTCCTTTGGCCACCTCATCCATCTTGCCCAAACACTTCTTTTGGAACTCCATATCACCCACGGCCAACACCTCATCGATAATCAAAATCTCACTCTCCAAATGCGCCGCCACAGCAAACGCCAATCGCACATACATCCCTGAGCTGTATCGCTTAACAGGTGTATCGATGTATCGCTCTACACCAGAAAAATCAATGATCTGATCCAGCTTTTGCTTGATCTCGCTCTTGCGCATGCCCAAGATCGCGCCGTTCAAATAAATATTGTCTCTGCCCGTCAATTCAGGATGAAAACCTGTTCCCACTTCTAACAACGAAGCAATGCGACCATGCACGCCAATACTACCTGTGGTAGGTTGCGTAACACGAGATAGCAGTTTCAACAAAGTAGATTTTCCAGCACCATTGCGACCAATGATCGCCATGGTATCACCTGCATTTACTTCAAAATCGATGTCCTTCAAAGCCCATACATAATCACTATTTCCCTTCACCGCTCTGTTGTTCATCTCTCCAATCTTCAAATGCGGATCTTCTTTGCCCCGCAGCAGATGCCACCAACGATTAAGATCCGCTGAAAGGGACCGGGAATTGACCAATCCCAACCTGTACATCTTGCTGATGTTCTCTGCTTTTAAGACAACCTTCCCTTCCATATTACACCGTATCCATAAAAGATTTTTCTACCCGATTAAAAAGGCTGATGGCAATCACCAACATCACAGCAGCAAAAGAGAAGCTGTAGGCCAACATTCCCCATTCAAAGGAACCTGTACCCAAAAAACCATACCTAAATCCCTCGACAATTCCTGTCATGGGATTCAATAAAATGATGCTCAACAACTTGCCCTTTACCATTGACAATGGATAAACAACAGGTGTAGCGTACATCAACAATTGAACACCAAAAGTGACCAAGTAAGCCAAATCCCTATACTTGGTTGTAAACGAAGAAATAATCATTCCCGCCCCCAATCCCAATAATGCCATGTTCAAGACCAGCAGGGGAACCAACACAATGTGCCAAGACATGTTGGCCGTGTAAGTGGTGAAATTGGTATAATAAATCAACATGCAAATGAAGAAAGCCAATTGAACAGAAAACTTCATCAAGTTGGAAAGAACAATAGATACCGGAATAATCAAACGAGGGAAATAGACCTTTCCAAAAATACTGGCGTTCTGAATAAATGCATTGGAAGTAGAAGTCAAAGACGTAGAGAAATAATTCCAAAGGATAACGCCACTCAAATAAAACAAGGCTGGCGGCTGACCGTCTGTGCCCAATTTGGCGACACGGTTAAAGACAAACGTATAAACAATGGTGGTGAAAATGGGTTGAATAAAAAACCAAATTGGACCCAATATCGTTTGGCGAAAAGATGCCTTGTAATCGCGCATCACCAGCAGAAGAAGGAGGTCACGATAGCGCCAAACCTCTTTCAAGTTCCACTTCCACCAAAATGTCTTGGACGATATTTCTAAATCCCACTTCTTCATTTCAATTGTTCTTTCATACTCAACACCTAAGCCATTGTACAAAAGAGCAACCTCAAAAAGAGCGAGATTTCAAGTTGTTCAATAATTGGTTTCGGTTAAAAACAAGTCGGAGAGAATAGCATCCATCACCATCCATCCGCTTGGTGTGCAAGATAAGGTATTTTCTTGTAACGACAAGTATTGATTGCTTTTCCATTTCTCGATTATTGCGTCAAAATTTTTTGGCAATTCCAAATGGAATTTGTTTTTCCATTCCTCAAGATTTACGCCCTTGGCCGTTCGCAGACCAGTCATCCAAAATTCATTGGACATTTGAATATTGGAAAGCGCTTCCCATTCATAAGCCTCCTCCCCTCCGTGTAACCAACCTTTCACGTACAAGGCGTTATTGGCGATGTTCATCTTTCTGCGCTGGTGTCCGTCATATCCGTGCGCAGATGGACCCACGCCCCAAAAGGGCAACCCTTTCCAGTAACTAGAATTGTGCTGAGACTGGTGACCCGGAAAAGCATAATTGGACAATTCATAATGGTCCATTCCCATTTCTGTCAAACGTTGATGCAGGTATAAAAACTGCGCCACCACTTGGTCATCCTCCATGGGGATGTACTTTTCTTTTTCGGCCATGTGCGACAAGGCTGTTTTTTCCTCAATCGTCAATGCATAGGCGCTCAAATGCGGAGTTTGGTAGGAAATAAATTTCTCGATATCCGCCTCCCAAGAGAGGTCATTGTTCATCCCGTGTCCATAAATAATGTCCATGGTGATGTTGGGCAATCCTGCATCCTGCAGACTTTTGATGGCTCTATCTGCTTCCTGAGCACCATGCGCTCGGTTCATCCAACGCAATACATGGTCATCAAAACTTTGTACACCCATGCTAAATCGGTTGACACCGATGGCCTTCCACTCCTTGATGATAGTGGGGTTCACATCATCGGGATTTACTTCCATGGTTATTTCTGGATCACCAGACCATCCCAATGACTTGTCCAAAGTTTGCACAAATCCGCTCAAATATTTTGGGTCAACAACACTGGGTGTGCCGCCGCCAAAATAAACTGATCGCAATGGTTGACAATCCTGCGTTTTGATATGCCACTCTAACTCCAATTGAATGGCCTCCATTAATTCTGACACCTTATTCAGTTGCGTAGAAAAGTGAAAGTCACAATACGTACAAGCCTGCTTGCAAAAAGGAACATGAAAATAAATCCCCAATCGATTTCTCATTAGCTTTGCGATATTATGACAAAAGCGCGAATCGGAAATAAAGAATTTGACTTTAG
>CANNHA010000121.1 GCA_947504275.1 Flavobacteriales bacterium
CTGAATGTCTTTTGCACGATCTTGTTTTTGAACCAATAAAATTCTATTGGCCTTTCCTTTCAAAAGCTCGATGGCTTCTGCTGAATAACCCGGAGCAATAACGACTTCGCAAAATAAAGAATGAATTTTTTCTGCAGTTCCTAAATCAATGATTCTGTTGGCAATCAATACACCACCAAAGGCAGAAACGGGATCACAAGCAAGGGCTATTTCATACGCTTCTTGAATGCTAGATCTAGTGGCAATTCCACAAGCATTGTTGTGTTTTAAGATGGCAAATGTTGGATCGTCGTTCTTGAACTCATCCATCAAAGCCACGGCAGCATCAACATCCAAAAGATTGTTGTAACTCAATTCCTTTCCGTTGAGTTGATCAAAAAAACCAGCCAAG
This sequence comes from Flavobacteriales bacterium, assembly GCA_947504275.1. Taxonomy (GTDB): domain Bacteria; phylum Bacteroidota; class Bacteroidia; order Flavobacteriales_D; family Sanyastnellaceae; genus CAMCTV01. Next base: position 392 of record CANNHA010000121.1, read on the forward strand.
TCGCCAAAGAACCATCCTTTCTGATGTGGATTTTCACCGTATCGCAATGGAGTAGATTGGCCTTCGGAAACTTTTAAAGCGCTGTTTTTTCCTTGGTCAAAATAGCCAAATATTTTGCTGTCGTAGTGAGAAGAAACTTGGAAAGCTTGACCAGCCATGCGGTGTCTAAAAGACTCATCTGTTTTTCCGTCGTTGTCTTTTAATACACTGAGTAAATCGATGTATTGACGCACTGATGGGATAATAACAACATCGTTGTAATTCTTGGCAGCAGCGCGAATCAAGGAAATTCCACCAATATCAATTTTCTCAATGATGTCTTCATGAGAGGCTCCTGCAGCCAATGTTTTTTCAAAAGGATAAAGGTCAACAATCACACAATCGATGTGTTGAATGCCATGTTGAGCAACGTGTTGTTGGTCTCCGTCATGGTTTCTTCTGTTCAATATTCCTCCGAAAACTGCTGGGTGCAAGGTTTTTACACGTCCGTCTAGTATTTCTGGAAAGTGGGTGATGTCCTCCACGGGTGTGACAGGGATACCCATTTCTTCAATGAATTTTTGCGTTCCGCCAGTGCTATACATCTGTATGTTCAGACGGTGCATTTCTTGGATGATGGGGGCTAGACCTGTTTTGTCAAAAACAGAGATAAGTGCTGAGGTAATTTGCTTCATGTTCGAATTAAGAAGCCCACAAAGATAAGTGGATTCATTGGGCAGGTGCAAAAAATAATGGACGCAAAAAAAGGGAGTGACAACTCCCTTTTCAATTCAACGCTTTATTATTGGCTTACCTTAAATTGTGGTAAACGGCTTGAACATCCTCATCTTCTTCAATCCTTTCAACCAATTCCAAAATGGCATCGGTTTGCTCTTCATTCAATTCAGCAAAACTATTGGGAATACGCTCCAATCCTGCTTTTTTAGGAGTGATGTTCATGTCTTCTAGGGCTTTTGACATATTGCCAAAATCACCAAAAGCGGTGTACAATACTATTTCCTCTTCATCGCGTTCCATGTTTTCTAATCCATGATCGATTAATTCCATTTCCAAATCTTCCCATGACGGATGCGCTGCGGGATCCAGACGAAAAACGCCTTTGCGATCAAATACAAAACTTAAGGATCCGCTATTGCCCATCTGACCTCCTGCACGGTTGAAGTACAAACGAATATTGGCAACGGTTCTGGTGGGATTGTCGGTGGCCGTTTCTACAAAAATGGGAACCCCAAATGGTCCATATCCTTCGTACGCAACTTCTTCGTAGTTGCTAGCATCCTTGCTGACCGCGCGCTTGATGGCCGCTTCAACACGATCCTTGGGCATGTTCACTCCTTTGGCGTTGATCATGCATTGTCGCAATCTTGGGTTGTAGGCGGGATCAGGTCCTCCAGATTTAACGGCCATGGCAATTTCCTTTCCAATACGTGTAAAGGCCTTTGCCATCTTGTCGTATCGTGCAAACATTTTGTGTTTTCTCTTCTCAAATATGCGACCCATAATCAATTCTAATTTGGACCACAAACCTACGAAATCCCCCGCAATTTTATGCTACCTTTGAAGGCTATGTTTTTGGAGAATGGTTCCAATAGAGGAAGAACACGGGGCTGGATCGAAGTGATCTGCGGCTCTATGTTTAGTGGAAAGACGGAGGAGCTCATTCGCCGCATGCGCAGGGCAGAATTTGCCAAACTAAAAGTGGAGATTTTTAAGCCGGCTTTGGATACACGCTATAGTGATGATCAGGTAATCAGTCACATCGGGACATCCATCAGGTCCACCCCAGTGCCGCACTCGTCGCAGATTCCTTTCTTGGCTTCTGATGTGGATGTAGTAGGTATTGATGAAGCGCAGTTTTTTGATGAAGGAATTGTAGAAGTCTGCAATCACCTAGCCAATGCCGGGATTAGGGTAATTGTTGCAGGTTTGGATATGGATTATCTGGGCCGACCTTTTGGGCCCATGCCCCAACTTTTGGCCATAGCGGAATACGTTACTAAGGTCCATGCCATTTGTGTGGATACGGGAGATCTTGCCAACCACTCCTACCGTTTTTCGGATGAGGAAAGTTTGGTGCAGTTGGGAGAGAAGGATAAGTATGTACCTCTGTCAAGACAAGCCTTTCAGGAGCGCATGAAGAACAAAAAGTCCAATGAGTCATGATGGGTTATACCCTTGTTGAAATTGCCAAAATATTGAATGTCCCCATCATCGGCAATGACCAGGGGATTGTTACGGAATTTTCAATTGACACCAGAAATATTGGTCTTCCAAATAGAACTTTATTTTTTGCTATAGCTACTGATTTAGCGGATGGTCATGATTACGTCAAGTTGGCTGCGGATAAAGGACTAATTTGTGCTGTAGTACAACGAGAAATGGAGGGTGTGTCATGCGCACAAATCGTAGTGAAGGATGTTGTGGCAGCTTTGCAATTGCTAGCCCGACATCATCGGGAGCGATTTAATATTCCGGTGGTTGGCATTACCGGAAGCAATGGCAAGACCATGGTCAAGGAGTGGTTGAATCAATTGTGCAGTGCACATTTTAATATTTGCAGAAGTCCCAGAAGCTATAATTCACAGTTGGGCGTTGCATTGTCATTGCTACAGATCAATGAGCAACATCAGTTGGCCATCATTGAGGCAGGTATTTCAATGCCCAATGAAATGGATAATTTGCATGAAATGATAAGGCCCACTTTAGGTGTTTTTACACACTTGGGATATGCGCATTTGAGTAATTTTCCAGGTCAAGAAGCCTTGCTTTCTGAGAAAATGAAGTTGTTTCAAAATACAATACCGATTGTTTCTCCCGAAATGGAGATTGGGAATGATATGTTCTTGCAGTGGGGCAAAGGTCAGAATTGCCATTGGAAAGTAAATTGGGTAAATACTGCAACTTTGCGTCAAGCTGAGGTGACTTGGATGGGTGAAATGTTTACGGTGACTTTTCCTTTTGTATCTGATATTGAATGTGGCAATGCCATGACTGCTCTGGTCACGGCCTTGCAACTTGGTGTGCCAATTGAGCAGGCCATTGCTGGTGTTGGAACCCTCTCAGCGTTGGACATGAGAATGGAACAAGTAGAAGGAATAGATGATTCTATTCTCATCAACGATGCCTATTCTTTTGATGTTTCTTCGTTGAAATTGGCCGTGCAGGATGTGTGGCGCATGCAAAAAGACCATCCCCATGTTTTGATTTTGTCTGATATTCCTCAGGCAGATGCGCATCAATATGATTTGATTCAGCAAGAATACCAGGCTTATCCATGGAGCCGAGTTGTTTTGATTGGAGAGCAGTGGCGAAAGGTTTCGCCACAGGGCGCTGAGGTCTATAGCTGTGTTGTTGACTTTCTGAACAACGTAAATAATGAGTCATGGGCTCGTTCCGTAGTTCTGATCAAAGGCGCGCGAAAAAGCAAGTTTGAGGAAATTGTTCATCGGTTGCAAGCCAAGAATCATTTGACCAGGTTGGAGATTGATTTGGAGGCTGTTCAACACAACCTGAATTATTATCGTTCTCTTTTGCAACCGCATGTTAAGATGATGGTCATGATCAAGGCTGATGCCTATGGACTAGGGGCAGTTGGTATTGCTCAATCACAAGCGTTTCAACATGTAGATTATATCGGGGTTGCCTATGTTGATGAGGGTGTCGCGCTGCGAAAAGCAGGCATTTCGCTTCCCATCATGATCATGAATCCTGAACAGCAAAGTGTAAAGGCATTATTGGATTTCAATCTGGAGCCAGAAGTTTATTCTTTGGATTCGTTCCGTGCGATGCTGCATCAAAAAGATTTGTTGGATCCTCACAAGATTTTGAACATTCACGTCAAGGTAGATACAGGAATGCGTCGTTTGGGTATTGAGCCTTCAGAATGGGAACTGGTAGCTGAATTGATCAAACAAAGAAGTGATGTGAACTTGTTGTCTGTATTGACTCATCTAGCCGTATCTGAGGATAAGCAACACGATGACTTTACGCGTGAACAATTGAGCAAGTTTGAGGTCGTTGTCTCAAAAGCCAAATCATTGAATCCTGGAGTATTGGCGCATGCGGCCAATTCAGGTGCTGTTGAGCGCTGGCCAGAAGCGCAATTGGATATGGTGAGGTTGGGTATTGGTCTGTATGGTTCAAGCTCTAATCAAGAACACCAGTTGCATTTAAAGACTACTTGTATTTGGAAGACCCACATCTCTCAAGTGAAGCAAGTTAATCCCGGAGAATCCATTGGATATGGGAGAAGCGAGGTACATTCAAGTTCTATTCAACTGGCCGTTTTGCCTGTTGGTTATGCCGATGGATTGCCAAGACTATTGAGCAATGGCAAGGGAAGCGTTTGGGTTAACGGTAGTCGATGCGCAATTCTAGGTCGCGTCTGCATGGACATGACCATGGTGGATGTCTCAGGATTAAATGTCAAAGAAGGGGATGAGGTAGAGATTTTTGGAAAAAATATCGATATCCATGAAATGGCGAGTTGGTGTGGAACCATTTCTTATGAAATTTTGACGGGAATATCACACCGTGTAAAAAGAATATTTATCAAGCAATGAAAAAAATAATTGTTGTCATCCTGTGTCTTATGGTCTTACCCGTTGTAGGACAGGGCTATCTTCAGAAGGAAATTCTGATTCAATTGGTTAAAGATGCTAAACCAGAAGAAGTTGCATCATCTGTAAACAAGGAGTTTGGTACCTTTTTGAATTTTCATTGGCATGGAAATGTTTCTGCGCCCATGCGTATTCATTTGTTTCGATGGGAATGGGATGGAGTGAGTGAGAAAGAAATTTTGCGCTATTGTCAAAGTTTGCCGCAAGTTCAGGCGGCACAGTTCAATCATTTGATTGAAGATCGGTTGACACCCAACGATCCCATTTTTGGCAATCAGTGGCACCACATTGACGCACAGGACAATGACATCGATAGTGAATTGGCTTGGGATATTACAACGGGTGGATTGACGCCAATGGGGGATGAGATTGTGGCTTGTGTGGTGGAAACGCAAGGGGCGAAATGGGATCAAGAAGATATTTTGCCCAACCATTGGGTCAATGTCAATGAAGTAGCTGGTAATGGATTGGACGATGACAACAATGGATATGTTGATGACTATGATGGATGGAATGTGAGCAACAATACGGATAATTCTTCCAACGGTAATCACGGGACACAAGTGAGCAGTATGATTGGTTCCAAAGGCAACAATGGAATGGGTGTGGCTGGGGTGAATTGGGACGTGAAATTGATGCAGGTGCAAATGGGAGGAATTTCAGAGGCCAATGTCATTGCTGCATATACCTATCCACTGGTCATGCGTCAGTTGTACAATAGTACAAACGGAAGTCAAGGGGCATTTGTGGTGGTAACCAACAGCTCTTGGGGAATTGACAATGCTGCGGCTAGCGGCTATCCGCTTTGGTGTGCCATGTACGATACACTTGGTCACTATGGAATTTTGAGTTGCGCTGCAACTGCCAACAACAATGTTAATGTGGACAATGTGGGTGATATGCCTACTACTTGCCCAAGTGATTATTTGATTTCTGTTACCGCAACCAACAACGCGGATGTGCGCACTTTCAGTGGTTTTGGCACTACGCATATTGATTTGGGTGCGCCAGGAGAGGCGGTGATGATGGCGGGTAATAACGGATACAGCACAAGTTCGGGAACTTCTTTCGCCAGTCCATGTGTGGCGGGTGCTGTGGCTTTGATGTATGCTGCACCTTGCCAATCCTTGGCACAAATTGCTCATGCCAACCCTAGTGAAGCGGCAACGATGGTAAGAGGTTATATCTTATCAGGTATTGATCCTGTTTCTAATTTGGTTGGAGAGGTGTTAACCGGAGGCAGGCTGAATGTCTTTAACAGCTTGAATCTTATTTTGGGCGAATGTGTTTCAGGTGATTGCCCTTCACCTTTTGCAGTGGCTGATGCGCCAGTTCCGGCTTCACCAGATAGGCTCATTACTTGGAGCAGCATCGGAAATGGACCTTTTGAAATTCAATACCGCGTTCAAGGAAATGCAAATTGGTCGTTATTATCCAATATCCAAGGTCAGAATGCTACTTTAAGCAATTTGGAGTTTTGCGCCAGCTATGAATACCATATGAGAGCGACATGTGATACATTGACAAGTGAATGGTCGCCGTTGCAATATTTTACAACAGATGGGTGTTGTGTGAATCCTTCCAATTTCAATGTAACCAATACGATGACGGATGGAGCTGTGATCACTTGGAACCCTGTATTAGCAGCTGCGGGATATTCAATCATGTTGATTCAGGGAACAGCAGTTGTTGGCAACTTTGAGACAGATCAATTGAGTTTTGCATTTACCAATCTTTTGCCTTGCACCGATTATCAAGTAGTGGTGACATCCACTTGTGTGGGTATTGAACCGCAGGTCCAAACCGTTGATTTTACTACAATGGGCTGCGCGAGTTGTCAAGAGGTGGCCACTTGCGTGGTGGGTGCCAACGATGCATCAGGTGAGTGGATTGCAAATGTGACAG
>CANNHA010000122.1 GCA_947504275.1 Flavobacteriales bacterium
TCAGGACGAGAAGTGAAGATTTTACACCAACTGCACCAACCAGAGGATCATCCCATAAGTTTGTTTCATCCTGAAGGTGAATATTTAAAAGGTTTAGTTCTAGAAATCAATTGATATGAGAAAAAAAATTGCAGCAGGAAATTGGAAAATGAATTTATTGATCAATGAAGTTGATCAGTTTATTCATGACATGCCATCAGTAAATCAAGCAGCTGATGTTATCATTGGAGCCCCTTCTATTTATTTAGAGCGGTTATTGTCCCTTCAACAAAAAGGAATCAAAATTGCCTCTCAAGATGTGAGCATTCACCAAAAGGGCGCCTATACTGGTGAGATATCAGCACCCATGCTCAAAGCCATGGGAGTGGATGCAGCCATAGTGGGGCACAGTGAGCGCAGAATGTACCACCATGAAACAGATGAAATAATTGGTCTTAAAGTACAACGCTGTTTGGAGAATGGTATCACACCTATTTATTGTTGCGGGGAGACTTTAACACAACGTCAAGCCAATGAGCAAGAGAAGGTAGTTGGTCAACAGATTTTTACAGCCTTGTCTGGTTTATCGGCTGAGCATATGATGTCTGTTGTCATTGCCTACGAACCCGTTTGGGCTATCGGAACGGGTGTTACCGCAAGCAATGATCAAGCAGAGGAGATGCATGCATTTATACGCAAGAGCATTTCAGAGCAATGGAATGACGAAGTGGCTCAGGGTATCCGCATCCTATACGGCGGAAGTGTCAATCCTCAAAATGCTGATGGGTTGTTTGCTTGTCCCAATGTGGATGGCGGATTGGTAGGAGGTGCAAGCTTGAAGGTAAATGATTTTGTATCCATTATTAATAGTGCAGCATTGTGAACTATATAGAAGTTAAATTCCAAATCAATCCCGTTTTACCTTATCGAGAGGTACTAACGGTTTACCTAGCAGACATCGATTTTGAGAGTTTTGTTGAGGAAGAGGATGGTTTAACCGCCTACATCCAGAAGGATGTTTGGGACGAAAATCGAATGGAGTTGATCATTGAAAATTGGAATGTAGAAGATTGCAATGTTTCTTACCAATGGAAGGAGATTGAACAGCAGAATTGGAACGCTGAATGGGAGAGCCAATTTGAACCCATTGAAGTGTCTCCTGAGTGTCGCGTTTGCGCTCCGTTTCATGAGCAATTGGGAGTGCCTTTTGAGTTGATCATAGAACCCAAGATGAGCTTTGGCACAGGACACCACGCCACCACGCATTTGATGCTGGCTGAAATGTTAACCATGGACTTGTCGGGAAAAAAGGTCTTGGACATGGGCAGCGGTACAGGTGTTTTAGCCATTCTAGCAGAGAAGAAAGGAGCGGTGGAATTGGATGCCATTGATATTGATGAATGGGCTTTTGAAAATTGCAACGAAAACGCTTTGCGAAATGGTTGTTCTAAAATACAATCCATTCAAGGCGGTGCGGAGACGATTACGCAAAGTTATGATGTGATATTGGCCAACATCAATAGAAATATACTTACCCGCGATGGAGCAATTTATTGGTCGCATTTGAACAGCGGAGGACACTTGTTGTTGAGTGGCTTCTACGAGCAAGATGTGCCTATTCTTACCAACGCATTCCCAGAGGCCGCTGTTATAAAGCAGGTCGTAAAAGATGGCTGGTGTATGCTTCATCTTTTGAAGTCTTGAGTATGCGGAATGTTTTGTTTTTTTGCTTCAGTCTTTTTTTATCGAATCAAGGAATAAGTCAATTGCCTGATTGGGGGAATGTTTTCGTACAAGATGAAGTAACCAAAATCAAGATTTATATACATCCGGATTCATTGGCACTGTTATTATCCCCAGACTATTTGGGCAACGGCCATGAATTTCCTGCAACTTTTGTTTTTGAATCCAATGGATTAAATGATTCATTGGTCAACGTTGGTTTTAGGTCAAGAGGAAATACCAGTTTGCAAGCCGCCAAGAAATCGTTCAAAGTTGATTTCGATTTTCCCAATGGAATTGGAAAGTGGCAGGGATTGCGAGAATTGAATCTCAATGGAAACCACAATGATCCCAGTTTGATGCGAGCAAAGATGTATTGGGATTTATGCCGTCACTTTGGTTTGCCTGGTTCTCGGGTGAGCTATACTGAATTGCACATCAATGGCGAATACAAAGGGCTTTACATCAATGTGGAATTTGTTGATGACTTGTTCACGGAGTTGTATTGTAATGAAAAAACAGGTAACCGTTGGAAATGCCTTTACCCAGCTACGCTGGAGTATTTGGGACCCAATGGTTCTGATTATCAGGTGCTTTCTCCCTGGGGTTCCGTGATTTATGATTTGGAAAACAACAACCAATTGAATGACTTTCAAGACTTAGCAGATTTCATTCAGATCATTAACAATACTCCCATTGCCAATTTGCCATGTGAACTTAGAAAAGTATTCAATGTTGATCGGCTATTGCAATACATGGCCATTGATATCATGACGGGCAATTGGGATGGTGCTCATTTCAACAAAAACAACTATTACCTCTATCAAAATGATTTGACCCATCGATTGGAGTTTATTCCCTATGATACGGATAATACATTTGGAATTGATTGGTTCAATATCAATTGGAGTACCCGAAGCATTTACAATTGGGATGGAAGCGCAGACTTAATCTTGTACAACAAGATGATGGCAACGCCAGAGTTTCGCTCTATTTATAGCCATTACATCCAAGAGGTGGCAAATTATATAGGTTCAAATGAATACATCAACCAAATTCAGACTTTGCAATCCGTGATTACTCCTTCAGCCCTTAGTGATGTCTATCGGACCTTGGATTACGGTTTTGATGAAGCTGATTTCACCAACGCACTGGACAGCGCATGGGGAGATCATGTGACCTTTGGAATCAATGAATTTATAAGCAATAGGGTAGCTTCTGCCTTGAGTCAATTGGACAACAACGTTCCCATTCCCAATTTGGTGTATCAGGTATCTTCTAAAGTCTTTGATGGTCAAATTGAATTGTCTTTTAAGTCAACGGCCAATTCGGCCAATGTAGGTTACCGAATTGAAGGGGCCTCCAATTGGAATTTATTGTCTCCTGAAATTGTAGGAACCACAATATGGGACAACACCATGCAGGTGATTTTGCCACTTGCTGGATTTCAAGGAACCATAGAATGGCAAGTAGTTCCCCTGAATCAGAATTTGATTGTCAGTCCTTGTCAAACCTATGTTACCCATGTTGGATTGGATTCTTTGGGTTATTGGATCAATGAGATTGCCCCTTCAGGCACTTTGGGTTTTACCGATGAATTGGGAGAGCAAGAGGATTGGATAGAAATTTACAGAGGGTCGAGTGCCCCATTCATGTGGAATGATATATGGATCACAGACAATCCCAATGATCCCAATAAATGGAAGTTAAAACAGATTCAATCCAACTCGCCGTCATTCTTGACCTTTTGGGCCGATGATAGTCCGCAACAAGGGAATAGGCATTTGAATTTTAAGCTGAGCAGCAACGGTGAATTTGTTGGGATATCGCATTGGGACAATGGTGATTTTCATTGGTTAGACTCTATTTCATTTCCTGCTATCACGGTGCAGCAATCATTTGCTAGGGTAGTTGATGGAGGTTCACCTTGGGAAATAACAACTTCAGTAACACCCGCCGCTAGCAATATGTCCACCAGTATTTCCGAACAAACCATAGACCTCTTGCATATCAGTCCAAATCCGGCCAACGATTTTTTCTATTGGCCCGGAGGTTATGGTCAGGTTTACAATATCCAAGGTGATTTATGTTTGGTTTTGCAAGGGCAAGAACGTGTCTCGACGGATCAATGGCTCTCTGGTGTCTATTCCATAGTATCTGAAAGAGGAGTTCAGAGAATGATCATTTTGCATTAGTATCGAGAAGAGCCAAAGCTGATTTGGGATTCAAGATGGTCATTTTTTTTCGCGGAAAGGCCTTGCGGTTTCTGTTGTTTTCTCAAGCAAAAGATGTTTCTTCAAATTTCATTTATTGGCTAAGACAAACCAAACAACCTATAAGGCACGCATAATGATTTTTTTTCAATCGTTAAAAATTTGTCGTGAAGCGGTTGCTCAGCTATTTTTACCATCAAGATGAAAAAACTAGTTGTTGTTATAGGCATGCTATTCGCCTATTGTGTAAATGCTCAAAACACGCACCAAGTGGGAAACACCACATTAACGGAATACGATTTGGTAACGGGTGTCCAAATCCCTTGGGAGTTGGTTTGGGGACAAGATGATCACATTTGGTGCACAACCAGAAAGGGTAATGTGTTGCGCATTGATCCAGCAACGGGTAATTACGAGACATTGTTGACCAAGACTGTTCCCTACAACGGAGGCAGTGAACCAGGTATGTTGGGCATGTGCCTTCATCCTGACTTTTTAACCAATTCAAAAGTCTATGTTGTATACAATTACAACCAAGGTGCCAACACCATTAAGGAGCGTTTGTCTATGTTTGAATACGATGGATCAGCGTTAGTCAATGAGACCATTTTGATTGATGCCATCGGTGGTGCTGCCATTCACAATGGTTCTCGCATCATCATCACCCCAGACAATAAGATCTTAATGACCACTGGCGATACTGGTGATCAGGGAGCAAGCAGCCAAAATTTAAATTCATTGAATGGCAAAATTTTGCGCATCAATTTGGATGGAAGTATCCCAAGTGATAATCCTGATCCTTCTTCTTACGTATATTCTTTTGGACATAGAAATGGTCAAGGTCTTTGTGTTGGTCCCAATGGTATCATTTACGAAAGTGAGCATGGTCAAAATAGCTCTGACGAATTGAATATCATTGAACCCAACCGCAATTACGGTTGGCCAACTGTACAAGGTGCCTGCAATACAACTGCGGAGCAAACCTATTGTGCTGCCAATAACGTTAAGGAACCTATTTTAGAGTGGTCACCATGCCGAGCTGTCAATGGTTTGGAATACTATGTTCACCCCGCCATTCCTGAATGGCAGAACTGTATTTTGATGGCTGTGTTGGGCGGTTTGGGCGGAACCTACGAGCGTCTTTCAGTGATTCATTTGAGTGCAGATGGACAAACAGCAACCTGTGTTGATGCGCAGGATACCTACTTCCAAGTTTTCAATCAGCGCATCAGGGATTTTTGTGTCAATCCACATACTGGCGCCTTGTACATGGCTTTAAATGGTTCATCATATCCTGGAGCAGGGCCAAACATCATCAAGGAATTCAGAAACTTGGCTTACATCAATACCTCTGTGTTGAGACATCAGCCAGAACAAAACATTGTCGTTTTCCCTAATCCTGTTTCCAATGAATTGTCTTTGAATTTTAGTTCAACTTTCCTAGGTAATACCGTTGAAGTAATCAATTTCAATGGCCAAGTGGTGGATACATCTGTGGTTAATAAGGCAACAATGAAATGGGATGTCCAAGATTGGGCAGCGGGAAATTATTTTGTCCGTTGCTCTAGTCCTAAAGGAACCGTGACCAAAACATTTGTGGTATCGCATTAATGAAGAATTTTCAAAGGATAGCAGCCCTCGTTTTCACGGTGGGCTGTTTTTTTTCGTTGCAGGCCCAACAAACTGAGCGCAAGCCTTTCAAAATCATCGTTCACTTTGATGATGACTTGTCTTTGGATACAACGGCAGCCTTATGGACCTGTGTCAATACAACATCTGGACAAAGTAAACACCTGAATCCAAAGATTGGCGTCAACTTGAACATGTCTAACGGTGACATATTGATGATTTGCTATTCAGGTGATTGTAATAGGTGGGTTTTCAACGAAGAGGATGCAGTCAGTTATGCCTATTGGGGTAATCCTGAAAGAACAGCTTATTATTTTTTTCAGCCCAACTTCCACTTGGAGAATATCCTTCAGATTTCAGCTTTTTCATCCCATTTGAAAAATGCTCAATTGCCTGCCATGCTAGGAATTCTCAATTTCAAGCAATGGAATTCAGATGGCTCCTCTTTACAACAAGGATTGAATGCAATTCCTGGAGTAATGTTAGAATCCAGAGGTCAAGGAGGTAGTCCACGCATCAATATTCGTGGATCCATGCTTCGCTCCACGTTTGGTATTCGCAATGTACGCATGTACTTCAACGGTTTTGCATTGACATCTCCTGATGGAACAACACCAATGGAGGTCATTGACCCCATGTGGGTTTCAGAAGCTGAAGTTGTTAAAGGTCCCGCCGCTGCTGAGTATGGCAACGGAACTGGTGGAGTGATTTTGATGAAAGGTTTGCGTCCCAATTATCTCACACATACGGCCAAGTCTAGTTTGATCATGGGCAGTTGGGGCTATTACCGTTTGCAGTATGGAGTCAATGTCGCTTTGCCTGAAATTTATAATAAAAGACAACTTTCAATTGCCTATGTGAAAGCGGGGACCAATGGATATCGCCAACAAGAATTCAATGCGAGGAACCAATTGCTATTAACCGTTCACAAAGAAGTAAAAAGCTTATTCAAATGGGGCATAAGGAATGATGGTGATAAGATTGGAACCAACATAGCCCAATTCCAATACCATCAAGGACAATGGGGATTGCCTGGTAGCTTGAATGAGAAAGACGTCGCATTAAATCCTCAAGCCGCTCGACCTTTCTCCTTGGCCAATCAAGCACGACTGGAAAGGAATCGTTGGATGATGGGTTTTGGTCAAGACCGAAACTGGAACAGCAAATGGGAAGCCATGTGGCGGTTGAGCTACCAGGGTAGTGTCAAAACCAACCCCTACGGAACAAGCGCCGCGTTTTCTGGCTTTAAGGATGAGGCTAATAGAGGACTCAACAGCAGAGCGTTGTTGAGCTATCAACTTATCGAAAACAAAAACTGGTCATTTACTTTGAA
>CANNHA010000123.1 GCA_947504275.1 Flavobacteriales bacterium
TCACTGCTGCCTCCCGTAGGAGTCTGGTCCGTGTCTCAGTACCAGTGTGGGGGATCATCCTCTCAGAACCCCTACCAATCGTAGCCTTGGTGAGCCGTTACCTCACCAACTAGCTAATTGGACGCATGCTCATCTTACACCGCCGGAGCTTTAACAATAAAGTGATGCCACTTCATTGTGTTATGGAATATTAGCCCCGATTTCTCGGGGTTATCCTCCAGTGTAAGGTAGATTGCATACGTGTTACGCACCCGTGCGCCGGTCTAGCCTAAGTAATATTGCTATTACTCAGGTTACCCCTCGACTTGCATGTGTTAGGCCTGCCGCTAGCGTTCATCCTGAGCCAGGATCAAACTCTCCATTGTAAAAAGTTTAATTTTGTCCTGGCATTGACAGGTATCTTGTTTTTCTTACCTAAAATTTATCGCTGCATTATTTCAAAGAACTTCAATTTTTCGCTTCACTCGTTTCAACCTTTTGTCGAACCGGGCGGCAAACATACAACAACTTTTTCAATCCGCAAGAAAAAATTTTATTTTTTTCTAACTTCATTTTGTTGTCTTTGTTTACTAATTCCGTTAAGAACGTTTTTCAAAGCGGGGTGCAAAAGTAATCACATTTTCTCAATCTCCAAATTTATTTTCATTTTTTTTCGTTGTTACCAACTAATTAAAATGACTGTAATTTGATGTGTTTACCTTGACTCCCTTACGTAAAGAACGCTGCTGTTAAAGCGGGTGCAAAAGTAATCACATTTTTTTTATCTGCAAGTTTTATTTTATTTTATTTCAAAAAAGTTTTTGAACTCTTAAATAAACCCTGTGTGACATTTTTGTTACCGTGTTGTAAAGAACGTTGCCGTTAAAGCGGGTGCAAAAGTACACGCATTTCTTTACTACACAAGGATTATTTTCATATTTTTTCTCGACTACTGCTTAATCTATTGTTTTCCAGCTCTTAAAAAAATCACTTTTTTTTGCTGTACATCTCTTTTCCCCCAATAAATGTAGCAATAACTATGTTTTCCTTCAATTGATCCGGTGTTCCTATCATCAAATCGACACTGGTTATGATAAAATCAGCATCCTTGCCCATCTCCAAACTGCCTGAGTAATGCTCAGCAAATCTTGCGACAGCATTCCAAATGGTCATACCTCTGATGGCCTGCTCTCTTGTTATTGCTTCATTGAGTTGAAAAGGATTGGCCATAGCGCCTCCTTTGTCCATTCTAAAGACTGCAGCAAAGAAAGTCTTCATGGGATCAATATCCTCAATAGGGAAATCGGTGCCCAATGCCATCATCCCGTTCTCCTTTAATAGTGTTGCATACTTATAGGCCTCAACTACTCGGCTCCGACCAAGTCTCTGCCAAGCCCATGGAGAGTCACTGGTAGCATGCGTCGGTTGAACCGATGGGATGATGTTGTATTGTCCAAACATTGACACATCATTATGATCTACCACCTGGGCATGCTCAATCCTCCAGCGCTTATCATTGCTGCCTCCCAAAATCTTTGCGTAGTCATTTAATACAACTCGATTTGCACTGTCTCCTATTGCGTGTGTGCAAACTTGAAAGCCTTTCTTGTCTAACGCCATCCATTCTTTCATCCATTCTTCATGGTTGCCCAGCATTTTTCCAAAATCTTTTTTGCCTTCCGCCAATAGATCTTGGTAGGGATTGATCAAACACGCCCCTCGTGAACCCAATGCACCATCTGCATAATACTTGAAGCTGCGCACCACAAGCTGATGATTGGCCGTGTCAATACCTCTCTCTATATAATGCGCAATTGTTGCCTTGTCTTGCGAAGCCATGATGTACATGGGCATCTTTAATACTCCTGCCTTCTGCAGGGAATCTAGAAACTGAATCTCATCCCTATCTAAACCGGCCTCTGTTATATGTGTAAGACCAACCGCAAAACAAGCTTCTTGTGCCAATACCAGTCCTTGCTCCTTGTCTTTGCTGGTGTATGCAGGGATAATTTCTTGTATTGGAATCATTGCATTATCTAATAAGAGTCCCGTTGGCTCACCGCCAGGATAGCGAAATATCTGGCCTCCTTGAACTCCCTTTGCGTCCATCAATCTTGCTATTTCCAGGGCTTTTCGATTGGCAATGCCTGCATGACCGTCAACGCGCATCAACCAAACTGGTCTATCGGGGAACAATTCATCCAACCTTTTCCTATCGGGCATGACCTGGCCTGGCCAAAGGTTTTGATCCCATCCTCTTCCAATGATCCAATCCCTGTCTGAATTATGTTGTTGTACTTTAGAACAAACTGCTTCCCATGATTTTAATCCATTCAGATCCACTTCATTCTTGAACAGCGCATAAGCGAGGAAATGCGCATGTGCATCTTGAAAGCCTGGGTAAACAAATTGGTGCTGTGCATCAATCATTCGTTTTGCGCTGTAGGCGTTTAAAATCTCTCGCTCCTTCCCTATCGCCAAAATTTTTCCGTCTTTGATGGCCATGGCCTCTGCTTTAGAAAAAGCATCATCCACTTGATAGATGGTGGCATTGTGAACTATCAAATCCACTTCTTGAGTGGAAAAGCGACATCCTGACATTCCGATGATCATCAGCAGGAGAAATAAAACGCTAACGCTTTTCATACTATCCTTTTTTATGGAGTACCGTTGCAGAAGCTTGCGCTGTGGGCATGATCCAAACATCTTGAATATTCACATGGGGTGGCCTTGTGATCATGAACAATACTGTCTCTGCAATGTCTTGGGCAACCAATGGTTGGAAACCATCATATACTTTACTTGCTATTGTCTCATCTCCTTTGAATCTTACCAAGCTGAACTCCGTCTCTGCTGCCCCTGGGCATATCTGACCAACTCTTATATTGTGTGTCACCAAATCAATGCGCATGGCTTGTGTTATGCCGTCCACTGCGAATTTTGAACCATTGTAAGCAACACCACCTCCATAGGCTTGCTTTCCAGCCACAGATCCGATGTTGATGATGGAGCCAGAATGCTGCTCCACCATCCATTGTGATACATACTTGGACATCCACAACAATCCTTTGACATTGGTATCCATCATTCTCTCCCAATCATCTGAGACTCCTTGATGAACGGGTTCTCGTCCAACTGCCAATCCGGCATTGTTTATCAAAGCAAAAATCTCAGAAGTCCACGTTCTGCATCGCTTCACAAAATCCTCCACCTCATTCTCATTTCTTACATCAACGACAGCTGTCCATACTTGCGCACCGGCTTTTTCACAGGCTAACTTCACAATGTTTAATCGATCTTCCCTGCGGCCGCAAAGGATTAAATCAAATCCATTGTTGGCCAATACATATGCAGTTGCTTCACCAAAACCCGAAGTTGCTCCTGTAATCAATACCACTTTTTTCATAATGACGAAGATATTGAGAAGGAGGAAACACAAAAGCTTTTGAAAGAATTTCCTTTATCTTTGGGGCATATCCTTACAATTATGGCAGTTAAAAAAGCAAGAAGCATTCGGTTGATAGAAGTTCCTAGTGAAGTGGGCGCAGGTACGCGTGGAGCAAGTTTGGGCGTTGATGCCATCAAGATTGCTGCAATGGATTTTCGTTCTGATTTTTTCAAGAAATACAAGAGCATCATCATTGCGCATGATAATCAGGCTTTGCATAATAATCCAGGCAGCAGATATGCCAAGCACATTAGAAGTTTACTGAAAATGTATGAGCGCATTGGTGCTGCTGTTCGTGATACTTGCAGGGATGGGAAATTCCCTTTGATATTGAGTGGTGATCATAGTAATGCTGGCGGGACTTTGGCCGGATTAAAAATGGCTTATCCAGAATCGCGCATTGGTGTAATTTGGATCGATGCCCACGCTGATTTGCATTCTCCTTATACTACACCATCCGGAAACATGCATGGCATGCCTTTGGCGACGGCCTTGAACGAGGACAACATTGAGGAGAAGGTGAATGATTTGGATTACGAGACGATAGATTTGTGGGAGATGTTGAAGAATGTGGGTGATATCTGCCCAAAGGTGGAGTACAGAGATTTGGTGTACATCACCTTGCGGGATTTGGAAGATCAGGAAGCTGCTTTGATCAAACAGAACAAAGTGAAAGTGGTCTCTACCAATGAGCTACGCAAGACAGGAATCACTAAGTTGTGTAGAGAGGTTTTGAAGTACTTGAGTCAATGCGATAAAATCTACATCAGTTTTGACGTTGACTCCATGGACCCCACGGTATCACGCGGAACGGGAACACCGGTAAAGGGCGGAATCAATGAGCGTGAGGCTGCTGATGTCATCTTGGAATTTTTGCAAAACGAAAGAACCTGCTGTTTGGAGTTCACGGAGGTCAATCCAACGCTAGACAGTGAGAACGTGATGGCGGAGACGGTGTTTGAAATTTTGCAGAAGGTTACGAGGCAGGTGGAGATGATTTAAGGGGATGAGGCAGAGAAAGTGGAACAATTCGCTATGAAGGGATGGGAAATCACCTGTTTCTAATCGTCCAATTATCGCTAGTCTGGATATCTACTTTCTGTTTCTGTTTATCACTCTGCTTCATCTGTTCATTCTTCACTTTTTGCTTGATCAAAAAGTGAAACAAAAAATCAAGTCGCACCGTCCCGATGCTTCGGGACGCTCGGGTGAAATTTCTCTTGGACATCATGCGGAAAGTGTCGCTTCGCTCGTAACGACAAGCGCTTTCCGCCAGCGAGGCATCGCTGCTGTTAACCAATCGAAATTTCACTAATCCTCGCTTCCGCCCTGACGAGCTTCGCTGTCTGGGCGACAGCTCTCTCATTCTATTTGTGTTTCTCACTCTGAAAAGACCACCTTGTCCCGACGAGCTTCGCTGTCGGGATCGCTTCGCGACAGGAGGGGATAAAAAAACCGCCGTCTTTAAATGCCGGCGGTTGTAGCGATGCTTCGCTACCAACCTATCGGTTGGAAGAGAATCGCCGTTGGCGATTAATCCCGGACGCAACGAACGCTAAAGCCGATCTGCATACTGTAGTTGCTGCGGGTTACATCGGAATAGTTGTAGTCCAGTCTGCGGAGCCATGCGCCGTTAGAACCGTCCTCTGTACTACTCCACCAGTAGCCGAAGAGGCCAATGTTGTAGTATGCCCCACTGCCGTAACGGTAACCGCCAGGGAGGCCCGTAAACCCGCTTTCATTTGTTGCATCTGTGTTAGGTGAGAACCAACCCGTGATGGATTTCATTTTGCCTCCTGCAACATTAATGTTGTTACCGCCATTTGCGCTTGGATCTAAATAATTGATGAAAGAACTCCACTCAGCATCGCTCGGAACATGCCATCCAGTGGGGCATAAACCTCTGCCATCATTCACTGCATACCAGTTGTACAATTTGCCATACAAGGTATTGTTGGCCGCATCATTGTTATAAATGGCATAAGCCCCGTTAGTTGTATTAAGCCACGTAGTATTGCTCAATCCTGTGGGAATGGGATCTCCATTTCTATACTTCGTCACCGCTAAATTCTGCTGCATCCATTCTTGTCCATTGATGATGATACTGGTGTAAGTATTGCCATCAATGTCTGTAGCACCATTGCCGGGAATATACGCTCCATTGCCCACTGCCGTCCCCGCACAATCACAATTGCCGTTGATCACATCATTGGTGGTGTTGGTATTGTTGTCATTGCAAGCAGTGCCCTGCACCAAACAAGATCCATTGTCCACATTCGCCGCAGCGTTGTAATTACAAGCTTGCGCATTGGTGCAACCATTCACTATCTGTACACCCGCACATTGGCAATTCCCGTTGATTACATCGTTAAATGTATTGTTATTCCCATCATCACAAGTTGCATTAAAATACAAACAAGAATTGTCATTTTGGGATGCTGCGCTATTGTAATTACAGGCCGCATTGTCCGTACATCCCAAAATGGCTGGAGGGAAATTGGCGGCACTGATGCCGGGCACAATGATAAATGTCCCATTGGCCATGTACAAGGTATCTCCTGTTGTTGAGACACTGGAAAATCCATTGGCTGCATTATCCGAACTGCTGCTGTGCAACGCATACGGTACACTCAACATCTGCTGGGTTCCCAAGTCGATTCCGTTCATCATTACATGCAAAAACTTGGCTCCACCGCCCCAATTAATATTGGCAAAGTTACCTTGTGATACAACCCCATTTCCCACCACGCAACTCACCAATCCTTGCGCATTGCTGGTTAAGGAATGACTTTCTTGGTATACTACAGTTCCATTGGCTGTGCCGTCATGGATCATAAAGGTTAATACCGCTTCACTGCTGGCCATCACGCTTCCGTCCACATTGCGCATTACCGCTTGGTAGGGTATCCCTTGAGGGGATTGGGCAACAAGGGATGGGGTGATGAGGAGACTGGAGACAATTAAGATGACACTTTGAAGGAAAAGTTTTTTCATGGCCCTGGTTTATAGCTCAAATATAATGAAAAAAATGGAAAGAGGGAAATGGGAAGAGGAAAGTGGAGATGAAGTAGCGAGAGTATGAAATGCGATTCGCCCTGAAGGGATGAGGAGATATCTCCCCTCCTACTCGATCGCAGTGTCTCGTCCTAAAATAGGTTTACAAAAAAAAGGGACAAAATGGAGAAAAAATGTAAACCCAAATTAGGACAATGGCGCAACAAAAGGTTGTTCTTGTCGGATGAAGAAAAGCTAATCTTAATTAAAGATTATCTGAACGGAAAAGA
>CANNHA010000124.1 GCA_947504275.1 Flavobacteriales bacterium
TGTATTGTGCCCTTGACTGACATGCGTGACACCTTCCAATGCATATACTTTAAAAAGAATCGTATTGAAAACATTAACGGCTTCAATCGCGGTTAAAAAATCATTCAACTCCAACCAAATGTCCTGCCTAATCTTCAACACCTGCGCTTTCAATTCCTGTTCCTTCACTGAAGGATGATTGACGCGATTCAAAATCAACAAAGCTTCCAATAGATCTTGCTCAGGACTTTCTTTCCATTCGCGCAAACGCTTATAAACTGCTTTGTGATTCAGCTCTAATATGAGCGACTCAATGCGCTTATTGAATAAAGGGCCGTAGACATTGTATTCCCAATAATGCTCGAGCTGAGGAATCAATGCTTCACCGTATCTGGTGAGCTCCGTCCGCACTTGTGCAAATATCTCTTCGTCTGGATCTTCTATCAGCTGTATCAATGCACTTACTTCTCCCTGCATAATGCTCGTTTTGGTCATTCAAAACTAACGGGAAGAAGGTGGGAGATTTTTACGAAAATGATTTGTTATTCACACCAATTTTTTAAAAGGCAGCGATTGCCTTTTGTATCAAGCTTTCAACAGCCTGCTCTGGTGTTTCTGTAAATTCTTGGGTTGCTCGATTGGCCAACAACACGCAACAAGTGAGCGCCTGGTGACCCAACATACTGGCCAGTGCATACATGCCCGATGATTCCATTTCAATATTGGTTATCCGCATCCCATCCCATTCAAATCTCTGCATGTGCGTCCAATCCTCGTTCTTGGAATGCAAACGAACCGACCTACCCTGAGGCCCATAAAAACCATTGGCCGTGTAGGTAATGCCTTGGATATCAAAAATGGGATATCGCTGCAACAATTCTTCACTCGATTGCGCAACGTAAGTGGTATCAAATGTCAATACCCTTTCTTTCAACGCCGTCAGCAGCTCCTTTTCTTTGGCCTCCATCTCTGCTTCGTAGCTCAATGGAACGCCATCGTGAGCAAAGGAAAATCGTGCAGCAACAATGGTATGTATCGGAATTTCAGGAAGTATGGTGCCCGAGGTTCCCAAACGCAAAAAGCGCAGAGTGCGTAATTTTTCTCTAATCCGTCGGGTATTGGGATCGACATTTACCGCGCCATCCAATTCATTGATCAGAATATCAATATTGTCTACGCCTATCCCCGAGGAAACCACCGTAAGCGGTTTTCCTTTCAGTAGACCTGTATGCAAGACATACTCCCTGCGGTGCAGTTGTACTTGAATACAATCAAAATAACATGAAATCTTAGGCACACGTTCAGGATCACCGACAATCCAAATGTCATCGGCTATCTGATCTCCAGTGACCGCCAAGTGATAAACGGAACTGTCGGAATTGAGTATTAAATGGGTATTCGGAATGACTTCCGATGCAGAACGAAGTCTACTGGCCTTCATTAGCTGTTCAACATCACTGGCATCACCAACATCAAGATATCCTCGCTCTCATCCACCAATTCCAAAGGACGCATGATACCGGCGCGATTGGGCGCACTCATTTCCATCGTTACATTGTCGCAATCCAAGTTGCTCAACATCTCGGCCAAGAAACGGCTGTTGAAACCAATCTCCATGTCATCGCCCACGTAGGTGCAAGTCAAACGCTCATTGGCCTCATTGCTGTAATCCAAATCCTCTGCAGAAATATGCAACTCGCTACCTCCCATTTTCAAACGAACCTGGTGTGTAGTCTTATTGGCAAAGATGCTCACACGACGGATGGACTGCAATAAGTCAGCACGATCGATGGTCAACTTAAAAGGATTCTCTTTAGGAATAACCGCTTCATAATTGGGGTACTTGCCCTCAATCAAACGGCACATCAAGGATACATTATCAAAAGTAAATTGCGCATTGTTGTCTGAATAAGCAACGCTAACATCAGATTTCACACTGCCCAAAATACCCTTCATCAAATTCAAAGGTTTTCTAGGAACGATAAAAGTAGCTGCATCCCCACCCGCATCGGTACGGGTATAACGAACCAACTTGTGCGCATCAGTCGCTACAAAACGCGTTTCGTTCTCATGTACCTCGAAATAAACACCGCTCATTACGGGACGCATATCATCGTTACCGGCCGCAAATAAGGTTTTGCTGATGGCACGTGACATCACATCACCAGGAACTTTGAACGACTTGTCGCTGTCCATGGCTGGTGCCTTAGGGAAATCATCACCATTGACACCGGTCAATTTGTACTTACCGAAATCAGAAGAGATCTCGATGCCATACGTTTTAGAATCGATGGTAAAATTCAAAGGATGTTCTGGAATCGACTTAAGAATATCCATCAACAGTTTGGCAGGAACACACAATACACCCTCACCTTTGGTATCGATACCATCCAGGGTTACGGTAATAGCGGTTTCCAAATCGGATGCACTAACCGTCAATGTTTGTGGACGAATTTCAAAAAGAAAGTTATCCAAAATGGGCAAAGAGTTGTTGCTGTTTAACACACCACCCAACAATTGCAAAGACTTGTGCAAGATCGAACTGTTAACTATAATATTCATGTCGTTTGTATTCTAGATTGGAGCAAATATAAGATGGGATAAAAGTAAACCCTCAAACCAAAGGATAGTTTATCAACAATCAAAGATGGAATGGCTCAACGTGGGTATGCACGGCGTAAACCTGCGTCACATTGCTCTTGATGGCATCATTGACCTCATGCGCTAAAGCATGCCCTTCCTCTACAGTCAGATTTCCATCCACTTGAATGGTGATGTCTACAAACCACTCAAATCCGGTCTTGCGAACAAAACAAGACTCGACCTTGCGCACCCCGTGGACCATTTTGGCACATTCCACAACAGCATTGACTTGCTCTTGGGGCAATGCCCTGTCCATGAGTTCTGACAAGGATTGAAAAAATATTTTACCCCCATTCCAAGCGATAAACACAGAGGCCAACATCGCAGCCCAATCATCAGCCGTTTCAAAACCTGGGCCTCCTATAAGGGCAATGACGATACCGACAAAAGCAGCCAAAGAAGTAAAGGCATCTGCCCTATGGTGCTGTGCTTCTGCTTGCACCGCTTGACTATCGATGTCCATGCCTGTGCGGTTCACCATTCTAAAGGCCAATTCTTTTCCGCCCACGATGGCGGCCAACACCAACAAGGTCCACCATTCGGGTGATTCGTGTGGCGTTTGAACATAATGAATGCTTTGGTACAAAATCAATGCAGCCGCGGCAAAGAGCATGATGCTCACTACACCAGCTGCCATGGGTTCAGCTTTCCCATGTCCGTATGGATGATCTTCATCGGGTGGCTTAGCAGCAGTGCGCAAACCAATCCATACCAAAATAGACGAGAGAACATCGCTGCCACTTTCAATGGCATCGGCTACCAGGGCATAGCTATGGCCCAACAATCCTGTAACCAGTTTTAGTACAGCTAAAAAAAGATTGAGCGCAATGCCTTTTTTTACAGCTTGAATCCCTTCAAAAGCGGGATGCGCTGAATCAATGCTCTTCTGACTCATGCGAATCTTCACTACCCTCTTCCGCTCCTGCCGGTGGCGTTTGATACAACTCAGGGTGACTCAGTGTTCCACCTTCATGCGCGGCAATGGACATGGTGATCAATACGCCCATCAAACCAATCATGGCAATGAATGGAAAAGCTTTGATTTGGATTTGTTTTTTTCTTTCGATAAAAAATACGACGATGGCCAACACCGCAACACCCAAGGCGCTGAAGTGAGCTACTTCGGCCAGTTCTTCATGCTCATGAATGGCCTTGTGGCTCATGCCCCATTGTTCCATCACTTCTTCGGCTTCTTCGCCGGTGGCCATTGCCGCAAAGCTCAACATCCCCATCACCACCATGATGATCATGGCTAAGTTTTTAATAATTGCAGTGGGTTTGAAAAAATTCACTACCCAAAGGATCAATGCAAACAATGCCATAAACATGGGCATGTGATTGAAAAGAAAATGCAGTTGTACGCCGTTCATTGGGCGAAGATAGTTCAGAGAAGTGGGAAAATGGAAAGTGGAAAGAGGTATTTGGCTTTGAGCTCTGCAGGGACATCATATTGCTTGAAGAAACGTGACGGTTACATCTCCCCTCCTACCGCGAAGCGGAAAGGAGGGGTGTCCCGACGAGCGTAAGCGCTGTCGGGACGGGGTGGTCTTGTTAATGCCTGATTTAGCTTGACCGTTTTTTCAAAGCCCCGTAGGGGCGAAATATTAATAGGATGGAACATCAATCATTGCCGGCCCGCGCCAGGGATGGGAGCGGCATCCTTTTGGGAAATGGAGAAGGGTCGAAGCATGCTTCGACCCGACGGAATGAACCAAAAGATACAGTGGACAGCCCGGTGCCCGGTGGCTCCTCCACCGGGCAGGCGCCATGATCAAAGGGATGAAGGAAAGAGGCAGCGAGAGCATGAAATGCGATTCGCTATGAGGGAATGAGGTGAAAGCACGGTATGTTAATGCCTAATATTGAACATCAATGAGCCGGTTCGGGGACATGTACATTTGATTAATCATTTCAATCCTCAATCATGAAAAAAATTGAAGATATTTATTGATAACCAATACAATTTTTCATCGTTTAAAAATTAATATGCCGCTCCTACGGAGCTGGATTCTAGACACGATTTTCATTTCTATTGTGATACCGCTCCTACGGAGCTGGATGCGGATCAAAATTCCTTGGAAACTAATCCCCTCCTCCCGATAGCGAAGCATCGCTATTCGGGACCGATGTTCGTTAGGATGACTAGCTTCTTATTCTGTTTCTGTTTCTGTTTCTGTTTCTGTTTCTGTTTCTGTTTCTGTTTCTGTTTCTGTTTCTGTTTCTGTTTCTCACCCTAGGCCTTTAATAAAGGAGAATAATAATCCACAAGGCGAAAGTCCATTCGCCCATAGCTCATAGTCGAGCCCTACCCCAGATACTTATCCAAAATCAGTTTCAAACTATCCTTGGCAATGGGCTTAGCAATAAAATCATCCATTCCTGATGCCAAACATTTATCCTTCTCTCCCGCAATGGCATGTGCCGTACATGCCACAATGGGTGTTGTAATTTGATACACCTTTCGTAGCTGCTCTGTCGTTTCTCTACCATCCATACCCGCCATTTGAATATCCATTAATATCAAACTCGGGGAGTGTTTAGCCACCTTATCCAAAGCTTCCTTGCCACTCCTCGCCTCTATGATCAAAGCCTCTGGTCTTAATTGATGGACAAGGGCTTTGAGCAATATCAAATTCAACTCATTGTCTTCAACAATGAGTATAGTTTGCTTATCAGGCTGCATTTCAATGCTTCTTTTTACAACTTCATCGTTCCCCTTTATTTCTGTTTCCCTTTCTTGATCTGACAAATGTGCTAGCCCACTGAAAAAATCGCTTGGCAATAAGGGCAATAATAGCGTGTGCAAACGACTCAACTGTGACAATGTTTCGTGAAATACAACACCCTCACGAGAATGGCAAACCAACACTGGCAATTGAGACACCACGCCGAGTTCAGAAGTCCGCAACTGCTGCACAAAAGACAAACCAAAACCCTCATTGTCATCATCATTGACCACCAACAAAGATTCCTCTTTTCTGACCATTGCTGCCATCATCCATTCTTCTTTGGTTGAGTAGGTATTGACCTCCAAACCGTTCCAACCTCCGTATCTCTTCACTTGATCTGCAAAGCTCTGATTGCGCGTCAATACATCTACCAATCTATGACTTCCCTCTGAGGAGAACTCAGTCACAAAACGTTTTCCCAATTCTTTGCATTGCAATTCAAATGAAAAGACACTTCCCTTTCCTAACTCAGATTCTAGGGTTATTGTGCTACCCATCATCTCCAACAAATTGTTCGAGATCACCAATCCCAAGCCAGAACCGCCATACTTTTTTGTTGTTGATGTATCGGCCTGACCAAAGGCTGTGAATAAAAACTGCTTCTGATCTTCAGCAATGCCTATTCCGGTATCTGCAATTTCTATTTTCAAAGTTACATTTCCGTCAAGTTCTCCCGTCTTAATAACACGCAACAACACTTTGCCCTCATGGGTGAACTTAACAGCATTACTCAGCAGGTTAACCACTACTTGTCTCAAGCGCACGGGATCTGCCTCTATATCCAAAAGCAAAGCCTTATCAAAATCAAACTCCAAAGAAATTTTCTTTTGAATCGCGCTCTGCCTCACCAGTGCTACTGCATTTTCCAATAGTTTCAGTAGATCCACCTTCTCTTTCACCAGCTTCATCTTTCCTGCCTCAATCTTGGAAAAGTCTAAAATCTGATTAATCAATTCCATGAGCGTCAATGCAGAGTCGTTGAGATGCCGAACATACTGATCTTGCACACCATCTAACTTTGTACTTTTCAACAACTCTCCAAATCCAATAACACCATTCAATGGAGTTCTCAACTCATGGGACATATTAGCCAAAAACTCAGACTTAGCTTTGTTTGCTGAATTGGCCATCGT
This sequence comes from Flavobacteriales bacterium, assembly GCA_947504275.1. Taxonomy (GTDB): domain Bacteria; phylum Bacteroidota; class Bacteroidia; order Flavobacteriales_D; family Sanyastnellaceae; genus CAMCTV01. The sequence continues at coordinate 6,485 of CANNHA010000124.1, forward strand.
TGTTTTTAAAACCAATTCCTTGTTCTGCAAATTCCTACGTACCACAGAACCAATATTGTCAGCTAAAATGCGCAACAAGTGACGAGAATCATCTGTCCATTCTACAAATTGATCTACCGCATCAAATCCAATAAAACCATACAAAACTTCACTCTCTCGAACGGGGATGCTCAAAA
>CANNHA010000125.1 GCA_947504275.1 Flavobacteriales bacterium
CTCCAATCCCACATTGTTGATCATAAAAGGTGTCAGAAAACTAATGACGGTAAATTGACCCAATACCAACATAACCGTGAACAACAGCGCATTGCGCTGAGCAACTGAACCCAAGACCGATTGGATGGTGGCCAAAGGTTGAAAAGGTGCTGTCTTATTCAAGTGAGATTGAATGGGCGGCATCACTTGAATGGCCAACAATAAAATCAAAAAACTCAATCCACTGATGACGTAAAACGGGATGTGCCAATTGTTGTCAAATGCATCCACCAGAACCAATGCCAATGGCACGCCCAAAACAGCTGCCAAAGAAAAGGACAGCGTTACTATACCCATTGCTTTGCCCCTTCTCTCCAACGGAATCAAATCCCCCACGATGGACATGACCAATCCTCCCAATAATCCCCCTGTCAAGCCTGTCAAAACACGCGTACCGACAAACAAATAATAGTTCAGATTTGGATCGTCTGTATTGGGGACAATAGCGCTAGACATCGTGCCCAGAATAAATCCCATGTAAGCCACTAACAAAGCCTTCTTTCTATCCAGACTATCCAAATAAAACACCCCTAAAAAAGAAGATAGTCCTGCCGCCAACCCATAAGAAGATACCAAAAAGCCATAAGCACCAGGACCAATCATGAGCTCTTTTTTCAGAATATCACCCATGGGCATCATGATCATGAAGTCCACGATATTGGTGAATTGAATGGCTGCCAAGACCAATAAAATATTACGCTCTTGCCGCATGATTATCTCGGCAAAAGTAAGGTCAATTTTTCCTCAACCTCTTTTTTCCACGCCTGACGCATGCCCTGGGCGTTGTATTCGATGGATCCTGTCAACCAACGAACAGCAAGATTGGTCAGCGGTTGCGCATGTCTCAAAGATGCTGAGTAATTAACAGGTAGCGCTCCCAATGCCGACTTCATTTCAATGGCCGTTCGTCCAAAAACGATTCTAGGCACTTTATGATTGATGCCCAATTCCACATAATCGTACAATATGCGCGAGTACAAATAATGCGTCTTGTTTTTATCGTAATCAAATCCCACAACATGAGCTTCCATGTCCTCAGCCCCAATAATGGCTGTTGAAAAACCAACAACCGCTCCTTCTAAGGTGTAGGCGTTAAAAATCATTTTGTCTTTTAAACCAACTTTCATTTGAACCAATGCATCAGCCGTCAACTGCTGCCAGCGGTGACTGGCTCGGCGATATACTTGCTCATACAGCGGATACCATTCATCTCTTCTAGCACTGATGGCGTCTTCATTCCAAACCTCTTGAATCAATTGACTAGAGCGGGCTTTGGCTGTTTGCGCTTTGGATCTAAATTTACTGGATAGGTCACTGAGGTAATCGCCAAAATTGGTCCATTCCTGGAGAAGAGGCAATACCATAATGGGATCTGCCTCCATCGTGGCAAAACCACAACCATTCAAGGCTTGTTGTAAGTCCTTTCGATGATCATGGAAATCCTTGATCAAACAAATGTTTACCTTCCAGCCTTGGTTGCGCAAATCCACTACCTTCTTGTTCATGGACAAGCACAATATTTCTGATTGTACCTCCAATGATATGCCTTTGTTAAAAACAAAACCATGCTCTCCTGAAACAAATGGATTCCCCATTAACAAAACCCATTGCGAGGCTCCTCTGCGCTGCCACTTCTGTATTACCCATTGCCTAATGCCCACGCATTGACTAGCGTCAATGGGCAGCGCTTGACTGGTAAAAGATGAGAGAAACAAAACAGCCCAACCGATGGGCTCTCCTCTTTGTCTGTATAAGCAATACATCAATTTGTACTCACCTTCCAAAGCTGTGAGGTACGTTGGAGCTAAAAAAATACTTGGTGATTGAATTTGCTGAAATGCCTTAGGGATATCCTCCCAATGCTCTTGCCAAGCCACTTCCAATTCATGGTTGTCATCCACCCATGCCCATTGACAAGCCTTTCTTGCCATTTCCTTCAAACTTCCAACCATTTGTGCAAAGCTAATATCGTTTACCTTTGAATGAAACAATTGGATGGGCAACTTGTTCCCTCCAACAAGAATTAACAGATGCTTGAGATTCCATACAACATGCCCATGGTTTATGCAACCTTGGCCATCATTTTTATTAGCCTTCTGCCTTTGTGGAGAAGCATAGATGACAAGACCAAGAGCAATACCCACTTCTTTGCTTTAGCTTGGGTACTTTGGGGATTGTTTCAAAGCGTACTTTCATTGAACCGCTGGTACATGGACAGAAAAGGTGGTCTCATTCATTTTCTTTATCCTTGGATACTATTGGGTCTCATCATATGGTTTGTGCTATATAGCAAAAAAGGACTTAGATGGTCCAACACCCTCAATGCAAAATGGCTTTTTGCGCCAGCAATTGTTTCCATTTCTTTGGTTCCATTGTACCAAGGCCTTCAAGATTATAAACAAGTTTCAACTTTGATGTGCAGCCCTTTGATCTATGCGCTGCCGGTCTTAGGCATTGTTGGACTGACTTTGTGGAGCAAATTCAACTCGGCTTTGATCAAATCGGTTCATGCCCTTATTCTCATTTGCATCATCGCACAAATGATACTGGGATACGGTGGTATTCCCAATGCGCACCAGGCCTGGGATTATGCCAATCCCAACTACGCTTTTCAACATTTTCCTTACACGTTGATGCCCAATCTCATTTATCCTTTGATCTTCCTTTTCAGTGCCATTGGATTTTCAAGAGGAAAATAATTCAACGTTTTTTGTAAGCCAAGAAAGTTGTTCCCAATAACAACAAAATCATCATCACAGAACCAATGCTTGATAAATTGGTCCCTGTCTTCCAAACCGCGGGTTCAAACTTCCATTCTACCTGGTGCTCTCCCGCAGGCACTACAGCTGCGCGAAGTATAAAATTAACTTGTGCAACTTCCGCCAACTGACCGTCTATGTAACAATTCCATCCTTCGGGATAGTAAATTTCCGAGAAGACTGCAGTCCTGTTGGTTTTTACTTTAGCACTATACACCAAGTGATTGGGCGCGTATTGCGTTAACGCAATTTTATCCAAACTATCTTTTGATGATGTCACCAGTTGGTTGGCAAACTTTTCATTGACTACCAACTCCATCTTTGGATCCATCGAGGCCAATGCTTGAATTTCTTCATTGGCATTTTTGACAATATTCAATTTTTCTACAAACCATGCGGCACCGCAAGCGTTGGGATTGACCAACGGAGGATTCTCAGCATTGTACACAACATACTTTGCGTTGAGCATGTTCAACACTGGGGTATTCTCAAAAGCCCCTTGCTGTCTCCCAGAACGCAAAGAATCAATCATGTCTTTCATCTCAGGCTGAATACAAAACTCTATGACTTCTTGATAGCGCTTCAACTTGGCTCCGTGATAACCACCTATGCTCTTGTGCAAATAGCTCACATCCGCGTTGTTGAAGGGATTCTGAAGTGTGAATACTCGGTAATGCGAAGACAAATTCAACGCGGCAAAAGATGCGATTTGATCTTTCACTTCTCCGTTTTTGTATGTTTTCCAATGCTCATCTTCGGACATTGCTTGCAGGATGGTCTTCTTGCTTTCCGCCCAGCCTTTGGCGTCTCTCTTCTCATTTTCTAGGATGAACAAATCTGACTTTGTTGGAATCACGGGCACATTCTTTTCGTCAGCCTTAACATAACGCACATACTTACCCTTTTCCTTGTCATTGTTTAAGTATCGTCTGCAAACGCCCCATTGATCTGCCCAAATCATCAGTCCAATAATGGCCAACATTGGGAGTTGTAATTTAGACCAACGCAACATCACAACTGCACTAACCAAAAGCAAAATGACAAACAACAACGCTCTTTGCACATCAGCCGTGAACATATTGATGCGAGCATCAACTACTGCCGTCTCCACCTTATCCACCAGGGCTATTTCCTGGGCTGAGATGGCATTGGGATTCTTGATCACCTCAAACTGCACCAAACGATTGGTTATTTTGTCGGTCTCATCTTCAGTTTCAAAATTCCCTATCATTTTGGGCTGTGCCATCATCAACAATACCACCGCCAAAATTCCACCAGAGACCATCAACCACTTCTTGCCCATCTCTTCCCATTTCATTTTTTGATCTAGGATTTGATTCAGCATCAGACCGGCTAGGCTAACCCAAGCAATGGGCAAAAGCATCAGGATCATTTTAGAATCTCTGAATTTCTTGTACATCGGAAAGTGATGAATGAAAAAATCATTCAATCCCGTCATGTCTTTTACGCTCAAACCCAAAGCAAGCAATGTCGCAGCTAGAAATGCCCACTTGACGTTGTCTTTTAAGAAAACCAATGCGAGTAGCGTAAATACTACAGCAAACCATCCAAAATAAAACGCACCACCACTGCTACTTTGCCCGCCCCAATAGGGATCCATAACTTCAACAATTGGCTTGATGTCTCGCTTGATTCCCTTCAAGGATTCTGGGGCATTCATTTTGAAATAACCATTGGATCCGCCAAAAGCATTGGGAAACAAAATACTCCAACGCTCTGCCTTGCCGTAATTGTAATCCAAAATGTAATCTTCTTTTAAACCCACTTGATCCTTGGACTCCTTTTCTTTGTTATCTGCTGTAATGGTCAAATCACTGGTTCCGCGCGTGGTGTATTTGCTATACTCATAGGTAGTGAGCAAATTGCTAGAGCTGGGCAAAATGGCGATAACGGCAGCCAACAAGACCATGACCATTGAAACCGCAGCTTTTTTGAACGCCTTGGACGCTATATCCATTGCCAAAAGCGTCAAGAAAACCAATGCCAATAAAATACCTGCATAGTAGGTCATCTGCAAATGGTTGGCTGTGATTTGACAACCCATGAACAGGGCAAACAAAGCCCAGCCCAAATAAGATTGACTGCGCATCGCATAGATCATGGCGCCTAGCATTGGCGCGATGAAAGCGATGGCCATAACCTTGGCTGTATGACCCGCTCCTAAATACAAAACATTCACCGTTGACAATCCAATGGCCAATCCCATCAACATGGCCACCCATGGTTTTACGCGCAAAAACAAACCCAGAAAATATCCCCCGAGCAATGCAACAAACAAAGTACCCACTGCACCTGGAAGCCCCATTCTAAACAATAAGATAAACCATCTAAAAACATTGGAATTGTGTTCTGTCGAAATTTGATACGCTGGCATTCCACCAAACATACTATCGGTCCACAGCGCCTCCTCTCCTTTCATCATGCGGTAGTCCATGGTTTCCTTGGACATTCCTTTCCAGTTATCTATATCCCCTTGTCTCAAATCATATCCATCCATGATTGGAGAGAAGTAAGCCACGGAAACGACCAAAAACAAAACAATGGCCAATACGTGGGGCAAGGAGTTGAGAAGAATTTTTTTCATGGTTATTTATCGTCTTTGATTTCTATATAATCGACATACTCACCTACCGGTGTTTGATTTTTTTTGGGTGAGGGCTGCGCCGTTGCTTGTCTTTGTTGACGTTCAAGCTCTTCACGTGTTTTATTCATGGCGTAATTGACACTCATGCGCGCAATCATTCTTAACAAGTAGCTGATAAAAATGATCCACAACAATATTCTAATTACCCCCCACAATGATGCTGTATACATAGGGGTTTCAAAAGCCGAGTAGATCATTTATCCGTTATGGTTAAGTCTTTGAAAATATCCTCCAAACGTTGTTCCTTCTGATTCATGGTTAGCACAACCCTTCCCTCCTCATTCATTCTTTTGGCAATATCTATTCTATTGTCCATTCCCGATTGAACATCCAACTCCCATTTTAAAGGGCCAACATTGTTGACTTTTAATACACCAGGAATACTCTTCAAAATTGAATCTTGGACAGGCCCGTCCAATTCAATAGATATTTTATTGATTCCACTGGTTTGTTTCAAATCCTGAATGGACTTATCAGCGATCAATTTTCCGTGGTTGATGATAAGTGCTCTAGAGCAGATGGCTTCTACTTCCTGCATGATGTGCGTAGAGAACATTACTGTTTTCTCTTGACCTACATTCTGAATAAGGTTTCTTATTTCAATCAATTGATTGGGGTCCAGTCCGCTCGTGGGTTCATCCAAAATGAGTACAGCTGGATCATGTATTAATGCCTGAGCCAATCCCACACGTTGGCGGTATCCTTTTGATAAAGCGCCAATGCGTTTGTGTGCCTCTAATCCCAATCCCACACGGTCAATCATTTCATTCACCCTACTTGAAACTTTATCCAAGCGATAAATCCCCGCGATAAATGAAAGGTATTCTTTGACATACATCTCCAGATACAATGGGTTGTGTTCAGGAAGATAACCGATCAATCTTCTGGAGTCCATACTTTGAGAAACGACATCATAACCATTCACTGAAACTTCACCTTTTGTAGCTGGGATAAAAGATGTGATGATTTTCATCATGGTACTTTTACCTGCACCATTGGGTCCCAAGAAACCCACGATTTGACCCTTTGGAATTTCAAAGGAAACTGCATCTAGGGCCCATTGCGGACCGTATTGCTTGGAAACATTTTTTACGATAATCGACATCTCTTTTCAGCCTTCTCAACAAAGGTAAACGATGAAGAACCTTTTACAAAATGTAAATCTCTGCGTAC
>CANNHA010000126.1 GCA_947504275.1 Flavobacteriales bacterium
GGTGATGATTTTAATATGCTATCCAAACACCTCAGAGAATTGCTACAGGGCAATTGGAAAAGTTCAAGTATTCCCAAACTTTGGGATGGGCAGGCAGCTGAACGCATTGTTGAGGATCTGATATCCCGCAGTCCTTTTTGAATTGATAAAAACTTTCCTCATCTTTGCACTGGATGAGTGGAGCTAAATTTGGATATTCAAAGTACCTGCCTTTGATTGGAGTTGCTGCGGATTTGATCGTAGTGAACATCGTTTTTTTTCTCTCACATTATATTCGATTCGGCACATGGAATTGGTGGCCAGATGAGCACGATTCAGAGTTGTGGTTTTTGGTCAATTTTATTTGGGTAGTCATCGCTTTTTATCACAAGGCCTATACTTTTTTTCGGGGGGAGTCTTTTGAGGAGATGTTGAGGAAATTGGCGGGCTATCATTTCATTTATGCGGCTACCGTTTTTTTGTTTTTGTTTACTTTGAATTTAGACAAGATTGCTCGACTTTGGGTATTGTATTATATGCTCACAAGCTTTGGCTGTTTTATTTTGGTTAGATGGGTTTTTCAAACATTTTTCTCTTGGTATCGTTCTAAGGGATACAATTTCAGGAATGTTATTCTCGTTGGCGATGATAATTCTGTGCAGTATCTGTTCAAGAATATGCGGGATGATATTACCCTGGGTTTTCGAGTGCTGGGTTTTTTTAGTGACGATGCTTCTGGAGGGAAAGCGAAATTAGCCTACATGGGTTGCAATGAACTAGGGCAATTGAAAGATTTGAAAGAGTATTTGGTATTGAATGATGTTCACGAGGTGTATTGGCAACTAACACCCTCAGAACATCCGTTACTCAAGGAGATTGTTCAATATTGCGAGAATAACTTGATTCGTGTAAAGTTCATTCCATACTTTGGTTCAACGCTGTTGGGTAGAAAGCCCATCATTGACATGTTTCGTTTGATGCCATTGGTTAGTTTGCGCAGTGAGCCTTTGCAGCGACCTCTGAATCGTGCTTTGAAACGAACCTTTGATGTGGTATTTTCTTTAATGGTTTTATTGTTGTTGATGCCAATTTTGACTCCAGTGCTTTTTGTTCTGATTAAGTTGGGGTCACGGGGGCCTGTTTTTTTTAAACAGTTGCGCACTGGTGAGGATGGGCGTTCTTTTTGGTGCTACAAGTTCAGAACGATGCGTGTAAATATTGAGGCTGATGCATTGCAAGCGGTTGAGAATGACCCAAGACTTACAAGGATTGGGGGATTTCTCCGTCGGTCCAACATGGATGAGTTACCTCAATTTTGGAATGTCTTAACTGGAGAGATGTCTGTAGTTGGGCCAAGACCACACATGTTAAAGCACACGGAGGAGTATAGTCAGCGTGTGAGTAAATTCTTGGTTCGTCATTTGGCTAAGCCAGGCATCACTGGATGGGCGCAAGTGAACGGATTAAGAGGGGAGACCAAAGAACTTGTCGAAATGGAAAGACGCGTTGAGGCTGATATCTGGTACGTAGAGAATTGGTCCCTTACATTGGACATAAGGATTGTTATCAAAACAATCTGGAATATGATCAAAGGTGAGGAAAAAGCCTACTAGTTTTCTTTGATGACTTTGACAAATTTTTCAATTGAGTCAATGTGCATTACAAGGTGATATACACCTGCAGGTAGGGCGCTCAAATTAATCGATTTTGTGTTGTTGTCTTTTAAAACCACTTGTCCCAATGCATTAACCACTTGAATAGATTGGTAGTTTCTGTCAAGCTGAATAAAGCCTTTTGTAGGGTTGGGGTAAACTAAATTTTGCTCATTAGACCCAATAGAATTTCCACCACAGGCAGCTTCACATTCTTGCATAAGATCGTAGAAATATCCTGTGTAGTCATAACCATCGCTTCCTATGCTACTGCATCCACTCAAAGAAATGCAACCTGAATCTGTAGCGGCAATGCCAAGTGCCATATCGCAGTCTCCAAAAGTTACCCCCGTAGGAATGGGGTTGCAGAATGCATGGCACGGTCCAGGCATGAAACTAGAAATTCCATGGTAATTGACAGCGACACATTCATTGAGATAGGTTACTTCATCACAACCACAAACAGGGATGTAATCTCCAATGCAATCCACTGCAAAATTGAATAAGCTATCCACAACGCAGGGCAATACGACAACTGTATCCTCTAGGCAAGCAGAATTACATTCCCATTCACTATTGTAGAAATACCCTGCGTAATCAAAACCGTCGCTACCCATAGAACTGCAGCCAGAAACAAACACACATCCACTATCCGTCATGGCTACACCTAGTACCATAGCACAAAGTCCAAAATCTACACCAGCAGGAAGAATCATGCATTCTACTGTGTCCACTGTCGGACATTCGCCATCAGTCCATGAGGTTACTCCGCCATAGTAGGTGGCTTCGCAATCATTGCCATAAGTATTACCATCACAACCACATACGGGCATCCATACCGTTAGACACCCCATGTTAAGATCAATCAAAGACGGGTCGATGCAGCCTGTTCCTCCTTGGCATTCTCCATCCGTCCAAGAAGTAACTCCACCGCTATTGATGGCTATACAATCATTGCTATAGGTAACACCATCACATCCACATACCGGCATCCATATCATGGGGCAAAGTGCATCCGGATTGATTAAAGTGGAATCTACACAATTGTCTTGTGCTTTTGATGTGAATGTCAGAGACAAAAGGGCAAAAAAGAGAATGATGTTTTTTTTCATTTTGGAAGTTTCTTATTCGTTAGACCAAAGTACTATTCATTGGGTTGCTTGGAAAAAAAAAGCTGTATGTCACAGCCTTTAATCTTAGTCTTCATCCCCATCATCATCGTCGCCGTCGTCGTTGTTGTCAGCACTGTCATCATCGTCGTCATCATCGTCGTCATTGTCATCGTCTGATGAATCTCCTTTGAAGTTATCGAATTCCGCAACGGGCATGCCAGAGGAATCATTGCTGTCATCGTCACCAGCTACCTCCATGTTCTTATCAATTTTGAACAAGTAAATGGTGTCTTCAGTTCTGATTTCAAGCGCCTTGATAAATTCACCTTTTGGCGTTGTAAAAGAAACCAAATTTTCATTTTCAAAACCATTTGGGTAAAACTCGGCAATCAAGTCGGCGTGTTCTTGTGAAATGTTCTTGTAATCTTTGATAATGCGCTTCATATCTCTATTGTAACAAACTTTTTTATTGATTTAACAACCAGGCAAAGATCAACGGAGCCACAATGGTTGCGTCACTTTCAATGACAAATTTAGGGGTGTTGATGTCTAGTTTTCCCCAGGTGATTTTTTCATTGGGAACAGCTCCTGAGTATGAGCCATAACTCGTGGTGCTATCTGAAATTTGACAGAAGTAAGACCAGAAAGGGACGTCATGCATTTCCATGTCTTGGTACAACATAGGAACGACGCAAATGGGGAAATCACCCGCTATACCTCCACCGATTTGAAAAAATCCGATTCCTTTTCCTGCACAATTTTGCGTGTACCAATTGGCCAACCACATCATGTACTCAATACCACTTTTCATTGTGGTTGGTTTGAGCTCAGATTTGATACAATAACTGGCGAAAATATTTCCCATGGTGCTGTCTTCCCATCCAGGAACGATGATGGGTAGATTACGCTCTGCGGCCGCAATCATCCAAGAGTTCTTGGGGTCAATTTGATAGTATTGTTCTAAAACACCACTCAAGATCATTTTGTACATGAACTCATGAGGGAAATAACGTTCTCCTTTTTCATCGGCATCTTTCCACAAAGCATGAATGTGTTTTTGTAATCTTCTGAAGGCCTCTTCTTCTGGAATACAAGTATCTGTAACACGATTCAAACCTTGCTCTAATAAATCCCATTCATCCTGAGGTGTAAGGTCACGGTAGTTTGGCACTCTGCGGTAGTGGTCATGTGCTACCAAATTCATGAGGTCTTCTTCTAAGTTGGCACCAGTGCATGAAATGATGTCCACTTTCCCTTGACGAATCATTTCCGCCAAACTAATACCCAGCTCCGCGGTTGACATAGCGCCTGCAAGGGTAATCATCATTTTTCCGCCTTCAGTAAGGTGCGTTTCATAGCCCTTAGCTGCATCCACAACAGTAGCTGCATTGAAGTGCAAATACTGCGATTCCATGAAGTCTCGGATGCTGGTGAATTTACTCATTTCGTTTTTGATTTTGACATTTGAATTTCAGCGCAAATATGGACACGTTCGCGTAAACTCAAAAAAAACTTTGATGAATTTTCAAAAAAAAAATGTGCAAGGAAAAAAGAACTTTATCGAGGGTTGATTAAGGTCACTATTTTTCTTTTTAATATCCGTTTAATCTGAACGTCCACTGTTTTATCCAATGGATCTTTTAGGATGTAATGTACCTTACAATCGATAGCATCCACCTTGATTTGAACGGTTTTAACGGAAAAAGTATCGGAAATAATGTCGGTGTGAAAGGCGTAAATTTCATCCCAAAGAATTTTTTCAATGACATTGATATCAGAGACCGTGTATGGATTTACTTGAAAATCGATGTATGATTTTTTTAACTCTCTTCGTGTATAGTTGATGATTTCTTCGCTAAAAACTTTGTTGTTGGGAATGTAAATGATGTCATCATCTTCACTGAGCAAGTGAACATTGGTGAGGGTGATATCCAATATTTTTCCTCGTGAATTTCCTATCGCTACTTGATCTCCGATATTGACCAATTTTGTAAAGGTGATGTACATGCCATTGATTACATTGGAAATATAGTCTTTGGTCATCACCACCAACGCCGCTGCAAGCAGGGAAAGGGTGGTCAGTGCTTCTTTGATGGAGATGTTGAGCAATGACATTACAATGGCAGTGAGCAGTATACCGTAAATTATTTTTGAAATATGGTTAATGCCAATGGTGAAGTTGTCTTTTCTCCTGTTGGGATTGTCTGGCTTATAAGTCAACAAAACCACTTGTTTGCTGGCCTCAACAATTAAAAAACCCACCATTACTCTAAAGAGGGTGTGCTCAAAAAGAACCGGGAAGTGAATGAACTGGGTAATTTGGGTATAGGCAGGTTTTAGTAAGAGAAGAATCCCCAAACTCAACATATACAAGAGTAATTTTAGAAAATGATTTCTTTGCATTAATCGTAATATCCTAAAATTTCCAATACTTCTTTAGGTCTTTGTTCATGACTGAATTCACGGTATTTTAATTTTCCTTTTGCGTCCTTTTCAATCAAGATATGTCTGGGTGATGGAACCAAGCAATGATGAATGCCTCCAAAACCGCCCAGAGTTTCTTGGTATGCACCGGTATTGAAAAATCCTATGTATTGATCTTGGTCCGGATAGAATTTAGGCATGTATATGGCATTGACGTGTTGCTCTGAATTGTAGTAGTCATCACTATCACATGTCAATCCACCTAGGAAAACGCGCTCATAATTTTCTTTCCAGTTGTTCAATGGAAGCATTATGAAACGGCGATTGATGGCCCATGTGTCGGGCAAAGTTGTCATAAAAGACGAATCGATCATGTTCCATTTTTCACGATCGTTTTGGTCTTTTTGGTGCAAAATTTTGAACAATGCACCGCCTGATTCGCCAACTGTAAATGATCCAAATTCCGTGTAAATGTGAGGAACCGGAATTTCAGCATATTCACAAGCTTGCTTTACCTGATTCAGAATCTCTGTAACCATGTATTGGTAGTCAAATTCAAAAGCTAGAGAAGTCTTGATGGGAAATCCGCCACCGATATTGAGGCTGTCCAATGAAGGACAAACTTGTTTTAGCTCGCAATACACCTTGAGGCATTTGTTCAACTCATTCCAGTAGTATGCGGTGTCCTTGATTCCGCTATTGATGAAAAAGTGAAGCATTTTCAGCTCCAACTTGTCATCATCCGCCAAATATTTTTGATAAAATTTCTTGACATATTTGTACCCGATACCCAATCGAGAAGTATAAAACTCAAATTTAGGTTCTTCTTCAGATGCGATACGGACACCAACTTTTAGTGGTACTTCAGAACGTTGTTTGAATTTTTCCAATTCATAACTGTTGTCAATGACTGGCATTATGTTCTCGTAACCGTCAGCTCTGAGATCCAAAATGCGGTCAACGTATTCTTCTTTTTTGAAACCATTGCAAATGATCCATTGTGTCTTTTGCAATTTCTTCATGGTGGCCAGACGCTTGATTAAATCAATGTCATAGGCAGAAGAGGTTTCAAGATGAACGTTGTTTTTTAATACCTCTTCAAGGACGTGTCTAAAGTGAGAGCTCTTGGTACAGTAACAATAGTGGTACTCTCCTTCATAGTTCAACTCAGTGCGTGCATTATTGAACCATTTCTTGGCGCGCTGAATATTATCCGAAATTTTAGGTAAATATGTGAACTTTAATGGTGTTCCATATTTCTTCACCAATTCCATTAGCGGAATGTTGTGAAATTCCAGTTGTTCGTTTTCTAAACGAAACTCTTCTTGCGGCCAGTTGAACTGTTGTTCAACAAAGTCAATGTACTTTGTTTTCATCTCAAAATTAGGTTAGGCGAAAATAGGTTATTTTGAATTTTACAGAGGAAA
>CANNHA010000127.1 GCA_947504275.1 Flavobacteriales bacterium
ATTATCGTGAGTTTTTCTTCATCGGATAGAATCAATCGTCCGTTCACAAATTGTCCTACCTGGGGTTTACATTTTTTTTCCATTTGGCTTTTTTTTGTGTAAACCTATTTTAGGACGAGACATCCCTTCATTCCCTCATCCCTTCATCACTTCATCCCCTTCACCCCCCAACCACAAACCGCTTCACATCCGCCTCAGAGATCTTATCTCCACCTAGGATGACCAAACGCTCGATGACGTTGCGTAGCTCTCGAATGTTTCCTGTCCACGGTTGCTTTTGTAACAACTTCACAGCGGCTGGTTCCATCTTTTTCAATGGTCTTCCGTAATCCTCACACACCTTCTCCAAAAAATATTCAGTCAACAACGGGATGTCCTCTGCGCGCTCATTCAACGCGGGGACTTTTAATACAATCACACTCAAACGGTGGTACAAATCTTCACGAAATCTTCCCTCGGCGATTTCCTTTTTCAGATCCTTATTGGTGGCCGCAACCACGCGAACATTGACCTTGATGTCCTTCTCGCCGCCAACCCGCTGTATGCGCTGCTCCTGAAGAGCCCGCAATACTTTGGCTTGCGCCGTCAAGGCCATGTCGCCTATCTCATCCAAAAAGATGGTTCCTCCTTCCGCCAATTCAAATTTCCCTGGCTTGGTCTTGATGGCACTGGTAAAGGCACCCTTCTCATGGCCAAACAATTCACTCTCGATCAACTCGCCCGGTATCGCAGCACAATTGACTTCGATAAAGGGTCCTGATTGCCTAATACTTTTCTCATGCAGTTGTCGGGCTACCAACTCCTTTCCCGCCCCATTGGGTCCCAAAATCATGACACGCGCATCTGTTGGTGCTACCGTATCAATCATGCCCAATATTTCTTGAATGGCTGGACTCTCTCCTACAATATGGGTTCCTGTAATCCGCGAAACTTTCTTCTTCAACACCTTGGTCTCCCGCTCCATCTGACCACTTTGTGTAGCGTTGCGCACGGTGACCAAAACACGGTTCAAGTCCAAAGGCTTTTGAATAAAATCAAAGGCCCCCTTCTTGATGCTGTCCACAGCGGTATCAATGGTACCGTGTCCGGTAATCATCACGACGGGCATTTCATGACCGTGTTCCTTAATCTGTTGTAGAAATTCCAAACCGTCCACTTTGGGCATTTTGATATCGGTGATAACCAAATCAAAAGTCTCCTGACTCAGCGCCTTTAAACCGGCAACTGCATCAGGAGACTCTATTACGGTGTGGCTTTCGTACTCTAAGATTTCTTTCAAAGCCATTCTGATGCTGGCTTCGTCATCTACCAAAAGTATTTTGGCCATATTGTATTATATTACATTTCAAACGTTTCCATGAACTTGGTGGTGAAATTACCCGCTCTGAATTGCGGATCTTTCATCAACTTTTGATGGAATGGTATGGTGGTTTTGATTCCTTCTATGATGTACTCATCCAATGCGCGTTGCATCTTGGTGATGGCCTCCTCACGGGTTTGTGCCACAGTGATCAACTTGGAAATCATACTGTCGTAATTGGGTGGAATCACATACCCAGCATAAGCATGGGTATCCAAACGCACACCGTGTCCTCCTGGACTGTGGTAGGCTGTGATTTTACCAGGACAAGGTGCAAAATTCTTGTATGGATCCTCGGCGTTGATGCGGCACTGAATACTGTGCATCTTGGGATAGTAGTTGCGTCCCGAAATCGGATCCCCAGCAGCCAACTTGATTTGCTCTTTGACCAAATCATAGTTGATGACTTCCTCTGTGATGGTATGTTCCACCTGGATACGCGTATTCATTTCCATGAAATAAAAATCGCGGTTTTTATCTACCAAAAACTCCACTGTTCCTACACCCTCATACTGTACGGCTTCCGCTGCCTTGATGGCCGCTTGACCCATCTTCTCACGCAACTCGTCTGTCATGAAAGGAGACGGAGTTTCTTCCACCAACTTTTGGTGACGGCGCTGAATGGAGCAATCGCGTTCAGACAGGTGACACGCTTTTCCGTATTGGTCACCTGCAATTTGAATTTCAATGTGACGCGGTTCTTCCACAAATTTCTCCATGTAGATACCGTCATTGCCAAAGGCAGCACCGGCCTCGCGGCGCACTGCTTCCCATGAATCTTCCAAATCTTCTTCTTTGTAAACCACACGCATGCCTTTTCCACCGCCACCTGCAGTAGCCTTGAGCATGATGGGATACTTGATTTCTTTGGCAACTTTATGCGCTTCTTCCAATGACTCTAAAATACCTTCAGAACCAGGGATACAAGGTACACCTGCGTTCTTCATGGTTTGCTTGGCAGAAGACTTATCGCCCATGGCGTCAATCATCTCAGGGGAAGCACCAATGAACTTGATTCCATTCTCTTTGCACACCTTTGAAAAAGTTGCATTTTCTGACAAAAATCCGTAACCCGGATGAATGGCATCTGCATTGGTTATTTCCGCTGCAGCAATGATGCTAGAGATTTTTAAATAAGAATCTTTGGACGCGGGAGGACCGATACAAACTGCCTCATCCGCAAAACGAACGTGAAGGCTATCACGATCTGCCGTTGAATAAACAGCTACCGTTGCGATACCCATTTCTTTGCAAGTGCGAATCACACGCAAAGCAATTTCGCCACGGTTAGCGATTAAGATTTTTTTGAACATGCTTGAAAAGATTAAGCGGGTTCTACCAAGAACAATGGTTGATCGTACTCGATTGGAGTAGAATCATTGACCAATACTTTCACGATGGTACCTGAAATTTCAGATTCAATTTCATTGAACAATTTCATGGCCTCAATTATGCATACTTTATCACCTGGCTTGATGGTTTGACCTACCTCAATAAATGATGGTTTGTCTGGACCAGCAGAGCGGTAGAAAGTACCAATCATGGGGCTTTTGATCTCTACCAAATTGGAATCATTGGCTGGCGCTGCAACAGGTGCAGGAGCCGCTAATGGTGCAGCAGCAACAGGCGCGGGCGCCGCAACTTGCATCGCAACAGGAGCCATAGCAGGCATAGCCATTGGCACTCCCATCACAGGCGTTTTGATGGTGATTTTAAAATCTTTTTGTTCGATCTCTACCTCACTCACGCCACTCTTGGACACGAACTTGATTAAGTCTTGAATTTCTTTGATATTCATTTTCATTTGATTTTATCGGTTCAAATATACTTTAAGATTGGGAATCATAGGACCATTTCACCCAAACGGCACCCCAAGTGAAGCCACCACCAAAGGCAGCCAAAATGAGGTTGTCACCTTTTTTCAATTTCTTCTCCCACTCCCACAAGCACAATGGGATAGTGCCTGAAGTGGTATTGCCATAGCGTTCAATGTTGACCATGACTTTGTCTGGACCAACACCCATGCGGCGCGCAGTAGCATCAATGATGCGAAGATTTGCCTGATGGGGAACCAAGTATGCGACATCATCCGCTGTTAAACCGTTCTTCTCCATAATCTCCGCACTGACATCTGCCATGCTCACAACGGCCGCTTTGAAAACGGGTTGACCATCTTGGAAGACAAAGTGTTCTCGTGCGTCGACAGAGGCATGACTGGCGGGTTTAACAGACCCTCCGGCCTTTTGGTGCAAGAAGTGACGGCCATTGCCGTCTGACTTCAAAATAAAATCCTTGATACCCGTTTCATCGACAGAGGGCTCTAACAAAACCGCTCCGCTGCCATCGCCAAACAACACGCAAGTGGTGCGGTCTGTGTAATCCACAATGGATGACATTTTATCGGCACCCACGACAACAACACGTTTGTACTTTCCTGTTTCAATGAACTGAGAAGCGGTGGATAAGGCATATAAAAATCCGGAGCAAGCTGCATTGATATCAAAGGCCCAACAATCTTTGGCGCCAATCTTATCGCAAATGATGTTGGCTGTAGCTGGGAATTGATGATCCGGAGTAACCGTAGCGCAGATCAACAAATCAATATCGCTGGGTTGTAAATTCTTTTTGGCCAAAAGTCCTTTAACGGCTTCCACGCCCATGTCGCTGGTTCCAAGACCTTCTCCCTTTAAAATGTGTCTTTCAGAAATTCCAGTTCTGGATTTGATCCACTCATCGTTGGTATCCACCATTTTTTCTAAATCCGCGTTGGTCAATAGATCTGGCGGGACATACCCTTGAATACCTGTAATGGCTGCAGTTATTTTCATTCCGTTAAATTAGCGTTAACAAAGATGAGCGAAGGTAAACACAAAAGCCCTGCGGACAGGGCCTAATGTTTAATTTTATTCACATGCGATGATGGAAGAAAGGATGTTTATTTCTTCACAAATAATGAAGAAATACCAAGAAGGCATAAATAACTCCAGGAAGCACTCCCAAAATCCAAAGCAATAGCGCAATCAAAATCTTCTCAATGTTTCCATTGGACATCAGTGCTACCGCGATTGGAGGAATAAAGATACAAAGCAAAAGAATCAGCCAATCGGGGGCCAATGGGGCTGCATTTACGTGCGACAAAACATTGGATTGCGCCAAGGACTTGGTCGCTCTTGATGCGATACGCCCCTTGGTTTCACCAACGTTGGTCACAGGCTTGATTGTAGCCAATCCTTTTTCTGAGCCATCAACACAATCAACTTGATTCATCGCCAGCACCGGAGTTGGGTCCTGAGGGACTAACACATCCAACACTTCAGTCTCTTCAGCCGTTACCTCATTTTCAATCTTACTAGAATGTTGAACTTGTTTTGCTGCAGACTCATTTGGCTTTTTGGTTCCTTGAAAACCTTTAAAATCGACATTAAATCCTTTGCTGTAAACACATTTTTGCACTGTACAGGCATTCCAAAAAAGGGAAAGGAAAACAAGTCCCAAGGTCCATTTCAGTTTATTTCTCATATTTCAATGGTATTAATCAATATCACAAGCTCAAACACAAAAGCCCTGAAGAACAGGGCCTATGTCAATTCAGTAAAAGTCAGAAAAGCTTATGCGTTTTCTTTCTCCATCACCACTTTACCTCTGTAGTAAAGTTTTCCCTCATGCCAATGGGCGTGGTGGAACAAGTGAGGTTGACCTGTTGTTGGACAAGTAGCTACGTTAGGAGCTTCCAACTTGTAGTGTGTACGTCGCTTAGCTTGGCGCGTCTGCGAAATTCGGTGTTTGGGATGTGCCATCGTTTTCCGTTTTTATTCGTCATCTTCTTCCCAGTCTTCGTCATCCTCCAACTGATCCAAAGGGATTTCCATTTGTAAATTCTTTAAAGCGATCCATTGCGTATCCGAGTCTTCATCTGCTCGAAGATCCTCCATTTTTTTCATGATACCGGCGTTGCACTTTCCTTCTTCATGCGCTCTGCGCACAGGGAGGGAAAGGTGAACCAGTTCAAACAAACGTTGGCGGATATCGATTTGATGTTCCTGCGGTCCGTAGGTCCAAATATCGTCATCTTGGTCGTCCGTGTGGTCGCCGTATTTGATGATCCAGTGGTCATTGCCTTTGATGCTAATAGAAACGGGGTCTCCACAACGATCACAAGGCCAGGTCATTTCTCCGGTTAAGGTTAGAGTCAATTCCATCATGTTGGATTTTTTGTCCAACTGAACTGAAACGACAAAACGACCATTGTCCACTTCTGAATACTCGAATTCTTTAAAGAACGCATCCTCAAGGATAAATTCAAATTGATGCTCTCCCGGCTTTAATCCTACGAAAGGAATGGTGAAGGGATGTTTAACGCGCATCTTAAATTCTCATTAAGGGGTGCAAAGATAGGCAAATTCACACTTATCAACAAAAAAAAGAAAATGACCAATTCCACTAGGGATTTCACGGTGCATATCAAGCAACCCGAAATAAATACAACGTCTTCATGATACCCTAATTTGTTAAAACCTATGCTTACGCTGGATTCTTGCTTCAAGAATTTTCATCATAATATGTGTTTTGTGTCATTTCTACAAGTGATGCTCTGTCTCTCTTTGGGGATTGTCTCATCCGCTCAAGCCACGCTCTACAATGACGTAGCAGCAAGTACAAATATCAACTTTGTGTATGGTGTTACCCAATTTGGCAATGGCATAAGCTTCTACGACTATGACCAAGATGGATGGGATGACTTAACCCTTAGCAGACCGACTTATGAGACCGTCATTTATAAGAATATCGCAGGTAATTTTTTCCCGGTTGCACAAATTCCATCTGGACTAGATACCAAATCTGTTTTGTGGTTCGACATGAACAATGATGGAATGAATGATTTATTAACCTGTTCAAAAGACCAAGGAATTAAACTATTCAGAAACATTGACAATTGGACTTTTGAGAATTATTCCAATGGACTTAATTGGACATATCAACCCCAATACCAACTTTGGGGTGCCGCCTGCAGCGATATCAATCAAGATGGATTGCTAGACATCTATGCATGCAACTACAACACCAACGTCCCCAATTTAACTTTTATCAATCAAGGTAATTTCAATTTTTCACCCAACACGAGCTA
>CANNHA010000128.1 GCA_947504275.1 Flavobacteriales bacterium
CTCTGGTACTTGGCAGGAGTCATCTTGTGCTTTTTGGGAAGATTGATCCACAACTGAATCATTTCGAAAGCTCCGCCAGAACGGTTAAAAGTCTGCTCATGGTATTCTTTGTGCAAAACACCTCCGCCCGCTGTCATCCATTGTATATCGCCAGGTCCAATGATTCCATGGTTTCCTTTGCTGTCATGATGCTCGATAGAACCTTTATAAGCAAAGGTCACCGTTTCTATTCCGCGGTGAGGATGCACACCTACACCTTGCGAAATATCTGAAGGAGGGAAGTTTACCTCTGCGTTAAAATCCAACAAAAAGAAGGGTGACATGCGATCTTCAAATCCTTTACCTCCTGGATAGAAATTCATCACTTTAAAACCATTGCCTACCATGTGCTTGTTGGTTGGGGCAAAGACACCCTCTACTCCCCTTCCCATTGCTGGCAACTCTAAGTTTTCTTCTTTTGCATTGGCTTGCACATTGTACCATTTGGCGGCAAAAACAGCAGCCAAACCACCCAAGAGTCCTCGTTTTAAAAATTTCTTTCTATCCATGTCCACGAAGATAATTTTTTTTGTTTCAACGGCCAACATCCAAAAAATTAGCCCATACCTTTGGACATGGATATCAGCATCAATACCCCAGCACTTCTTTTTCCCGCAGTTAGTTTAATTCTATTGGCCTATACCAATCGCTTTTTGGCGCTGGCCAATGTTATCAGACAACTACATGACCGCTATAAAGGAAAAGAAGATAACGAGAAAGCGTTACTGCATGCGCAAATCAAGAACCTCAAATACCGTTTGCGCTTGATCAAATACATGCAAATCTTAGGAGTACTCACTTTTGCTTTCTGCATTGTGAGCATGTATTGCATCTACAACGGATGGATGAGTGAAGCCCGTTGGACCTTTGGCACTTCGTTGGTTATTTTCTGCGCTTCATTATCACTCTCCTTGCTGGAGCTCATCAGCTCAACCAAAAGTCTTGAAATAGAACTCAGTGATATGCAAGACCTTGACGAAAGCATCGTAGACAATATTAAAAAAATGCGCTTTTAGTACAATATCACCAGCTGCCTAAAACCTGCAAAAATCCCTAACCCATTGTTCACATTTGAATAAACGATTGTAGGTTCTGCAAAAGGTCCGTAACTGATGTTTTCCATTGTGGTATGGAACCGATAATAATCCTCGGAGCAGTGAATGATATGCGCCTTGTGCAGCATAAGGGTCGTATCGTAGCCATAGAAACTGGATTCACTGATGATGCTTTCTTCATCGTCTCCTGATTCAAACGCATGCCACACATTGATCGATTGGTACCAACCAGAATCCTCCCATTTTTGATAGTGAATGATTCGGTAATATGGTTCCTCTGGTTCAAGGTTTCCTAACACTGTTTCAAACCGATACGTTACATAGTATTGATTGAATAAGTCATCTACTTCAGCATTTCGCTCAAAAGAGGCGGATCGAATATCCGATTGTTGCAAAGGTATTCTCGTGACAGCAGAAGCCGTTGATCCATTGCTAGCCGTGATATCCAAACGATACTCCAAACCAGGGGTTAACTCAAATCCTTGCACAGGCAATTCAAAATACTGTTGAAAATCGTTGAATACAAAACTCCTCGAAAATCCACTGCCAGACAAAACAACTTGCGCATCACTGATGATTTTACCTTCTGAATCACCATTGCTAAAAACCGGATCGGACCAACGCAAATAGGCACGCACGGTGTCGGTATCATCCGAAATATAACAGGATAATGTAATCTTGGGTTCCACTTCAGGCAATGGAATGTCTGCTTCTTCTTCGCAACCCATAAAAAAAGATGCGAAACCAATTATTATAAATAGTAGTGCTCTTTTCATTGCTTTAAAATTGATAATTCCATGAGATAGAAGGAATGACGGGGAACAAGGAAATTTGACTTAAGTAATTCCTACCTGAAGGAGAAGATCTAATCTCATAGAAGAAGGGATTTCTGCGATTGTAGGCATTGTACAACCCGACCTCAATGGTACGCTTAGCGCGCTCCATTTGTTTGTGGAATTGTAAAGCCACATCCAATCTGTGATATGCTGCCATTCTAAAACTATTCTTCGCTCCAAAATCTTGCACCCCAAAATCATAATAACCCGGCAATCCCCATTGACCACCGTATCCACCAGCAAATCCATTGCTACTGCCTGGATCATGCGTCAACACATTGTAATTGGCGTTAGGTAAAGTAATAGCCTGGCCGGTTCCATATACCCAGGTACCTGACAATGTTATATTATCAGACAACTCATAGATGGCCACTGCTGAAAAATCATGACGTCGATCGTAACGGGCAAAAAATGGTAACCCATTGTTCAAGGCATCAAATTGCAACTTGGTCCATGATAGGGTGTAACCAATCCATCCTGATAATTTCCCCGTTGGTTTTTGCAACAACAATTCTGTTCCATATGACTCCCCTTTTCCACTGGTCACATTGTCTTGCCAGGAGATTTCACTATCCTCTTCTAGTACTCCGGTATTGAGAAAGCTCGCTCCTTCCTTGTAACTGAGAACGTTGCTCATCTTCTTGTAATATCCTTCCAAGGTAATGCTCCAATCTTGCTTCGCAAAATCCTTAGTGGTTCCTAAAGCCCATTGATCGGCTCGCATAGGGCTTACATTCTCCGTTGCAGGAACCCATAAGTCCGTTGGCAATCCAATACCTGTATTAGACAACAAATGCATATACTGGTTCATGCGAGAGTAACCACCTTTTACACTCCAATGTTCATTGATCAAAAAGCGAGCATTCAGTCTAGGCTCCCATCCCCAATATGCGTTGCCTTTCATAACAAAATTACTCAAGCGGTAACCCAGATTCAATTTCAATTGGTCGGTCAATCTCATCTCGTCTTCTATGTACCAACCATTCTCAAAAGAACGATACTCCTCCTTTCCTGACAAATCACCCTCTGCAAAATCACCTTTCACTACTACTGCGCTTGGTGTAAAATGATGCTTGATCGCACTAACACCCATTTTTATATGATGACGATTGCTTAATGCATAATCAAAATCATGTTTCAATGTCCAATCTTGGATACCGCTTCCATAACTCAATGAAAAAGTCTCCACACCATTCTCTTTGGTCTGTGAACCTATATCAAACAAATACTTGGAATAAATCAAAGAAGTATTGCTAAACAATTTCTCATTGTAAATATGATTCCATCGCAATGTTCCTGTCCGATTGAACCATTGAAGATAGGCTGACTCCTGATCTCCAAATTCACTCCATGGGCGGTAATAAAACCTGTCCTTACCCGTGTATCCGCTCAAGTACAATCTGTTGTTTTTATTGACAACCCAATTCACTTTACCGTTCAAGTCATAGAAATAATATCCTGCCTTGGAATCCGTTGGTAAAAAAGGATAGATAAGCATGTCGATATATGTTCTTCTTGCGCTGACCAAGTAGGAAACTTTTCCCTTTGCGATAGGCCCCTCTAGCATTAAACGTGATGCAATAAGGCCAAATCCTGCTTCTCCTCTAAACTTCTGTTTATCTCCGTCCTTCATTTGCATGTTTAAAACCGATGAAAGCCTTCCACCAAATCGTGCAGGAAAACCTCCTTTTATCAACTCCACAGATTTCAGTGCATCACCATTGAAGGTTGAAAAAAAACCGAAAAGGTGGCTGGCATTGTAAACAACCGCATCATCCAAAATGATCAGGTTCTGATCTGGTCCACCACCTCTTACATAAAATCCGGAACTGCCTTCACTCCCCTTTTGCACGCCAGGCAATAATTGAATTACCTTGAGAACATCCTTCTCACCAAGCAGAGCGGGAATCTTCTTGATTTGATCAACGGGGATTTCAATGGTAGACATTTGCGTCTGCTCTGCAGTGTTGAGATATCTATTTCCCTCTATCACCAATTCTTTTTGAATCTCGGCCAATTCCATTGACACATCTTGTCGCTGTCCATTGGCATTTACTACAACCGACACTTCCTTGTGTCCCAAAAAACGGAAAATGACCTCAGCCGGCAATGACTGAAGTTGAAGAGAATAGAAACCGTAAGCATTGCTCGATGTACCCTCCTGCTGAGCAGGGCAAAAAACCATGACACCGGGCAACAACTCACCACTTCCAGCTTCTGTTACTGTCCCTGAAATGGTATATTTGGATTGAGCATTGGCATGAATAAATCCAAATAGAAGGGTGAGAAAAATGAACAATCTTGCATTCATAAGCGCGTAATGAACGACAAAACTAAAATATTATTTCATTGCTTTTGTACCGAATCAATCGGGTTCACCATCATCATCTGACCCCAATTCTGGCAAAATATTCTTCACCTCTTCTTGAGGCAGACTGTCCACATTTTTCAGTTTTCGTCGAATAGCATTTGTTCGTGTACCCAGCAATGTATCGATATTCTCTCCGGCAGCAGCAATATTCTTTTGAGCACGTTCCAGCAGACCGCCAAATTTATCAAACTCTGTCTTCACCGCACCCAAGAGTGACCATACCTCACTGCTGCGCTTTTGTAGACTCAAAGTTCTGAAACCCATTTGCAAGCTATTCAAAATAGCCGCTAAAGTTGTGGGACCTGTCACGATCACTTTTGTTTCTCTTTGCAAATATTCCAATAAATTGGACCTTCTAATCACCTCTGCATAGATACTTTCAAATGGTAAAAATAAAATAGCAAAGTCAGTAGTATTGGGTGGATCAACATATTTATCTTTAATGTCCTTTGCCATTTTCTTGATGGTGTTCTCTAGATTTTTATTGGCAGCGTCAATGGCGCCAACCTCACCACTATCGTAGGCATCTACCAATTGATCATAGGCATCTTTTGGGAACTTGGCATCAATAGGGAGGTAAACATGCGATTGCTGATCATCTCTTCCTGGAAGTTTAATCGCAAACTCAACCAAGTCATTGGATCCTTCTTTGGTCTTGACATTGGATGCGTATTGATCTGGTGCCAAGATTTGCTCCAATAACATTTCCAACTGAACCTCTCCCACTCCTCCTCTGTGCTTCACATTGCTCAACACTTTCTTCAGTCCTCCAACATCTTGCGCTAGGGTTTTCATTTCCCCTAATCCTTCTTGAACGGATTTCAAGTTGCTCTCTACCGCTGCAAAGGACTGGGTCAGTCGATCGTTCAAAGTCTTTTGCAACTTCTCATCTACCGTTTCACGCATGGCCTCCAATCGTTTTTCTGTCTTGTTGACCAAGTCATCAAACTTCTCTCGTTGATGATCGGTAAAGCCCTTAAAATTCTTTTCAAAATCATCCTTGAACAATTTGAACTCTGCCTTTACGGTATCCATCAATTCTTTGGACAATCGCTGATTCTGCTCAGAAAACACCCGCAACGAGTCATTTAATTCTTGACGATTATCCTTCATTTGTTTAGACAATTCATCGCGATTGACTCTGGTCTCCTCCTTCAATGTAGACTCAATTCGATTGAGTGAGGATTGAACGAGTTCATTGGACATTGCGCTTCCTTTAGAATCTCCGCGCTTCAAAAGCAAAACTACCACTACAGCATTCAGTCCAAGTAGCACCCATATTAACCATTGAAAATTTTCCATCATTATAGAATTATCAAACAAAATTACAACCCATTATTTGCTATCCTCCAATGTTTGTTTCAACACACGCACAAAAACATCAACAGGCTGAGCTCCAGACAAAGCGTACTTATTGTCAAAAACAAAAAAAGGAACGCCTCTTATATTGAATTGCTGTGCGGTGTACAAATCATCCTCTACCTTCCTCATCCATCGTTCATCAGACAAAATGGAGGAAGCATCCATATCCATTATTCCAATTTCTTGTAAAGCCTGATTCAAATTGGAAACTATACTCAGGTTTTGATTTCTTACAAAATGACGCTCTAAAAGTGTGTGCTTCATGGCATCGCCCATTCCCTTTGACTTTGCATATTGCAACACCAAATGACAAGGAAGCGTGTTGTAAACTTGAGTGGATGACAAGTTCAGAGAAAGTCCAGCCTCTCGACCCATTGACTCGACATTACCCATCATTTGTTGCACCTGAGCTATACTCATTCCTTTTTTTTGAGGCAAATGACTGATAATTGTTTCACCTTCATATTCTTTAGAAATCGAGGGATCCAATTGGAAACTGTGCCAAGTCAAGTGAACGTCTTCTAATCCTGACAATTTCAAAGCATCGAGTAAATGCTCTCTACCAATATAACAGAAGGGACAAGCTACATCAGACCAAATGTGTATTTCCATTCAGCGAAAGTAGAAAAAAAGGCCCTCCAAATGGAGGGCCTTCTTTCGGCACCAAGTAAAACTAACAAAACCTATTTGGATACCATTAATTTCAAGGACTGGACGTTTCCATTGTTCTTGAAAATAAGTTGATACATTCCTGTTGGAAGCATTTCATTCATC
>CANNHA010000129.1 GCA_947504275.1 Flavobacteriales bacterium
TGGATTTTCTCGAGGAGAGCAAACCAATTTCATCCAATCTACATTTTCCGCAACAGAAATCCACATCAATCGCTCATCTTCCTCCGCACTTGGATAAGTCTGATCAAACATTTCGATTGCCTTTTGCGCGTCTTGGTGCAGCAGCATCAATTGTAAAAAAGCATGGGTACGCTCCCCTTTCTTTCTGGACATCCAGTGATCATGGTCTTCATTTCTCTTGGTTGCTGAGAAGCGGATATTCACTTTCTTGGATCGCACTTGAGTTTTCATATCACGTATTTCGACAGCTGACACTTGACTCTCCCCCTTCTTCTTACTTGGCTCACCGAGCGTCCACGATTGTTCTATGGCTTCCGAACCCATGGCCTCAAAAACTTCCTTGAAAGTCTGCGTAAACAATGTATCAATGATGGCCACATCACTGCTACTTCCTTCCTCTTTATCTGCTATGATTTCCTCTTGTAAAATATACAAACGTTCCTCAGCTCTGGTCTGCGCAACGTACATCAAATTGAATTGATCCAATAATTGGTTGTTGTATTCTTCGACAAAAGCATCTGGCTGATAATACTTAGGCTCTGCAGAGCTGAAGCGCAAATAAACATCCTTCAAAGGGATGCCAGGTACATCGATGGGAACCCAAATGTTTTGAGATGGATTCTTGGATTGAAAACGCGGATAAAAAACAACAGGAAATTCCAATCCTTTGGATCGATGTATGGTCATGATGCGAACGGCATCATCACTGACATTGCTTTGTATGCAAAGTTTCTCTTTTGCTTTGGACCACCACGCAATAACTTCTGCAGGATAAAAACCCCATTGTGTTGACTTCTGAGACAACTGATCTAATAGGAATTCCAAATACTCATCCATGCCCAATTGCAAATCGTCAATGAAAGATTTGGCCAAGTCATAAGCTGATAATCCCGTTTCCCATCTTGCTTTGATGTTGGGATTCCATTGATTTAAAAAACCCTCAATACCGCCCAATAAGCGCTTCTCTCTACCTTCAGTGGATCGATGAATGACCATGCATGCGTCGATGGCAGTTGTCAAATCAAAAGACAATTCATCCAACTCAGACAATGAGCGCAACAAATCAAATCTAAAATAAACCTCCTTGGGTTTGGCCAAGAAAGACAGGTAAGCCATCACTGTTCTAACCTTTGCGGAAAGAGAGAGTAAAAAACTATCATGGGTATTCATGGGAATACCATGTTCTTTCAACGCTTCCGCAATAGGAGCAGCCTCCTTCCTTCCTTTTCGAGTCAAAATGGCCATGTCAGAATAAGCAAACCCGTCAGCATGAGCTGCTTTAATGGACTGAACCAAATCAGCCATCATGTCCTCTCTCGCTGTACCTTTATTCTGAAACAACTTGTACCGCACATATCCTTGATCAGGATGATGCGGCAACTGGGCTTGATTGATGTATACTTTCTTATTCACATCTGTCATCTTCTCCCGAATGGCATCAAAATAATTATTGTTAAATAAAACAACATTCTGATGAGAACGCCTATTGGTGTTCAACTCCATACTGCGGTATCCTTCCTCCAGCAGAACTTCCAATCCCTGCAAACCCTCATCTTGCGGAATATCAGGCAAGTTGACAAACTGATGTACATCCCCGTTTCGCCAGCGGTAGATGGACTGCTTACCATCTCCTACCACAAAAATTTCGCCTCCTTTGGACATCCCTTGATGAACCAATGGTAAAAAATTCCGCCACTGCAATTTCGAAGTATCTTGAAACTCATCAAACAGCAAATGATCAAATCTTTCGCCAACTTTTTCATAAACAAAGGGCGTCGGATTATTGATCATCACCTTGGAAATCATTTGGTGAAAATCCTGGATCATCAAGAAATTTCGTTCTTGTTTAATTCCTTCAGAAAGTTCGTGCAGATAATGCACCAAACCCATGGCATAGAAATTCTTGATGATGGAATCCACCAAGTACAATTGTTTGATTTCAGAACCATGAAACCACTCCCAAACCTGAGTAATCTTATGAGCGATATCATTTGCATTGGCCTCAAAAAGATGTTTCACTTGAACGTTTCCACCTTTGGTTCTGAACCAACTGGCCTCCTCACCTTGTTCCCACCAACTGGACAGCTCAGTCTTGATAAAAGGATTGCTATCATAAAACAAAGTGTGTGATTCCTTCAACTTGGCAAACACATCGCAGAAATACCCTTTTCTCCAATGATCATCTTTGTCCAAAGAACAACTCATCAACAGATC
This sequence comes from Flavobacteriales bacterium, assembly GCA_947504275.1. Taxonomy (GTDB): domain Bacteria; phylum Bacteroidota; class Bacteroidia; order Flavobacteriales_D; family Sanyastnellaceae; genus CAMCTV01. The sequence goes on from CANNHA010000129.1 coordinate 2,254, forward strand.
ATGAATCTCAGCCGCCATTCCTTTGGGCGTTTGCATCAAATGGTCTTTTATAACAAATAAATTCTGAAATATTCTTTCAAAATCTGAAAGGGTTAAACCCGCCTCCTTCTGCGACTCCAATGCGGTCATTCCCCACTCAGTAGTGATGGTTTTGGCGTATTCCAACATCACCGACTTGGGATTCCAAGCCTTTCCATCTTCCATCTGAATTTGCACCAGTTTTTTCAAGTACTTGGTCACGGCCTCTACTTTTCCTGCTTGATCCAAACAGCGATCTACCACTTCCTCCAAGACACGATCCGTATCCATCTCGATATTAAAATCAGGATGCTGACTAAGATCGCGAGAAAATGCACGCACAATACGGTGAATGAAAGAATCAATGGTGGAAACGGAGAAACGGTGGTAATGATGCAAAATATGGGACAATGTACTTTTGGCGCGAGACTCCAAATCCAATGGATCGATGTTCAACTCTTCTTGCAGCAACCAAAAAAGCTGACCACCAGCGCTTGTTTTTTCCAAGCGAGTACCTTGAGAGAAATCGTGCAAACGAGCCAAGATTCGGCTTTTCATTTCAGCCGCCGCATTATTGGTAAAAGTGATGGCCAAGATGTGCACGTAGGCATCAGCCGATTTCTCTCTCAAACACAATGTCAAAAATTGCTTGACCAAACTATAGGTCTTGCCGCTCCCAGCAGAGCTGCGGCAAACCCAAAAAACAGGACCTTGGTGATTCATATCAACTAAAATAACGGAGTTTAACAAGGTTGTTTCACTTAAATTATCAACTGTTGATATATTTTTGGTGATATGAATAAATGGAAACGTTGGACAATGCTATCCCTACTGTTTTTGCTATTTGCACAATGCAACAAATGCAAAGAGATTGTGGATCCACCAGAGCCTGAAACACCAACGCAGTTTATCTTCAAATGGAATGTTGTTTTTGGGAACAACGACTTGGTTCAGGGACAAACCTACAACCACATTGATGGGTACCGACTTTTACTAGAGGACTTCAGGGGATATATTTCCAACATCACGTTGTATGATGAAAATGATTCCGCTTTTGTTATTCAAGACATCGCACTCCTCAATTGGTTCAATGATCCCCAAGTGACCATCAAAGCAGACCCTCGAACCGTTAAAAGAATCGGATTCAGTTTGGGCGTGCCGGCGGCCATCAATACCAATACCGATCCCACAACCTACCCCAACAGCAGTCCCCTGAGCGTCGGAGGCGCTGCTGGTATGTTCTGGACTTGGAACACCGGTTACATCTTTTATCAACTCAATGGCAAAACTGACCTTACAGGATCCGCTACAGCGCCACTCATCGATCCCATCGCATACCATTGTGGCGATGACACTCTTTTCCGAGAATTGATTTTTGATGTCCCCGATGTAACTGTATTCAAAGGAAAATCTCAAACTTGGAATTTCTCTCTTGATGCCCAAAAATGTTTTTGGAGCGATGCTGACACCTTGCACTTGGATACCGATTATCTAACACATACTACTGGCAATTTACCATTGGCCATTCGCGCAATGAACCTCTACGCATCATCCTTTCAATGGATACCGTAAAAATCATCGCATTCCTTTTTTCCTTTTTTCTAGCTGGTTGTCAAGAACCTGCTATGCAATCCTGTGATCAAAAAAACTTTCGCTATCGTTTCCCCAAACATTTCCCACAAGTTGTCTTGCCTGAGGACAACTTGCCCAATGATTGCCGAATATTGTTGGGCAGAAAATTGTTCTATGACACAAGATTGTCACAAGACCAAATATTGTCCTGCGGCAGTTGTCACAATTTAAACATGGCCTTTACGGACGGAGAAAAAACATCCAAAGGTTTTCATCAAAACAGCACACAGCGGAATGCCCCGACCCTTTTTAATTTGGCATTTGCCCCTTATTACTTGAGTGAGGGAGGGGTAAAAACATTGGAGCTTCAGGCGCTGGCTCCGCTTTTGGACTCCTTGGAAATGAAGGGCAACCCAAAAGGAATTTCGCCACTGCTCCTCAACGACCCCATCATCCAAGAGCTCAGTCAAAAAGCTTATGGTCGGCCTTTGGATTATTACGTCATCACAAGGGCATTGGCCTGTTTTCAGCGCAGCATGATCAGCGCCGACACGCATTTTGATCATGCTTATTACTACAAAGATCAACCATGGGACAGTGCCGCTTTTCGGGGATGGCAGCTGTTTCAATCAAATAAATTGCATTGCTCTGAATGCCATAAACCGCCCCTATTTACCGATTATAATTTTTACAATATTGGTCTAAAAAACAACAATGATTTAGGGAAGGAACGTGAATCGTACAACATCCAAGACCGAGGAAAATTCAAAACACCAACACTAAGAAACATCGAACTCACTCCCCCCTATATGCATGATGGATCTGTTGCTACCTTGGAAGAAGTAATCGAATTTTACAATCAAGGGGGGCATAATCACCCAGAAAATCAAGACCCCCGGATAAAACCCCTTCACCTCACTGCACAGGAAAAAAGTGACTTGATTCTTTTCTTAGAGAGTTTAACAGATTGGAATGCTGTTCAATATGAAAGGTTTTTACCTTTGGAACAACAACAATGAAAAAACAGAATTGGATATTGTCATTATTGATTTGCATTGCCTTGATGGCTTGTAAATACGATGTTCTTGAACAACAAGAGGACAACAATAATACCAATGGCCTAGCAGATGATTTCTCATTGACACAGCCTTATAATCTTGACATTCCTCCCTTCTTTCCACCCATGGACATTCCCAATAACAATCCACTCACGCAAGAAAGCGTGCTTTTGGGGAAGTATTTATTCTGGGAAAAAAAATTAAGTTTGGACAATTCCATCTCTTGTGGAAGTTGTCATTTACCACAAAATAGTTTTTCAGATCCCAATCAATACTCGTCAGGCGTGGGCGGTACCTTGGGCAATAGGCAATCAATGGCCCTTATTAATTTGGGATGGACGAGACATTTTTTCTGGGATGGTCGAAAATCCTCATTGGAAGATCAAATTCTTGAGCCAATAGAAAACCCGGTTGAAATGCATGAAGAATGGAGCAATGTGGTGGAAAAATTGAGCAACGATACTATGTATCCCAAAATGTTCAAAGCCGCATTTGGCAGTCCGCATGTCACAAAGGAACGAGCAGCAAAAGCCATTGCTTCTTTTATCAGAACGATGGTCAGCGCTGGTTCTAAGTTTGACAAACAGCGCATTGGACAATATACGTTTGCACCCGATGAGTACCGCGGATTTGTCTTATTTACCACAGAGGGAGGGAGTCCTGACCAAGTACCCGGTGGTTCTTATGGCGCGGATTGTTTTCATTGCCATGGATTTGGCGATATGCAAATGACAGACGGTCTATTCCACAACAATGGTTTAGACAGCCACTTTGAAAATGATCCTGGTCGTTTCAATGTTACGTTGAATCCTTTGGATAGTGGGAAATTCAAAGCGCCTACTTTGCGCAATGTCGAATTCTCAGCACCCTACATGCACGATGGTAGATTCAACACCCTATTGGAAGTCATTGAGCACTACAACTCTGGTGGCCATCCTTCTACGACAATTGATTCTTTTATGAAATTTACTTCAGGCGGATTACAACTTTCTGAGACTTCCAAGAATGACTTGATTGCCTTTCTCAAGTGCCTGAGCGATACCTCATTCATGAACAATCCCAATTTCAAAGACCCGCATGAATGAGGAATTAAAAAAATGGTTGGAACGCGCCAAAACTGAGAAAAAGGCGAATAAAAAATGGTTGACCAATCAGAAGAACAACAAAAAATTAGACCCTCTTTTTCATGAGCAACATGAACAGATGTTTGAGACA
>CANNHA010000130.1 GCA_947504275.1 Flavobacteriales bacterium
AAAATCCCCCTTCGGAGGTATACATGGCAAATAACTGCACCGCACCTGTGGTGTATCCCAACAAAGATTTTGGAATTTGAACCTCAAACCCTCTGGTATTGTTGCTGTTGGCCGGATTGGCGCCCATCACGGCTCCCAAATTAAACAGTGTCGTAGGAGCTGATGGGGCATTGGTATAACCCAAATACTGATTAGGTCCACCTCCTGACCCAGCCGTTCCTGAAAGCGTATACAAATCATAAAAATATTGGCCACTCGTTACGCCAATGACCAAAACATAATCTGCAGCAAATCCAGCATCAAAGCTGATTCCACTGTTGATATCATCCACTCCTTGTGGAGCTCCTGAACGTCCATAATTTCCATTGGTGTATCCTCCTGTTTTGGTGTCAATCCAAACCAAAATGCGATTACCTGACTGCACATTGCCCGCCACTCCGACAAACAAATTATTCTGATTGGCACTCGCGTACAATGCGTTCAATTCATGTCCTGCTCCAAAACCAGGAGAAGGTCCACCTGCGGATGTTGCCAACGCCGTTCCCCAATTGGCCTCCATGGTTCCATCCAGCACAAAGGCCGTTCCATTGGAAGGAATAACGGTTGCTCCCGTAGATTGCACTGAAACCACCTGACCATTGGTCAAGGCAGAAGTATTAAAGGTGCTGGTGGCTGAGGCTGCGCCTTGCGAAACACCATCAATGAAAAATTGATACTGTGCTGCGCCCGAAGAGGTAAAAGTAACAGGGGTTCCAGCACATATTGTGCTACCCACAGAAGAAGTCAAAGGCAGATTGGGCGCGGGTGTTACACCTATTGCTATGGTATTGGAAGTAGCAGTAGTCGGAGAAGCGCAAGCCGCATTGGAAGTCATCACTACTTGTACGTTGTCACCATCAGCCAGAGCCGAATTGGTGTAGGTTGCACTATTGGTACCTACGTTGGCACCATTCAATTTCCACTGGTAAGCCGGTGCTGCACCACCGTTGGTTGGAGTAGCGGTAAAAGTAACACTCGTTCCTGCACAGATGCTGTTGTCGGCATCATTGGAAGCTATAGCAGCGGTAGGCACACATATAGGTGTTACGGGTGTAATACAAACATCATCTACCCCCATGGCATCATCACTTCCAGTTGCGTCTGAATCCGTCCATCTGATCCAAAAAGAGGTACCTGGGGCAATAGAAAGTCCGTTAATTGTTGATGAGATATTGGCACTATGTAGCAATGAACCATTGGCTGTGGCTTGTCCAGGATTACTGTAATCCAAACTGTTTACATCCACCCATGTTCCGTTTGATAAAGAGGTAGCGTTGGTACTATATGCAAAATCCAATCTATCTGGTCGATTGGCACTTCCCACTCTCCAAGTTTCACCCAAATAACTGATGTTAAAAATAGAGATGGTTGTAGAGGTATTATTGAAAAACTGAGCCCCGTAAGAAGGCGTCACATTGCCTGTTAATAGACCACCCAAAGCTCGGTCCGTATTGGCTGCAGTCCCTAAACTATAGGTATCACCTGTATTACTCGATCCCGTTCCTGCAGTGTAGATCGCATTTGCATTGGTTCCGCTTTCAGAGATAGACCACCCGTTTGGAAAAGACGACGAAGTTCCTGTATTGGACAAAGTATTAAAATTCTGACAAATCTGAACATCCATTGTAGCAATTGTCTGTGCAGGGCGCAAAGCAATCATTATTCCGCCCATATCCCTAGGATTGGTATTGAAGGTGCAAGTAAATCCCGCATTGCCCGTTGCTCCCGCGGGGTTTCGAATGCCCCAAGCGGCACCGACGGCCACCATGTTGTTTGCTCCTGTTGTTCCTACATCATAGAGTTCTGTCAAAGGGGATGGGCTGGTCAATGTCCATGCAGTAAAATTAGAATTGGCTGTTGTTGTATTCGGCAATCTTGAGGCATTACCAAAAACCAGAACTGCGCTAGAAGAGAGTTGTGTTGTAATTGAAGGTATGGTATTTATCACATTACTTCCAACTATGGTCCAACTTCCAGGCAGGGTAACATCAAATGGATTCGATGTATTAACCCCTGAAAACGCCACAATTGCTCCAACTGAGCGATCCGAAGGATTTGTCAATGAAAACACATGAGACGCAGGTTCACTTGCCGTTACTATTTTATACAACAAAGTGGCTCTTCCGCGATCAGTATCCGTTCCTGCAATCAAGGTCCATCCTGCACAAGTTGCAGTGGTCTGACCTGAGTTAACGTAATTGCCAACATTCGCAATCATTATATCTCCTGGCTGAACACCGGTAGGGGTTGATATAGTAACCGTTGAATTACCACTCGTCGCCGTGGTGGCCGAACCCCGCTGCGCGATCTGCGCACTCAGCATCCCGGTAAAGCCGCCCAATAAAAACATCAACGCTAACAAACGTTGAAACACCCATCTTTTGGTTGACAAAAGTTTTTTTCTCATACTCGGTGGAGTTTAATTTTTTAAATATTTACCTCTTCTTACGCACATCAGTGACAATGGTTACATTACCAAACGTTAAAATTCATAACCCAATGAAAAACAGCTGTTTTCTGCTAAGCACTTCGATATTTGGAACAAGAAAATGTTCAGTTTAGAATTTGTAGGTGCGCAAAAATAGGTGTATAAAAATGATAATCATCACTTCTTGTGTTAAGTTAAATTAAAACAATGAACATCCTCTTGTGAATTCAACTTTCATTTTTTCTCACTTTCAACAAACCTTACTTTTGCACCATGCAACAAGAAGATAAACTGAAACTGGTCATCTCACATGCCAAGGAGTATGGCTTTGTTTTTCCATCATCTGAAATTTATGATGGACTCAGTGCCGCCTATGACTACGGTCAATTGGGGGTTGAACTAAAAAACAACATCAAAAACTATTGGTGGACCGCCATGACCCGAATGCACCAAAACATCGTGGGTTTGGACTCCTCCATCTTTATGCACCCCACCACCTGGAAAGCCAGCGGTCACGTGGATGCATTCAACGATCCCCTCATCGACAACAAAGACAGCAAAAAGCGCTACCGTGCAGATGTCCTGTTGGAAGACTACATGGCCAAGTCAGAGGCCAAAATCCAAAAGGAAATCGATAAAGCCAAAAACAAATTTGGCGAAGCCTTTAACGAAGAACAATTCCGCGCGACCAATCCCAATGTCCTGCGCAGTCAAGCCAAAATTGATGACGTGCAGGCCAAAATGAAGGCCGCATTGGAGTCTTCTGATTTGATTGCCCTCAAAAACCTCATCGACGAGTGCGAGATTGCTTGTCCTGAATCGGGTTCTAGAAACTGGACTGAAGTACGTCAATTCAATTTGATGTTCAAAACGGAATTGGGTGCTGTATCCGGAGATGCTGGTATCATTTACCTCCGTCCTGAAACCGCGCAAGGTATTTTTGTCAACTTCCTCAACGTTCAGAAAACGGGCCGCATGAAATTGCCCTTTGGTATTGCACAAATTGGAAAAGCTTTCCGAAACGAAATCATCGCCCGCCAATTCATTTTCCGCATGCGCGAATTTGAACAAATGGAAATGCAGTTCTTTTGCAAGCCAGGCACAGAGATGGAATGGTACAACTACTGGAAAAACGCCCGCATCGCTTGGCACAATGCTTTGGGTATGGGCGAAGAGAACTACAAATTCCACGATCACTTAAAACTCGCCCACTACGCCAATGCCGCTTGTGACATTGAGTTCAACTTCCCAATGGGCTTCAAAGAATTGGAAGGAATCCACAGCAGAACAGATTTCGATTTGAGCAAGCACGAAGAATTCTCCGGTAAAAAATTGCGCTACTTTGATCCCGAAACCAACGAGAGTTTTGTGCCTTATGTGGTAGAAACTTCTATCGGTTTGGACCGCATGTTCTTGGCCGTTTTAAGCAATGCTTACCGCACGGAAATGGTTCCTGGAAAAGAAGGTGAGGAAGGAGCAGAGCGTACTGTACTTTCCATCCATCCTGCTTTGGCTCCCGTGAAAGTGGCCATTTTGCCTTTGGTTAAAAAAGATGGATTGCCAGAGAAAGCCAAAGAAATTGTTGACCTTTTGAAATACGATTTCAATTTACAATACGACGACAAAGACGCTGTGGGTCGCAGATACAGAAGACAAGACGCCATTGGCACTCCTTACTGCATCACAGTAGACAATGAAACATTGGAAGACAACACCGTAACCATTCGTGACCGCGACACCATGTTGCAAGAGCGCGTGGCCATTGATGCCTTGCATGGCATGATTGCACAAAAGGTTAGTTTATCCCGTCTGCTGAATCAAGGTTAATCAAATATTGCTCAGCCTTATCAATGAATGCCCGTTGCTTTGCTTCGGGCATTTTTTCTAGTGTTCTTACCATCATGGACAAACGGGGATTGGACAAAAAGAAACTCCTGTGCTGAAAGATGAATCGCCAGAACAAAGCATCCCAAACTTCGCTCCAGGCTCCTTTGGGATAATGGGACATCTTGTGAATGTAATTGGAGCCGCTGATGTAAGGCTTGGTGCTCATGATTCCGCCATCTGCATACTGCGACATGCCGTAGACATTGGGTACCATCACCCAATCGTAGGCATCAATGAACAAAGCCATGAACCAAGCATGTACCTCGTCGGGATCAAATTCGCACAAGCACATGAAATTGCCCAAGACCATCAAGCGCTCGATGTGATGGGCATAACCGGTCTGTTGAATCTTCTGGATCACATCGTCCACCGGAGGAATCCCAGTAGTTCCCAGCCACCATGATGCTGGAATTTTTCGTTTGAATTGCCAAAAGTTTTTGGTCCGTTCCTCTCTCCCTTTGACCACATAGATGGCACGGATGTACTCGCGCCAGCCCAAAACCTGACGAATAAATCCTTCCACCGCATTCAAAGGCAAGTGAGGATTTTTGTCATAAAAGTCAATCACGGTTTGACATACTTCGTGTGGACTGAGCAGACCAATGTTCAAGGCTGGGGTTAAAATGCTGTGATAGACCCAGGATTGTTTTCCATCGATGGCATCTTGGTATTCTCCATAATGCGCCAATCGATTTTCCACAAAATCCCGCAGCACCAGCAAAGCATCTTTCCGATGAATGGGGAAGTAAAAGGTTTTCACTTCTCCGAAGGCCTGAGGAAAATGTTGGGCCACGTATTCCTTGGCTTCTGCTACGTATTCATCTTCCGAAGGAAACCAAGGCAAAGGGGCCACATGGCCTTTGGGCAATTTTTTTCTGTTCTCTGCGTCCAGCGACCAAGCCCCTCCCAAAGGCTCGTCACCAGCCATCAACCAACCGGTCTTCTTGCGTTGCTGCTTGTAGAAATCAAACAGCAAAAAGCGCTTCTTCTTTCCAAAAATCTCCATCACTTCCGCATGACCCAAAAAGAAATTCGGAGTATCTAAAATGGTCAATTTCTTACAAGCTGCGCGAATTGCTCTCTCCAAGTAATCATCCACCACATTGTACATGGTAACAGTTTCCTTTGTTGAACTAAAGAACAACTCCGGTTCGACCGAATTAAAGTTCCAATAGGTTACTTTTTTACCCGCGACTCGCAATGCCTCAGCATAAGCCTTCATAGAAGCACGATGTAACACCAGCTTCTGTCGGTGAAAGGTATATTGTGAAAAATAAAGAGGATGTTCCCAGAGAACAATTTCTTGTTCCTCCGGAAAAGGATAAAAAAGTTGATGGGGAAATATCAAATGCATAGCTGAACAACAATCCGATGGGATTGAAGTTCAGCCTGCAATAATTTCTTGGATTAACCTTTGAGGTTAGCCGCCATGTACTCGCGGTTCATGCGGGCTATGTTCTCTATGCTGATGCTCTTGGGGCATTGTACTTCGCAAGCACCAATGTTGGAGCAATTACCGAAACCTTCTGCATCCATTTGCTTGACCATGTTTTCAACACGATCAAAACGCTCAGGATGTCCTTGTGGCAACAAGGCAAACTGAGAAACTTTGGCACCCACAAACAACATAGCGGAACCATTGGGGCAAGTGGCTACACAAGCACCACAACCAATACATGTAGCGGCATCAAAAGCCTTGTCTGCGTCAGCCTTTGGTACGGGA
>CANNHA010000131.1 GCA_947504275.1 Flavobacteriales bacterium
GGTTGTTCCAATAAAAATTTCCCAACATCAGTGGCAAAGAAGGTAATGTTCTCAATGTTGTTTCGAGCGGCATTTTCCTTTGCATTTTCTATGGCTTTGGGTTCGATATCCACTCCTATAACTTCATTGAATCCAGCCTTTTTAAGCAGTTGAGAGATAGTGCCTGTTCCGCAGAACAAATCCAAAATGGTTCCTGATTGGCCTACTTCCTTGACATAGTCAATGGCTTTTGCATAGAGACGTTCGGCACTCTTGGGGTTGGTTTGAAAGAAACTTTTCATGCTGATTTCAAATTGCAGTCCCAAAATGTCTTCTGTAATTTTATCCCTTCCAAAAAGCAAGCGGTGTTCACCATTTAATGGGTCAACCCTATCTCCTGTATCATTGTTGATGGTGTGAATAACACCAGCCAAACGTTCGCCAAGAATGTCCTGCAAAAGTTTTACCCAACCCTCCGAATCAAATTTTTCAATGCCATCATCTGTTGTCACCAAATTCAACAAGATTTGGTCTTGCAGATAGCTTTTTCGTGCAACCAAATAGCGATAAAACCCATGTCGCTGCGGTGGATGCCAGGCGGGCAATTGACTTTTAATACACCAATCTTCTATTTTTTTCAAATTGCCTTCAAGATCGGTATCAAGTAATCCTGAATCTTTGTGGAGGGGCTCCACGATCCACCAGGTTCCCTTTTTCTTGAATCCCAATGCGAAATCATCGCTGGTGTCGTTTTTTTCTTTGTCCCATCGAATGACAGAAAAACTGTATTCCATCTTGTTTCGATAATGCCACAAGGATGGCGATGCCAAGTAAGTGTCAAATCGTGGCTCTGCTTCTATTTTGCCGATGCGATTCAACAATTGAAGTACTTCATTTTGCTTGAATGCTTGTTGCGATTCATAGGGTAATGTGGCATATGGTGCTCCAGGAATGGCCTGATAAGGTATTTCCATTTCATTGGGCGATGGTTGTATCAATGCGATATCTCTTGCTTCAATATGGCGTCGATCAATCTTGGTGATTTGAACCTGCCTGATCTGCCCCTTGATGGCGTTCTCAATGAAAATGGGAACTTTACCATCTGGCAAATCTGTCCACACAATGCCATTTCCACCAAACGCCATTTCATCGATTTCAACTTCAAGTACATCTCCTTTTTTGAAGGGCAAATGTTTTGGATTGATCTTTTTACTCATGTCCTACTCTCCTTTGTTTTGCCGCTTCATAGATGAGCATTCCTGCAGCAACAGATACGTTTAATGAAGTGGTTTTTCCTGTCATGGGGATGTTCACCAAATCTTCTACTGCTTTTAATGCTGCTCTTGAGAGTCCTTTTTCTTCATTGCCCATGACAATGCACAAAGGCAAAGCCATGTTGCATTGTTCAGGAAAAACATTTCCTTTTTCAGTGGCGGCAATGCATTTGACTCCCATGCTCTGCAATATAAATATGGCATCGGCGGCCATTTTTGTTTTACACACGGGCAAATACATCAAGGCGCCAGCGCTTGTTTTTACAGCATCTTCATTGATGGGGGCACTGCCAGATTCCGTTAAGATAATGGCATGAGCGCCCATGCATTCTGCTGTTCTGGCTATGGCACCAACGTTTCTTACATCCGTTAAACTGTCCAGTAATAGCAGCAATGGTGTTTCTCCATTTTCAAAAACTTGACTTACAATTTCTTCCAGGTTGCCAAAGGTGACAGGAGAGAGAAATCCTATTATTCCCTGGTGATTCTTGGTGGAAATGCGTTGCAATTTTTCAATGGGAACGTATTGAAATGGAATGTTGTTTTCCTGAATCAATCCCATTGTCTTTTGAAACAACTCGCCTTTCAGGCCACGTTGGATAAGTACTTTTTCTACCTGCTTTCCGGATTCTATTGCTGCTTCAATGGCGTGAAAGCCTATGATGAGTGCATTGTTATTTTTTGGTCCTTGGTGTTTCATTTGAAAATTCTCCCTTGTCGCCATTGTGAAACCTGAAATTCCCAATGTGCGCGGTATTGCTCGTTTCTCTTTAAAATAAAAATCTCTCCCCACAGTGGATGTTGCTTGCGTTCAAATGCGAATTGCAATTGACCCGTTTCCAAAGTGTAGGACCAGATTTCAAGATTGTTATCCAATTCAATTTTTTCAGGATGTCCAAAAACAAGATAGATCATGCCTCTGTCCGTTTTCCATCCTTCGGCATAACTGGTAAAATGATAGTTGGCATCCCATACCCGCTGATAATACGTCTTGATAAGTCCGCGCGCTTTTTCTCTGCCTCCGGCGGATTGAATCCAGAATTTCTCCATGGCATTTTCAGGACCATCCGTTGACTTGGCAATTTTATCATACTCTTCTTTCGAACACAAATAACGCATTGGACCTGCCATTTCACTGGTTGTCACCCATTCTGGAAACTGAGGGTGAATGTTGGCATCCATCGCGAATACGGTCTCTAAAACGGAGTGAGAACTGTCTTTGCTGAAAATGTAGGCACCCGCTTGTGTTTTGATGCTATCACCCAAAACAATTTCATAAGAATCTGGCACAAAGGGCGGGTTGGTGGAAAAGGGTGGGGAAGGAAGCTTATCCGAGAGGGAAGCAAAAACAGCTTTGCCCTTTCCTGAACGAATCAGTGTCTTACCAGCCTCCAAAAAATGGGTTTGTAAATAATGATTGGTCTGCCATCCGTTAACACCCAATTCCCAGTTCAAGTAAAATTGGTCCGACACGCCATTGGGTCCAAATTTTAAAACGACGTCTTGAAGGTATTGCGCCTCACTTGGGATTTGTATTCGTCCTTGCCAAATTCCCCGCGCTGTGGGAGTAAGTGGGTTGATTTGAAATCTCTTTTGGTAAAGAATGATGCTGTCATGAATCAATACATGCGCATTGAATTCCAAAAATGAAGGGAGATCTGCAGTGAATTCAGTTGTGTTGATTTGAATCTCAATCGTTGTTCCATTAATGGAGTCACGATCTACAATGCCAAAGCTTGGATGTATTTGCCTTTGATGCCAATTGTACCGTTTGGGACTTGTGATATCTTTGGATGCTGTAGGTTGTACTGTTTGACAAGAAATCCAAGTCAAGCAGGAAGCCAAAATCACCAAAAAATTGTTCCCTTTTGCAATCATTGCTTCAAATGTACAACATCATTGCCGCTTAAAATCTTTGGTTAAACCCAATGTGCAAAATGCCTTGTCTAAAATCAAGAGATTGCTTTGGAAAGATGCCACAACCATATTCCAATGATAGCTGAATGTCATTTCTATTGATTCGGGCTCCCAATCCATAGGATTGATGGTAATTGCGAATGGCCAAAGTCTGACTTATTCCACCGTCAGCAAAGAGATAGCCCAAGACATTGGTAAGTTGGTATCCCCACTCACTCTGAAATCCGTTCCACTGGGAAACAAAAATTGATTCAACATTGAATCCTCGGATGTTTTTTGGGCCACCGATGCGCAGCATCTCAGCCATTTCCAATTCTTGGGCATAGTAGCCCAAACTGTGCAATTTCACATTCAGAACCCACGATTTTTGTTCCCATCCATGAAACCAATGGCACTCCCAGCGGTACAGTTTGTCATTTTGTTTGATAAGCGAATCTGAAATGGCTTGCGTGGCTTTTCTCCTACCCGCAGCAAACTCCAATATTAGATTTTGATCGCTCCAGGTATTCACCCACAATTGATGTTGGCTGTAGAGTTGATCCCCAGTTTTTAAACTTTGGTTGTTTTTTAGTTCAATCCCACTGGACCATGTTTGCTGGCTTTGCAAGTGAAACAACAATTGAGATTTTAAATGGGTTTGAAAAACTTGATCTTTCTTTCTGTAAAAGTCAAAGTAATTGGTCCATCCAAAGGCACGATGAAAAATAAATGGAATCTCAGCTTTCAGCTCCAATCTTTGCGTGGAAATGTCTTGCCTTTGCCAGCGTAGAAATAATGATTCTCCCTTTTTCAGTGAATTGATCCAATTGATCTTGAAATCGCCTACCAAAACTGATTTCCCTTCAATTTGTTGAAGACCCATTAATCCGTCAAAATACTGATTATTGGAAGGACTCATGTTTACCTTCAGTTGCGCTATACTGTCCTCAAAAAACAGTTCAGTGCTGTTGATTTGAATGCCGTAAGCATTGTTATAATTATTTGATATTTGAGTGGTTAGCAGTTTCCCTTTTCTCCAGTCCAATACAAAGGGTGCTAACCGCTCATCCATTATTTCAGCATTCCATCCTGTTATTTTCCCTTTAGTAATAGACTTGCCTTGAATGAATAAATAGTTTACGGTGCTGGTATCACTTTCAGTTGGAAGCAGTTCACACCGCGCCAACGCATAGCCTTTGTTCCAGTAGCGCTTCAGATACTGTATAGTCTTGTTCTGGAATGCTGCAAAATTATCAGATTGAGCAATGGTATCAGGGCTATGTAACAGTAAATATTGCTTTGGTAGTGTGTCGGATAGGGATTTATAGCATTTGTACTTTGATGAATGGGAAAGAGCCAACAATGGTGTTGAAAAAAGTAAGATTAAAGTGAAGCGGACAAGAATCATTGTTTTATATTTGTCATCAAATTCAACAATCATGAACAAGAAATTATTATTCTGCTTGGTAATGTTATCATTAACTGCTGCTGCTTGTGTTGCGAAGCATCCAAAGTGTGCTGCTTATGATAAAGCCGCTGTAAGCGCTCCAATCAAGTAATGGAAGGGTAGTTTACCCAAGAGGTTCCTACTTGAATGTCGGGATGTATGCTCTTAGCCACAGGGCATGTGTTCGCGGCATTTTTTATTATGGATAACTCACGTTCTGTGAGTTTATCCCAGTTCCCAATCATTTCTACTCCAATTCCTACTATTCTTCTCGGATCTATTCCCATGCGCTTTGTGACACGCGCAGATACATTTTGAAGGCTAATGTTTTTTTCTTCGGCCGATATTCCCATGATGGTCATCATGCACATAGCCAGTGAAGTGCAAGTGAGATCTGTAGGAGAAAAAGCTTCTCCCCGACCGTGATTGTCAACTGGTGCGTCGGAAAGGATGGTGCTGTTGCTTTTCAAGTGCAATCCTTGGCAACGCAATTCTCCTAAATACTTTACTTCTATACTGTGCATTTTATTCTGTTTTGTTCAAAAACAAAGTTACGATGAAGATGTATCTTTGTAGGAATGAAAAAAGCCTGGATCTTTTTTTTATTGATCACAATTACATCTTTATTGGGCAAAGCTCAAGTAACCGATGATGGCGTGCCGCGAAACATTTTGCATGATCGTGAACGATCCTATGCTTTAACCTTCCAATCCAATGGATGGGGCTTTGGTGGCGATGTTTACACCAAGGGAAAGGATGCCTACACTTTTTGGAAATGGAGCGCTGATTTGCATTTTTACCGCCACGAAAAGGAAGTCAAATCGTATTTCCAAGACCCACAAGCCAGGGCTTATTTTTATGGAAAAATGAATAGCCTTTTTGTTTTACGTCTGGGAATGGGCCAAAACAAGGAGTTTGCAGAGAAGTTAAGAAAGAACGGGGTGCAGATTGATCGCCTATGGCAAGTGGGCCCTTCAATTGGATTTGTTAAACCTGTTTATTTGCAAATTTTATACGCATCTACTGTCCTAGGTCGTTACCAAGTACGTTCGGAAAAATTCAATCCCAACGAGCATTACACCGACAATATTTACGGGAGATCTTCCAATCTTACTGGATTGAATGAAACAAAAGTCCAATTAGGATTGTTTTTCAAATTCGCGTTGCGATTTGAATACAGCCCCTCAGAAAATGGAATCAGAGGGGTTGAGATTGGCGCAACGGCGGATGTTTACCCCAAGCGAATAGAAATCATGTCACAAGAAATATTGAATCGATACAATGATCGGGCAAGGAATCATTTCATTTTCCCGGCCATTTATACGCGATTCTTTTTTGGTTCAAAATACAACA
>CANNHA010000132.1 GCA_947504275.1 Flavobacteriales bacterium
GTGGTTACGCCGTCTAGGATTCCCAAATCTTTGGCTTCTCTGATTTGGTCAAGGTTTGCTGTGTCGATAAAAAATTTCATGGTTCAATATTTGGTTGCAAAAATAACCCATACCCATCATTACTTTTGAGCCATGTCAGAAAATTTTTGGAAAATTAGTTTTCAGTTCATGTTGCTCAGTCTAGCGCTGATTGTCGGCGACTGGATCATGGACGGTGTAAGGATTGTCAGCAATTTTGATGCATTATTGGCGGCATTGACCATCATGGTCCTCAATCGCTTTGTCAAACCTTTGCTCATCATCCTCACCATTCCTGCCACCATCTTCACTTTTGGATTGTTCATTTTAGCCATCAATGCAATGATTTTATTGCTAGCCAGTGAAATCATCGAGGAGTTTCAAATCAAAGGGTTCTGGACAGCGGTTGGTCTTTCACTTTTCCTGAGTGTGGTTCAAGTCATCTTTGGGCAAAGCAACAATGTGAAATTTCAAGTGAAGCGCGGAGGAATGGATGATCTTGATGACGGAGATTCTCATTAAGATCAATTCATGTATTCCCAGGCAGAGGTATAACCACCACTCTTTTCAACCCAATCCATCCACTGCGCATAAAATGAGTCATTGGCCAAAGTTGCGCTATCCCCTATCACAATCAATCCTTTCTTGGCTCGGGTCATGGCAACATTCATTCTCCGGTAGTCTTTTAAAAATCCAATTTCACCCTCGGCATTGCTTCTAACCAAACTGATATAAACCACATCCGCTTCTTGTCCCTGGAAAGAGTCGATGGTATTCACATCAATATTGGACAAATCTTTCATCGATTCTTGCATGCGTGCTACCTGAGCTCTGTAAGGGCTAATAACAGCTATCTCATGGTGCTGATTCGTTGACCATCTCTCCATATGTTGTAGAATCATCCTGATCTCTTCCTCATTTTGTAAACTCTCACCTTCTGCTCCCTTCTGCTCTTCAAAACCACAACCGGCGGTGTCTAAAAACACAACAGGCGGTTGTTCTTCATGCCAACATTGACTTTGCACCGATTCGTGCGCTTTTAATCTTTCTTGGTAAAATTTCAAATTGGAAAAATGCATGATGGTCTGATTCATGCGGTATTGGGTATCCAAGAAAAACACCGACTCCGGATTGTTCTTTACTACAACATCCAACAAAGTAGTGTGCAATGGCTTTACAGACAAATGATTGGACTTCACTGTTGGGGGCAATTGATGTGGATCACCTGCCAAGATTACTTTTTCAGCATGGGCTATTGCCACGAAGCAAGCTGGAGCCAATGCCTGACCTGCTTCATCAATCACTACCACATCCCACTTTTTATCTTTAATCAAACTGTGATTGGAACCTATCAAAGTAGCAGCCACCACTTGACTTTCATCAATGTGTTTTTCAATGAGATACTGTTCCCAATCTCGCGCCTCCTTTTGCAAATTGCGGGCCTCTTGAAACAAAAGTCGTCGTTGGTCTGCCTCTTCCTTGCCGAAACTCCTTTTGTATTTGGCTCCCATTTTTTTGAACTCAATGGCGCGCTTTTTCAATTCTCTGATGCGCTTAAAATCCGGATCTCTGGCCAGCAATGCATCGATGGTCATGGCTTGATTGTCCTCTTCTACTTTGGCTACATTTCCTATTCGAACACCTTTCAAACCTGCCTGAACGCACTGTTGCAGCAAATGATCCGTTGCTGCATTGGATGGTGCCGTTAGCAATATTTTCTTTCCTTTTTTGGCCAACTCAACTACAGCAGCGACCAAGGTTGTAGTCTTCCCTGTTCCAGGAGGACCGTGAACCACTGCCACATCGTTCTTGGTTAAAATCCCATCCACTGCTTGTTGCTGAGAATGATTCAATCTCAAAGCCGTTGTCTTTTCACACAACTCCTCTACGGCTTGTTTCCTCTCTCCAAACAAACTTTGCCGAATTTCCCACAAACGACCTTTTTCCAGATTGATGAAAAAGTTCAGAGCATAAAACATCTCTTTGAAACTCTTTTCATCAAAAAGCACATCTACTCCCAATTTTCCATTGTCCACCCAATCAGGCAATTCATCGCACTGAAAAACAATTTTCATGCGTTGGTCATCGACAAAACCAATGCTACCAATCAATCGTTCACCAAAAGAAGTATCCGCTTGACTGAATAATGATACAGGATTCCCAGCTTGAAAAGCGTGACCTTTCATGGGCCTTGGATTCTCCACAAATAAAAAAGGATACGCACCAAGCCCATAACCGTCCTCTACTACTTTAATTGGAAACCAAGACATACCTTTTTCACGGCGCTGCTGCGGTGATGTTTGAGATAACCAGGTCTGACCCCACTCTTGCTCATGCTGATGCTCAGCCTTTAACGCCGACGCCCAACTGGCCAACTGCTCTAATGCACTCATTATTCTTCAAAAAAAATCCCTCCGAAGAGGGATTTGAAATTTTTTATCTCGTTATATACACATCCCCATGGAAGTACTTGTCATCTTGATTATCAAAATTCTGAAGGAATACGTAATAGTATGTGCCTTCAGCCAAGCCATCTCCAGTCCATGTATTATCATAGTTATCGTTTTCATAAACCAAGGTTCCCCAACGATTGTAAACCTTCAAAACTGAACCTGGGAACTTCATCACACAATTCTCATCCTCATCACACAGATAGAGCCCACCAATGACAAATGCATTGTTCTCACCTTGATTGATGCTACCATTAGGGGTAAAGATGTTGTAAGTCGTGATAGTACAAGGATCACCCAATACTGTGTAGTAGTAATAATCTACGTAATCACAATCTTGATCAGTGACCTCTAGTGTATACGTTGTCGAAAACAAACTAGGAATAGTATATGATGATTCGTATCCGACTGTATCTACTTGACCCAAATCAGGGGAGAAAGACCAATTGTAAGTGTATGAATTGGATAACATGGCGTATGGGTAATTCAATTCAAACTCATCGCCTTGACACAATACAGTATCAACCATCACACCACCTGGCACCAAAAGTGGTGGCACGTTTACGTATATGGAATCAGAAGCAAAACATTCTGGGTCTTGATTTGACGTAACCAAAACATTGTATTGCACTTGATACGCATTGACAACAAGTGGGGTAAGACCATTCAATGTTGGATTAGGAATATTGGTTGCGGATAGGAATTCTAGGGAGTCACTCGTCCAGGTATAACTATAGGTTATGCCTTGTGCCGGATTGGTCAATGGATTACCGGATGGTGTATTGGGCAATTGCAAAGTTGTGTTACAATAATTGGTCAACGGGCCCAATTCCACAGTAGGTGCCGCATAAAACTCAACCGTAATTTCATCTGTGTATTCGCAGCCATGATTATCTATGACGTGATAGATATACGTGTTGGAAGTTGCAGCATTGACAATTACATCTATGGAATCACATTCTCCACCTGGGTTGGCAATAGCCACATTGTTACTCGTGGTCCAATAAGATGAATCACAGGCCATACCAATAACGGGTGTAAAGCTGATGGTGTCTGGATAAAACTCTTCTGGGAAATGAACATTCCAATCAAATACATAACCATTATCAGAACCCAATACATCACAAATCTCCAAAATCCAGTCGCCGTTGATTGGACATCCCAACAAATTGGTGAAAGGTTCTACTGGTTCATAATCTCCTGCAGGCAATGTACCTCCAATATTTTGAACCCAAGTTCCATTGGTTGATTGAGGAGTCCAAGTGTAATCATAACCGACACCAGGGGTCAAGTCCGCATCTACATCAATGGGTTCACCTAACAATGTAGCTCCACCACCGTTGTTGTGCATTACAACCGATGATCCGTCAGGACAACTAATGGTGATATTGATATCCCCCATGTAACTGTGCTCAAAATTGAGGAATACATCCACGATATCATTCACAGAGGAGATGACAGGACTCCCAGGAAAACCTTGGAAAGTAATGGTATCACTGAAACATTGTGACTGATCATCTGGGATAAACAAAAATCCATCAATTGGATTAGTTGGCACATTGGACCAATTGACTTCATTGTAATTGCTCAACAAAGACAGCGGCACACCAGTACAAATTTTATTATCCGTTTCAGATGTCGCCAATTGGATTACTGGTGTAGTAGAAACAAAAACCAAGTAATCAATCAATACCGAGTTGGTACAACCGTTGGTATCTGTTACATACAATTGAACCATGTAACCACCTTCAGCATCAAATGTATGGTCAACCACAGGCCAGCTTGTTGTATCAACAGAACCATCACCAAACTCCCAAATGTGAGATTCATAAATTCCGTCGTTGAAGAATTCAGTTGCTGAAGCATTAAAAGTAATTTCTCCTTGCTGGCAGATTCGAGCTGGGGCTGGACCCTCTGTTGTGGTAACCACTACAGCTGGGTTGAGACATGGAATACCACAACTAATCTCCGCACTGAAGTTACCCACGCTAGCATCTGCATCAGAAGTAAACACCACAGTTAAACAACCCGTGGGGTCAGTGCTATAAAAACTTTGGTTTTGAATATCAACGCCAATATAGTTACCAATCAATGGAGCATTGGCGTTGTCTCCATTGTAAATGGATAACTGGTCACCAAATCCCAAATCAAAAACGTTGAAATCCAAAGCCGTGATTTGAGGCAAAGGATAAGCGGGATCAGGACAAACTACGGAAGTATCGTTGGAATTGGGAGAATAATCAGAAGGTTGCAGACCATCATCGGTCAAGAAACCACCGCAAGCAATAATTAGAGGTTCACCGATTCCGATTACTTCGCCTTCCACACAATTGTCATTGGTCAATACAGGAACAACGATGTCTATTGAACCACCGCAATCACCAGAAGTTGTATAAGTCACTGTGAAGCTACCAAAAGTACCCACCAAATCTGGATCAAAAATTCCGTTGGCATCTACACCCAGTCCACTCCAAACACCACCAGCAGGTGTTGCTTGCAACTGAACAGGATCTGAAGATTGACAAATTTCAGGAACGCCAGGAGAGCTAGGTGTTTGATCGCCCACAAAAGGTCCTCCATTTATTGTAATAGCACAACCCAAAGTGTCTGTCAAGGTGAAACTAAAAACATCCCCATTCACCAAACCTCCAATAGTCAAATCTGCACCATTGGTCAAATTTCCAATCGGAGTGGCAAAAACGGTATTGGGAGTCAAACCTGAAAGTTGAAAATAATTGTCATTCACAGCTGGATCACCTTGTGTTGGATTGTATGTCACCGTGCCATCCAAGCAACTGGATGTTGGCAAAACATAATTGATAGCGGGCACGATGGTAATCTCTACCACATCTCCAATAGATGAGCAAGCACCGGGAACATAAATGGTTCCTGTTGTTTGATCATACAAAGTTACTGGAGCAACATAAAAATGCAAAGGCGCTGGATAACCAATATTACCCGTTAGGATATTGTTCATGGCACCGCCGTTGGCTGTATTGTTCATGAAGTTAAAAGGGTAGGTTCCATCAATCGCTGAAATGGAAGCAGGCCAAATACCTGCATAAGCAGGATCAGCTGTAACGTTTCCGCTGAAAATGGTGGGCATATCCGTAAAAATGGCCCAAGCCATTCCTGGGTTGTAAATGATGTTTGGATCATTGACATCGGCAGATGAAACAACGCTTCCTGTTGCAGTCCAAGTTTGATTTTGTCCAAAACACAATAAGCGCGTGGTAGGACCAGTGATTCCGGTTCCTGCCTGTGTATTGCAATCTATCAAACAACCCACACTCGTGTAAAACTCTTCTGTGTTGCATCCGGGAGAACCCAAAACCTCAGCAAATACAACGTGATTGGATCCAGCATCAGCTGCA
>CANNHA010000133.1 GCA_947504275.1 Flavobacteriales bacterium
AGCCCAAAGGAATGCAAGAGGTTACTTTGCTGCCATTCGAAAGACAACAAATTGTTTTTCACCCCAGTAAGGCACAACAAATCATCGGAAAAAAGATTGATTCTGATACGATGCACAACATTCTGCATAGATTGGAATTTGGCATTGAGCGCAAAAATGAAGATTCTTGGATTGTCAGTGTGCCCGGTTGCAGAGCAGATGTAACGCGCGAGATTGATTTGATTGAAGAGGTATTGCGTGTTTATGGTTTTGACAATGTAGAACCTTCATCCCAAGTGAGTTTCAGTTGGGGCAATGCCTATTTGGCGCCTCACCACAGAAAAAACCAATTGGCAGAAATGCTTTGCTCACTTGGATTGACTGAAATTCAAAGTTTATCCTTGACCAAAACCAGCTACCACACTGAAAAACAAAATATTGTCTCTATATTAAATCCTTTGAGTCAAGATCTCGGTGTATTAAGACCAGAATTGATACATGGAGGATTAGAAGCTGTTGCTTTAAACATCAACCACAAAAACAGCAATTTGGCACTGTTTGAAATGGGGAATGTCTACCAGAAATCAGAAAACGGATTTGAAGAACAATTGATGTTGGGCATTTGGTTGAGCGGCCAAACGGAGAACATCAATGCCCATGGCACAGCAAACAACATCAGCTACCGACATGTGCGCTATTTTGCTGAACAGTTGATGCAAAGATTGGGACAATCCCTAAGCAACGGACAAGCCATTGCCCATGCACATTTCAGTGAAGCTGCCCAATATGCGTACAAAAAATTGACCATTACATTGGGCAAAGTGTCTGCTAAGACGCTACACCAGCACGATATCAAACAACCCGTTTATTATCTCGAGTTGAACTTGAACGAATACATCTCGTTGTTAAACAAGACAAAAACACCTCCGGTATCCATCGCCAAGTTTCCGTCTGTAAGAAGAGATTTAGCGTTGTTATTGGATGAAAAAGTATCTTTCCAAGCCATCGCTCAAGCGGCTTTCCAATCAGAGAAAAAACTATTGAAAGATGCTTTCCTGTTTGACATTTATCAAGGAGATAAATTGCCCCAAGGTAAAAAATCTTACGCCGTTGGTTTTGTACTACAAGACCACAGCGCAACCTTGACCGATGGGCAAATAGAAAAGGCAATGGAACGCATTACCCAAGGCATTTGCGAACCATTGGGAGCTGAATTAAGGGGTTGATACAGCATGAACAGCACCGATTAATAGAAGTAAAATGGTCAATTCGGATTTAACCAATGTTTCTGAGGAAGTTAAAATTGAATTGACAAAACTAACCCGAGCCAATCATGACTTGGTCATCCGTGTAGTTACAGTCCTTAATGTTTTGTTTGCGATCAGTGATTATTTCACAGCGCCGGATTTTTGGATAAGTTTTTTGGTTATTCGTGTTGTCATCACAACCATCTTCTTTTCAGTTTATTATTTTCAAGAGCCGCTAGGTATCCATCCCAAATGGACGCTGTACATCGCCTATTTGGGTTGTATCGTTGAAAATTCATACATGTACAATGTTCTTGATGCGGTGACACTTCAAAAATTTACGTTTTCTTTTATTACAACTTTTATTGGGGCCGGATTGTTTGCCATTTGGAATCTTAGACTTTCTATTGTCGCTGTAGTATTCAGTGTTGCGCTCAATGCCATTTTGTTTGTTCTGCTCAGTCCTATAACCCTCAATGAATTTCTTTCCAATGGCGCATTTCTTACACTCATGGTGGCCATTTTTTCCATCATTCCCATTCACACCAGGATGTCCGCGTTGATCAAAGAAATTACTTATCGGTTTCAACTGGCGTCTGCAAGCAATGTTATCGCCGACAAAAACAAGAATATTCTGGACAGCATTGAATATGCCAAACGCATACAAGATGCCATGTTACCCGCACAAAAAGATTTAGATGCACAACCATACGATTGCTTTGTTTTTTATCAACCCAAAGACATTGTTAGTGGAGACTTTTATTTGTTCAATCATTCTGTACAAAAAGAAAGCAGAGTCATGATTGCGGCCATTGGGGATTGTACTGGACATGGGGTACCTGGTGCATTGATGAGTATCCTGGGTATGTCATCCCTGCAGGAGATTTATGCGAATGATGAACTGCAATCACCTCACCAGATATTGGATCAATTGCGCAAGAAAATCACCATCAACCTGAAGCAAACTGGTGAGATGGGAGAACAAAAAGACGGGATGGATTTGGGACTCATTCATTATTTTACCGATGAAAGAAGGCTTGAATTTTCAGGGGCTAATTTACCTGTTTGGATAGTGAGACAAAATGAATTGATTGAATGCAAAGGAGATCGTTTTCCTATAGGGATCCATTATGGAAAAGAACAACCATTCACCCTTCAATCCATCAACTTAGAAATTGGAGATTGGATTTACCTGTTCACAGATGGCTTTGCAGATCAATTGGGCGGCGAGTTGGGCAAAAAGTACTTATCTAAAAACTTTAAAAAATTCCTTTTATCCATATCACATTTAACATCCAAAGAACAGCATGAATCCATTAGAACTGAATTCACAAATTGGAAAAATCAACAGGACCAATTGGATGATGTCTTGGTCTTTGGTTTAAAGATTCAATAATTAAAAACCCGTTGCAATCAGCAACTCCAGCGGCTTCCAGGGCAATTCGAAATGTGTACCGATGGTCTCATTGGTCAATGTTCCGTGGTACATGTACACTCCGGATTGCCAGCCCGCATGACCTCTGATAAGATTGGCCACACCGCCTTCATCGCCCATTTGAATCAAGTCCGGTGCAAAAATGTTGCTCAAGGCGTAAGAGGCGGTTCGAGAAACCCGCGCTGCAATATTGGGAACGCAATAATGAATGACACCATGGCTTTGGAAAACTGGATGATCGTGGTTGGTCACTCTGGAGGTCTCAAAGCATCCACCTTGATCAATACTCACATCTACGGCAACGCTACCAAATTTCATGTTGCTAATCATGTCTTCAGTTACTACCATTGGGGTACGACCCTTGGTGGTATGAATGGCACCGATGACAACATCAGCAGTTTCCAATGCATTGCGCAATTCTGACGGTAAAATGGTGGAGGTCCAAATGCGCATGCCTAAATCATTTTGCAAGCGACGAAGACGGTAAATATCGTTGTCAAACAATTTGACCGATGCACCCAAGCCTATAGCCGCTCGTGTGGCAAATTCACCTACAGTACCAGCTCCCAAAATCACAACCTCGGTAGGACGAACACCTGAAATACCACCAAACATCAATCCTTGCCCCCCATGGGTATGCGACAAATACTCAGCCGCAATTTGAACAGAAGTATAACCTGCAATTTCACCCATTGCCCTAACCACGGGAAAGATTCCCGCTTCATCACGAATATAATCCCAAGCAATCGCAGTGATTTTTTTATTGGCCAATGCCTGAAACAAATCTACTTTCTGAGCGCTCAACTGCAAGGCTGAAATCAAAGTCTGCTTGCCTGTCATTAAGGCTATCTCCTCCAAACTGGGGGGGGCCACTTTCAATATAATGTCCGATTTAAAAACTGCGCTTTTGTCATAAACGATGGTTGCACCAGCCTCACTGTAGTCGTGGTCGGTAAACTTGGATTCCAAACCTGCATTGGTTTCCACAATGACCTCGTGACCATTATTGACCAACAATCCTACACTTTCTGGGACCAAAGCAACGCGTCGTTCCTGAAAACTGGTCTCCTTGGGAATTCCAATGGTCAAGTGGTGGCGCTTTTTGGCTACTTCCAACATTTCCTCTTTTGGAGATAAAGCAGCCTCCTGGGCCAAAGCTGAGACAAAAGATTTTTTTGGGTCCATCCTTTCTGTTTTGCAATAAAGATACTGCAATTAGCAAGAGCTGTGAATTGTCATCGTTGGATTTTCGATGAAATTGATTATTTTCGTGCCAACAAAAAAGTATTATGGCACAAAATCACAGCAAAGAATCATCACCCGTATTGTACACTATCATCATTGCAGCCGCTATGATGACTTTATTGTTTGTCTCTGTTAATCACAATACCAAATCACCCAAATCACAATTGGCAGGAGATTTTTCTGACATCACTGTTGTAGTAAAAGACACCACTGCTCAAGCAGACACTACTCATGCTGCTGCAGACACAACACACGCTGAGCCTGCTAAGCACTAATTTCTGTTTTAGAAATTATCCAAATCCACGGGTCGCATTACACCGAACCATTTCAAGATTTTCTCTCCTACTCCGGGAACATTTACATGGATGATGTATGTTCCTGATGCAATGGGGATGTTCTTGCCATTCTTCAAGTCCCAATCCAAGCTCGTGAGCGGATCTGCTTTCTTGAACTGTCTGATCATTGTTCCGTTCATGTCATAGATTGTCACCACACACTCCTCGGGCAAGTTGGTAATCTTTACGCGGTTGTCCAATTTACTCGTCTCATACAAGCTGAAAGCATAGTATGGATTAGGCACAACATTGATCATGCTCAATGCATCTTCTGCTGTCGTTGCATCTCCCAACACTGGTGCAATGCCCTTGGTGCTGAAGCGGTACAATGGTCTCCATGTATTTTGTGCTGTGCTCAAGTCGTTCACATCTCCGCTGTTGTAACGGAACTTATCATACGCCTGTGCCACACGCAATCTCACTCTGAGTGTATTGGGGATCAAGCCCTCTGTTACGGGCAATAAGCTATATCCAGGTGTCAAAGCTGCTGATCCAACCCATGTCGCTGCGCGGAAGATCTTCTTCCAGTTGCTCGAGCTCAAGGCGCTATTGCTCAATTGATCATACATGAATTGTCCGTTGTCATATCCAGGTACCACCGTGGTGCTGTTGTCCTCATTGGCAAAGTTCTTAAACACATAAATCCAGTGTTGTCCTGCTGCTACTGCTCCAAACCCTTGTGGGGCAAACAAGTTGGAGGTTGGATTCCAAATCATGTCATTTCCATTCTCTCCTACTAGCCATGAATCTTCTCCAAAGGCCAAGTTCAAACGCTCACCTGTTCCCAAGTCTATGGCATATCCTGGGAACCAGCCCATACCCCAATCGCCTGTCAAGTTTCCTTCAGCGGCATTGAAGCCTGCATCGTCTGCTGTTCTTCCATTCTTGTCCACTGACTTGTGGTGGCGCATCTTCATCTTGCTTGGTGTGCCATTGCTGATGCCATCATTGTCCTCTGCAAGACCATTGGCATTCATCTCAAACACAACGCATCTTGTCCACTTGCTCTTGTCGCTGGTCATCACAACATCTACGTTGTTCAATCCGCGGATATTGCTTCTGCGGTCTGCGTCAATCGTGTTGTTGTCTCCCTTGACATCATTGATGGTTGGGGCAACATTGTTCACTGTTACTGCAGGAGTTGTTGCGTCTCCATCAATATCAAAATTCAATACAGAATAAGATGCCAAGCAATAAGGTCCCCATGTTCCGCCTACTACACTCTCATACTTCTCTGAGGCATCGGTAAAGGGATCATCTCCACTTCCTTGTTCGAAATCATCATACAACTGTTCAAACAAAGCAGTAGCATCCGTTCCTTCTGTCTTCACGCTTCCTGCTCTGAGCCAGTTGCCCTCTTGGAAACCTTCTTGATCGGGAATACCTGCAAACCATGGCTTGGAAGGATCGGCAAACTCCATGCTTCCTGAAATCAATTCAGTGTAGTGTTTTACAAAAGCGCCGTCGTCGTTCAAGTATTGGTATTGACTCCAGTTGATGGACAATCCATAATCCAACAACACAGCCTCACTTCCCATTCTAAAGCTGTGGGCTGGTGTCA
>CANNHA010000134.1 GCA_947504275.1 Flavobacteriales bacterium
CAAAGCCCAAGAATCCTGGAAACTTTGATTTGTTCAGTACACAGTACATCAAAAAAGTGGACAAAGACGGCAATAAATTTTACGAATGGGAGGAGATGAAGGATCTTGGTCCTAACGTTAACACCGATAACGGTTGGGAGGGACAACCAGCACTCAGTGGTGATGGCAACACCTTAGTATTTGTTACTGTCCGGGAAGGCTGCATCAAAGATGGCAGCGGGAACCCTACACACGACTTGTTTTATAGTACAAAACAGCCTGACGGATCCTGGGGAGTAGCACAGCCCATGAAAGGAGCCATCAATACCAAGGGACAAGAGAAGGCCCCTTATTTTCATGCTGATAGCAAAACACTTTATTTTTCCAGCGACGAGCACCTGGGTGTAGGTGGAATGGACATTTTCTACACCAAAATCAATGATGATTTTAGTTGTGGAGAGATTAAAAACATTGGAGCACCCATCAATGATGAGAATGATCAAATAGGTGTCATCGTAAGCAGTGATGGAGAGCTCGGCTACTTCGGGGCTAAGAAATTCAGGGGTGAAAGGACTTGGGACATTTATTCTTTTACGATGCCCCCCAGAGCAAAACCTGAGAAGGTGATGCTCGTCAAAGGAGAGGTAAAGAACAAAGAAGGAGAACCGGTCAGCAATGCAGAAGTTGAATTAAAATACACCGAATCAGGAGAGGTAGAAAAAGTAAAAGTCAACGAGGACGACGGAACTTATGCAACCATCATGAAAGTAGGTACAAAGGAGGACGTTGTATTGAGTGTCAAAGGCGATGACATTGCTTTTAATACTCGAGTCATTGCGCACAAGGAAGATACCGTTCCGCCAGTAGTGGTCAAACTGGACATGAAAACGGAAACCCTTGAAGGAGATAAGCCTTTTGCCATCAATGACATTCAGTATGGCTCCAACAAAGCCGAATTGATGGAAAGCAGTTTCATCATCTTAAAAGAGTTTGCGCAATTTTTAAATGAACACCCCAACATGGAAGTCGAGATACGCGGGCATACGGACGCTTCAGGAAGTGATCAAGCCAACTTGGCCTTGTCCATGGAGCGTGCGTTTGAGGTCATGAATTTCTTGGCCAAAAATGGTGTGGATGGAAAGCGACTTTCTGCAAAAGGTTTTGGCGAGACCATGCCCATTGCATCCAATGATACAGAGGACGGTCGCTCCAAAAACCGCAGAACGGAGTTTTTTGTGAAGAAGTTGTAATCCTTTAATCCCTATTTTAGCACCATGAAAAGAATCCTGATTTTGGCTGTTGCCACCCTTATATCCATCACCACCGTTACTGCGCAAGATGGCTGTTTTTTTGGAGAAAAATTTGTGCATTCTAAAACAACCAATTTGATTGATTTGCATGGAAAAATGGAAAAAATGGACAGTGTCGATGTTGTATTATATGCCAAAACAGTCACAACCTGTAAAAAGGCAGGATGTTGGATGGAGATATCCACAGAAGACAACCAATTGAATACGCGTGTATTCATGAAGGACCATGCTTTTGGTGTTCCCTTGGATGGATGTGAAGGAAAAGATGCCATCATTTACGGACGTGCTTTTAGATACAAATTGTCTGTCGAATACCTCAGACACCTCGCCGAAGATGCAGGCAAGTCAAAAGAAGAAATCGAAAAAATCACCGAGCCAGAAACGGCCATAGGGATTGATGCTTGGGGAGTTTGGATGGATGTAAAGTGCAATTGATTTTGGAAAATTTAGATCACCCTTTATCGGCTTATTTATCCAACGGCATCCGGTTTGTTCATCAACCAATGAAGCGTGCCGTAGGTCATTGCGGCCTAATGATTGGCTGCGGAAGCCGAGATGAGTTTCCGTTAGAACATGGCCTAGCGCACTACATCGAACATGGACTTTTTAAAGGAACCAAGAAACGCAACAACACACAAGTCCTATCCCGATTGGATGCTGTGGGTGGAGAGATCAATGCCTTTACTGCCAAAGAAGAAACGTGGATACACGCTTCATTTTTGAATGAACACACCGAGCGTGCCATTGAGTTGATTGCGGACATTGCGTTGAATTCGGTTTTTGATGATGAGGAAATGGCCAAGGAAAAGGACGTTATCATTGACGAGATCAATGGCTATAAGGACTCCCCTACTGACATGTTGTTTGAGGAGTTGGATGACATGGTATTTCCCAACCACCCTATTGGACGCAGCATACTAGGAACAGAAGAAAGTGTCAAAGGATTTAAGCAGAAGGATGTTGTCTCCTTTTACAAAAGAGGTTTTGTCAACCAGAATATGGTTTTCAGTTACGCCGGACCAGTGGAGTTTGAAAAGATGTTCCATTGGTTGGAAGAATACTTTGCTGCAGTCCCGTCTCAAACAGCACAGTTCAACAGACCGGATTATCCCAAATACGATAAGCAGCACTTGAAGGTGAACAAAGAAATTCACCAAGCGCATTATGGCATGGCCTGCAGAGCGCCACATTTGCATGACAAAGAAAGACATGCTTTTATCCTATTGAATAATCTGTTGGGAGGCCCAGCGATGAACAATATCCTGAATTTAAAAATCAGGGAAAAGCATGGCATCGCTTATCAAGTAGATTCGAATTATTCGCCCTTTACAGACACTGGTGTTTTTTCCATCTATCTTGGGACAGAGGTCCATCAATTGGAGAAGGCGCTATCCTTGATTGAAAAAGAATTGCAGCTCTTGCGCGAGAAGCCATTTACAGCGCGCACCTTAAATGGTTATAAAACACAACTCAAGGGCCAATTGGCATTGGCGCAAGATTCAGGATCATCGTTGATGTTCAACAATGGAAAAAGTTTGTGGGTTTACAACCGGATACACACCATGCAAGAGGTTTTTCAAGTCGTTAATGACATCACCCCTGAGGACATTCAGGCTGTTGCGCAGAAGTATTTGGATCCTAAGAAGTTCACCTCATTGACGTATTTGCCGGTTCACTAAAGGATTTTAGAATCCCATTATAGACAACGAAATTTTTAATGGCGCCTGTCCGGTGACGCTTTGCGCACCAGACATCCCGCTCGAGAAACTTCTCGACGCTGCTATTCCTCGTTCAGGCACTTCGGCCTGAACTCCGGGATATCCGCTACCATCGGTGGCGCGGGGATCTTACCGCATAATTTTCATATAAGATATAGGAGTTCTATTTCTAAAAATATGTTTGATATCATATAGTTTTACCAATAATTGTTCGTAACGAAAGAAACTCACTTACAATAATCTTTGTAAAATTTAGATCAGAAAACTAATTCTCATAGGATTCTTTTAATAACCATTCAATTAACTGAAAATGGCGAAAATTAAAGTAAACAATACTGAAATAACAATCATCGAGGTGAATGAAAGAGATTATATCTCGATAACGGATATGGCCAATGCAAAAGAAAGCAAAGCACGAGCAGCGGACATCATTAAAAATTGGGTTAGAACCAGATACACGTTGGAATTTCTCGGGACATGGGAAAAAATTAATAATCCTTGTTTTAAAGTGGTCGAATTTGACCACTTTAAAACCCAAGCCGGTTTACCCAGTTTCACTATCAGCGCATCTGAGTGGATTGAAAAAACAAATGCAATAGGCATAATCGTTAGAAAGGGGAAATATGGTGGAACCTACGCGCACAAAGACATTGCTTTTGAGTTCGGGTCTGCCATTAGTGTTCCATTCAAACTGTATTTAATTAAAGAATTTCAGCGTCTAAAAGAGGAGGAGCAAAAGCAATTGGGTTGGACAGCCAAGCGGGAATTAGCAAAAATAAATTATCATATTCATACGGATGCTATAAAGCAGAATCTAATACCAAGGCAATTAACACCTGCACAGATCTCTGTCATTTATGCGAATGAAGCAGATGTACTGAATGTGGCATTATTTGGATTAACTGCAAAGCAATGGAAAGAAGCTAATCCACGAACACAGGGTAACATTAGAGACTCTGCTTCTATCAGCGAACTTATCTGTCTATCCAACATGGAAAATTTAAATGCCGTATTCATCAACGAGAAAATCACACAAACTGAAAGACTAATAAAATTGAACAAGATTGCTATTCATCAGATGAGGATTCTACAAGAATCTTCCAGGCATAAAATACTCAAATAAAGTTTAAGCCAACCTTCTCTCACTATCGCAGAATAGTGTGAGTCACATAATTGGAAATCCAATCTCATCGATTGCCTTTAGCACATAACTGATAGCAAAGTTAAGACGTAACTTTTGTAACTTTTAAGTTACAATATTCATTAGCTAGATAAACTACATTTGCACATCATGAAAACAAGAGCTTGGAAAGAAATCAAAGATGAAGTGTATGGGGTAAAAGGCACCACACGCCGTGACGGCTTGGAGCGAGAATCTGCTTCTTTCAAAATGGGGTTGATGCTGCGCAAAGCCAGGGAGGAAAAGCAAATGACCCAAGAAACATTGGCCAACAAAGTCAACAAGAAGAGATCATTCATATCGCGCATAGAAAACGACGGAAGCAACATCACGCTCAAAACTTTATATGAAATAGTCGAAGCAGGTCTCGGAGGCACCGTGCATATCCACATCAAGATTTAGTAGTCACGATTCTCTCTTCCAACTGTGGAGCGGAGATTTGGATC
Organism: Flavobacteriales bacterium; assembly: GCA_947504275.1. Taxonomy (GTDB): domain Bacteria; phylum Bacteroidota; class Bacteroidia; order Flavobacteriales_D; family Sanyastnellaceae; genus CAMCTV01. The sequence continues at coordinate 4,634 of CANNHA010000134.1, forward strand.
GCATAATCTACATATAAGATATAGGAGTTATGGCATAAGGTTTTCTTGAGGGGTGCCGATACCTTTGAAGAAAAAATGGAATGGATCAATGATGTTCGTCGACAACTCATCATACGGCAATACAGTGTCAACACGCAAAAAGCCTATATCAATGCGCTACAATTGTTTGGTAGGCATTTTGGACAACGGAATCTGACAGAACTGAGTCAACTGGACATTGAGGAGTACTTGCTATATTTATCAGAGCAACGGAATTACGGTTTTTCGGGATTGAATTTGATGGTGAATGCCATCAAGTTTTTATTTGAGAAAGTTTGGAATTTACCCAAGACCACATATCATTTACCTCGTCCACGAAAGATACATACACTACCCAAGGTATTGGATGAGGGGGATATCAAAAACATTTTTTCTCGGGTAGAAAACCCAAAACATCGGTTGATTCTTTACATGGCCTATAGCAGTGGATTAAGAGTGAGTGAGGTGGTTAGGATTAGGTTGACAGATATTCACCGGAAGAGCATGCAGATTAGGATTGAGCAGAGCAAGGGACGTAAGGATCGGATGGTGGTTTTGAGCAAGAAGGTATTGACATTGATGGAAAAATACTATAGGCAATACAAACCCAAGGAATATTTGTTTGAAGGTCAATTTGGCGGGCCATACAGTATACGCAGTGCTCAAATGATATTTAGGCGCTTCAAGCAAATGGCAAAGGTGAACATCAAGGGAGGCATAAACTTGTTGCGACACAGTTTTGCGACGTATTTATTGGAGCAGGGGGCGGATATCCGCTTGGTGCAGCAGCAGTTGGGACATAACAGTGTAAAGACGACGCAGATCTACACACACGTCACGGAAAAGAGGAATCAGAACCTAAAGAGTCCCTTTGACAACATGGATGAATAAACGCAATGCGCTATTTCAGTAACGCAACGCAGAAACTTTGATTTTCAATGGTTTTGGGTTATAATTGCTTTATACAAGGTGCGTATACTATAATGTTACCTGATACTGTTGTATTGAATCACAACCATCCTAGTCTCCCCTCTTTGATTTTCAAAAGCGAGATTCTATTTTGGTTGGTTTGATAACCAAAAGATCAGCACGAGATTCTGTGTCACCGCATCAGGTAACATCAGCTTAATGCAA
>CANNHA010000135.1 GCA_947504275.1 Flavobacteriales bacterium
CACCGTCCTATCGGAATTGGTATACAAGGCTTGGCTGATGCATTCATCATGATGCGTTTCCCATTTGACAGTATTGAGGCGCGTCAATTGAATAAAGAAGTTTTTGAGACCATCTATTATGCTGCATGTACAGCTTCCAAAGATTTGGCCAAGCGTGATGGTGCATATGAAACCTTCCCCGGTTCTCCAGCTTCAAAAGGATTGTTGCAATACGATCTTTGGAAAGTCGACACCACCAACCGATGGGAATGGGATGTGTTGAAAGGTGAAATCAAAGAGTTTGGTATGAGAAATTCATTATTGTTGGCTCCGATGCCGACAGCATCTACTGCACAAATCCTAGGAAACAATGAATGTTTTGAACCATACACATCCAATATTTACACCCGCCGTGTATTGGCTGGTGAATACATCATCGTGAATAAGCACTTGTTGAAGGATTTGGTGAGTTTGGGCATTTGGAATGAAGATTTGAAAAACAAATTGATCAGCGCCAATGGTTCAGTTCAAAGTATTGCTGAGATTCCAGACAACCTAAAGGCCTTGTACAAAACGGCTTGGGAGTTGTCTCAAAAAGCAATCATCGATATGTCTGCTGATCGTGGAGCTTATATCTGCCAAAGTCAGTCGTTGAATATTTTCATGGAGAATGCCAACCTTGGTAAATTGACATCGATGCATTTCTATGCATGGGAGAAAGGTTTGAAGACCGGTATGTATTATTTGAGAACAAAGGCAGCAACAGATGCCATCAAGTTTACCGTTGACAAGAAATACCAAGAGGCACCAAAAGCTTCAACACCAGACTTTGGTTCAGCGCCAAAGACTGTGGATCAAATCGCGCAAGAGCAAGCAACCATATCTTGCTCACTGGATAATCCAGATGCGTGTGAAATGTGCAGTGGATAGTGTAAAGATTAATATTAGGTTAGAGGGGCTGCTGCGCAGCCCCTTTATTTTTTTAGGACGGGACCTTATGATGTAAGGATATTGTGAATTGTGTTTTTCTAGATCTAATTTTATTTCAGGTGTGATGCGTTCTGTGTAAATCGTGCAGCTAACACCTGCATTTCTCTTGGACAATTGCAGCAAGGTGCTTTCATCGATGTAGTTGTCAATCAGTACAACGGACTTGTTGGCACTTTTGATCAAATCACTGCTAAAAGCGTAGGCGTCAAAAATTTGATTGTTAAAGAATATGCCTTGATGATGTTTTGTAGATTCAACTGAATTTTGAAGAATCTTATCCAATTTCAGTTCGTGATTCAAAAGTTGTTTTTCGACTCTTTCCATTCTGTTGGTCAAAATGAGCGTTTGTTGGTTTGATTTTCTGAGCCCAGTGAAAACCTCAATGATTTCTATACTTATCGCAATGGCTATATCAGATTTTAAAATCGAAGACAGCATCGCGACTCCCATTTCTGTGAAGGCAAAGGGATTGTACTTGATATTTTGACCTCTTTTGAGGGTTGATGCGCTGTTCAAGGTCACAAAATGTGACCTTGAAAATTCAGCTTCCTCATTAGTCAATCGAAACATGAAAGTTTCAGGAAAGCGCGATGAGTTTCTTTTGACTGCTTGGTTCAATGCTTTTGTGCTAACACCATACAATGGTGCAATATCTTTATCCAAGATGATGTTTACACCGCGTACTTGAATAATCCTGTGGACGATTTGATTTTGTGAATTGGGCATGTGCAAAATTCCGTTTGGCATTTTGTTTTTCCAACCCATAAATTATGCGGGTTTATGCATGACCACCCCGTCTGCTTCGCATCCACCCCTCCTTTCTTTTGTTTCACAAAAGCAGGAAGGGAGATACCGCCTCCACGGAGCTATTTAATGTCAATGTCATTTTTTTGATTGCATCCTCGGTTCAGTTTCTTTTCTTGTATTAAAAGACCACCTTGTGCAGACAGCGAAGCTCGTCTGTGCCCGTCCAGACAGCGCTTGCGCTCGTCTGCCCACCCCTCCTTTCTTTTGTTTCACAAAAGCAGGAGGGGAGATGTCGCTCCTACGGAGCTGAAAACCCAATCCCAATTTCCTCTTTCCGATGTGCTGATATCACTGCATCTGATCCCCGCGCAATCTGCGGTAGGACTTGCGGGCTTCTGTGACCAATAGACTGCCTGGCTGCTCGGTAAGAATTTTCTCATACCACTTCATGGCCTCCTCTTTGTTGTTCAAATGATATTCATTCAACTGCCCCATCATCATCATCGCATCGTCATACTTGAGCTCAGTGAAATGAAAATCGATGATCTCTTTCAGGTATTTCTCACAGTTTATCCAGTCCATTTGATTGTAAGAGATGGTTGCTTTTAAATACAAAGCCTCGTCAATCAGTGGATGTCCTGGAAATTCCTTGGCAATGGAATCCAATGTGGTAAAGGTGGCGTTGTATTGGTATTGCTTGGCTTGTAACTCAGCTCGGGCATATATCTCCAATGGTGTTTCGATGGAGTCGGGTATACTTTCCAAAATCAACACAGAAAGATCTATGGCATCATTGGAGACCAATTTAGAAGTAGAGCCCTTCAATGCATCCAATTGCGATTGGGCCCATGCAAAATCACCGGCGTAAAAACTGACCTTGGCATTCTTAAACTTGGCTTCATTGCCCAATACATCTTCCTTGAATTCCAATTCTACTTGAGAATAGAGCAATGACGCTTCCCAAATTTGATTTTGTATGATGTTTAAATCACCCAAAACAATTTTAAGCTTGGCCCTGACCTTGGGTGAGAAATTGTATTTGTCCAAATAGTTGCTCACCGTGCGCTGAGCACTGTCTGCCATCTGCAATCGGTATCCGATGATTTGAATGAAATTCTCGATGATGGTCAGCGTTTCATCTGTAATCGGGATTTGACTTAGGGTCGATTGGTATTGAACCCCCAATCCACCCCATTGCTCTTGCGTGGTGGTGGTGCTGTTGTATTCTTTCAATCGAGTTTGCAGAATACCCATCTTGGCTGAGTAGAAATACGGCGAGTTGTTTTGGCCCTTTGAAATGATGTACTCGTAGCAATCTGCGGCGGATTTGAATGCGTTATCTTCTAAACACAAATTGGCCAATTCAATGAGGCGTTGTCCGTCTTCTTTTAATCTTTTGTCAATGGCAGTGCACTGCTGCATTGCGCATGGATAATTTTTGGTTTGAATACAAAACCAGGTCATCAGTTCTGCCATGGTGATGTTATCTGGATTGGCTTGCAACCTCTTCAAAATCGCAACGCGCAGCATTTCACTCTGATCAGGATGATCTTCAAATTTGATGAGTCTTGCCAACGACGTTTCGACTGTGGCTAAGTAGTGAGGTTCCTCCAAAAGCAATACAAGAAAGGCGTCAATCATGCCATTCATATCGCCCATCTGGCCTTTGGTATTGGCTATTTCAAAGTTGTAAGCGTAACCGTCCTTTCCTTTCTTTTTTCCTTTCTCATAGGTCAATATCACATAGGGGTATTGTTGAATTTGCGATAGCTCATTGGCTAAGCGCTGGATAAAGGCCCGTGAAGGATCGACTTTGTCTATGGCTGTTTCAAATTGTTTGGCAGCTTCCTCCTTGCGTTCCTGCATCGTATACAAATTGCCTAATTGAACCAAAGCGCTGACCTCAGTGGATTTGTTTTTGATTCTTTTTTTTAGAATTTGCTCAGCAGTTTCAAATTCTTTCAAAGCAACAAGGCATTTGAAATAATTGACATACACCTGTTCTGGTGCGGTTTCGTACAATTTGTCGTAATACAGTTTGGCTTCTGCGTAGCGACCTTGATTGAAGTGGTAATCAGCAATTTCTTTATCCGTTACTTGGGCTTGAATGCCACCAACCACGGTGAATATTAGAATAAAACAGAGGACTACATTCTTCATATTACTTTACTGATTGTCAATTGGAGTCATGATTTTTTGATCAATCAGTGGAGCCATGATCCGCGCTTTTTCTAAAACACGCGTTGTGTTTTGATGCAATTGGTTACAGGCATTAACCAATGAGTCGGTGTGGATTTTTTCTTGCAATATCAATTCTTCAATACCCGGTTCATCCAATGGATGCCCACCTGCATCTGTGGCACTTCCTGTTTTGATTTGTGCGGAAAGCGCGCTCAGTCGCTGAATATCTTGCACTGCAATCTCTTGCAAAGCTTTTTCGGACTGCATCAAAAAGGACAATTGTCCATTCAATTGAAAGTACTCAGGAGCCATGGAAAAAATTTGTTGCTGCGCTATAGAATCCAAATTGGTTTTGATACTCAAGGTTTGACGGTTCAGCTTGCCTTGATAAAATTGCAAACTGTCCACTGGCGTCGTCAACAGCAATTGATTGTAGGTGTGGGTAACGACCTTCAATGAATCAATGGTTTGCGCGGCTTTTTCGTGTTGTACATTTTGACAACTCCACAAAAAGACGACGATGATAAACAAGGCAATTGCGCGCATTTCTCAAAGTTATTGAAAAAAAGCTTCATTGGAAAGATAAGATTTTATAAAATTGAGCGTTCTTCCTTCAAATATCATGTTATGAAATTCATCCAACAAAAAATTTTAGTCTTGTTTTTTTGGGTTGTCGCAGCTCACCTAATGGTGGCTCAGGATGTCAAAGTGATGACCCATCAATTTTATTTTGATACAAATGTTCACAATCGTTTGGCAAAGGGCAGTGAAATTAATTTCACAGCGCAGGATGATGGTTGGTTGAATGGAAGGATCAAGTCGATTGAGGTCATGGGCTACACTGATTGTCATGGTGATGCTGAAATGAATTTGGTATTAGCCAGAAATCGCGCATTTCTTATAACCAAGAAAATTATTGAGTTGGGAGTGGTAAGTCCAGATTTTCCTGTCGAGTTTTATGCTCAAGGTGAATTGCCATGCGAGGGTTATGGTGATATTACAGATAGGGAAGCCCGTAGAGTGGATGTGATCATGACCTACGAGATGATTAATGATAATGATCGGGTTGAGGTTCCAGTTGACCCCATGAAGCAGATGATCGAAACCGGAAGATTGGAGTTGGTGGGAGTGAACTTTCAACCTGGACTTCGATACTTTTTGCCAGGGGTAGAAGAAGTTCTGAATGCCTTTGCTGAATCTTTGAAAAAGTCTCCCGAAATCAAGATCGAATTGCAAGGTCATATCTGTTGTCATGGAAAGCAAGGGGATGGATTGGACATTGAAACAGGAATGGAGAATTTATCCGTCATGCGGGCCAAGGAGGTGCATGATTACTTGGTTGCAAAAGGGGTGGATAAAAAGCGTCTGGTGTACAAAGGTCTTGGAAATAATTTCCCCAAAGTTTGGCCGGAGATGAGCAATGCAGATCAGGTGGCCAACAGGAGGGTAGAGGCTGTCATTTGGGAGTAGTCCACAATTGTTGAAATCTAAACTTTGTATTTGCTTTATTCAGGGCTTACTTTTGCCCCACACTTACACAGATTTTGACAACTTTTCTTGCACTGGTGACGGAGCGAGATAAAAAAAAAATGCCCAAAGACAAAAGCATTCAGTCGGTCCTCATCATTGGTTCTGGACCCATCGTTATCGGACAAGCATGTGAATTTGATTATAGCGGAAGCCAAGCTGCG
>CANNHA010000136.1 GCA_947504275.1 Flavobacteriales bacterium
AAGAGATTTTCCTTCTTTGTTTTTTTGTTGCTTAGTCTAACTTCTTCATTTGCCCAATGGCTTCAGCGGAATGATAATATTCCTGTTAAAATTGATAATTACTACATAGCTAATTCATGGGCAGGAGGATTGAATGCCCCGCAGTTTTCCAATATCGATTTGAACCAAGACGGTATCATGGATTTATTTGTATTTGATCGCCAAGGAAATCGCGTTTTGACTTTTGTTCAAACTTCAGATGTTCAAGGCCAGGCATACTGGTATCATGCTCCACAATTTCAGTCAGCCTTTCCAGCCATGTCCAATTGGGCGTTGCTTCGCGATTTCAATTGCGACGGTTATCCGGATATCTACACCAATTTTCAATCTGGCATCATAGTGTATTTAAATACAACTCAGCAAACGGGGAGTTTATCCTTCGAATTGTTTCAGAATGGTCAAATGTTGTTTTCATCGTATGATTTGGGCGGAGGACCATTTACTGCGCCTATTTACTCTATGAGCATTGATATGTTGGCCATTGAGGATTTGGATGGTGATGGTGATATGGACATGATTTCCAATACCGAATCCAGCACAGGTATGTATTATTACAAGTCACTTCAAGTGGAGAATGACCATTGCAATGAAGCTGATTTTATATGCGCCAATCGTTGTTTTGGAAAGGTGTCAGAGGCACCCGAGAGTTTTTCATTGTTTATCGGGGATCAGTTCAATTGCAGTTTGAATGTTGTTGATCCAAGGAGTACCAATCGGCATACTGGAGGAACCATTGCGATGATTGACCTAGACGGAAACAGCATTAAGGATATTGTGTTGGGTGATGTGACAGAATCCAATATGGCCGCCATCTATTTGTCCGATACCCCTCAGGGGCCGGACAGTGCTGTTGCAGTGGCATACAACTTTCCTCAATCACCACCCATTGATTTGTATTTGTTTCCAGCTGCCTATTACGTAGATGTCACCAATGATGGGGTTTCTGATTTGATTTCTGCGCCCAATGCCATTTTTGGTGTTGAAGATTTACAAGGTGTAAGAATGTACGTCAATCAAGGCACACAAGATAATCCAGATTGGATTTTTCAATCCATGTCTTTTTTACAGAACCAAATGGTAGATGTTGGTCACGGAGCGCATCCTGTTCCTTATGATGTAGACGCAGATGGGGATATAGACATTGTCTTGGCAGCAAGGTATTTTGACCGAACATTATTGACCAATCAATCCAAATTACATCTGTTGTTAAACGATACAACTACGTTGGGTGAGCAGATATTTCGCTGGTCCAGTTTTGATTGGTTGAACTTATCGCAACAGAATTGGCAGAATATATACCCAGCTCTGGGTGATTTGGATGATGATGGTGATTGGGATATGGTAATAGGCGAGTTGAATGGTAATCTATTCAGAATGATAAATACAGGAAACAATTTGAATCCAGTTTTTTCTGCTGCACAAATGATCAGTGATGTCAATGGAACGGTGATTGATTTAGGCCAGAGCGCCACACCTCAGTTGGTTGATCTCAATGAAGATGGTCTATTGGATATTGTAGCGGGAGAAAAATCAGGCAATGTGAACTATTACAAGAACATCGGTTCTTCTCAGAGTCCATCATGGTCCCTGGTGACAGAATCGCTGGCAGGTGCTGAAGCCACCAGTTATTTGGGTTTGGATGGCTTTAGTGTTCCTTTTGTCCTAAAGGACAACAGTGGACAATGGAATTTGTATCTTGGCAATGAGACAGGGACAATCAATCATTATCAGTTTCAGCCAGGTACAGTGGGCGTGGGTACTTTAATGGATGAATCTTTTCAAGACATCAGAGAGGGTGATCGTTCCAGCATTGGTTGTGCTGATTTTACAGGGGATGGTTCGATGGATATGGTCATGGGTCAAAGTGGCGGCGGAATTGCACTATATACGGGTGATGATGTTGTCATAGAAGTTCCTGAGCATCATAACTTAAAGTTTTCATTGTTTCCTAATCCAGGGTCCAGGGAATTGAATATTGATGTGAGAGGGATTGCACGTGGTCAGATGTCTGTTTTTAACGCTTTGGGACAATGCATGATGGAAAAAGAAGTGAGCCAATCACTCGTGACCATTCCTACAAATGCTTGGGCTTTGGGCACCTATTTTATCCGGATTAGCCATTCAAATGGAGTAGAGATAAAACAATGGATGAAAGGATATTGAGAACGAAATAAAGTTATATTTGAAAAAATAAAAAAAACAAGCCATATGAGTAAGCAATTGTGGGTTATTGACCCAGTTCACAGTGAAATAGTTTTCAAAGTGCGTCACGTAATGATCACCAATGTTTCTGGAACATTTGATCGTTTTGAGGCTAAAATGTATTCATCTGAAAAAGACTTTTCTGATGCAGAGATTTCTTTTGAGGCTGATGTTGATTCAGTAAATACAAGAAATGAGCAGCGTGATGGTCACTTGAAGTCTGGTGATTTCTTTGAAGTAGAGAAATTCCCAAAATTGTCATTTAAATCAACTTCTTTCAAATCCTTGGGAGATAACAAGTATGAATTGACAGGTGATTTTACTTTGAAAGGCGTTACTAAAAACATAACTTTAGATACAGAGTATACAGGCTCTGTAATCGATCCATGGGGTCAAGTAAAGGCAGGTTTTGAAATGTCGGCCGTGGTTAAACGTCCTGAATTTGGTTTAGTTTGGAATGCTGCTACAGAAGATGGAGGTGTTACATTGTCTGAAGAAGTGAAGTTGAACATAACTGCACAGATGATTAAGCAAATTTAATCATGAGAAATTTGGCAGAATCTTCACCAGCTGTTTCGGTATTGCGCGGAAAACTCAAAAAAGACCAGAAGGTCTTTTTTGTTTATGGATTCCTTTTTGGTCTCATCTTTCCTTTGGTTGCTACTGCATGGGAGTGTTATTTCACAGATGGTGATGTCTCCATAATGGGGATGGTTGCTCAACAAATGTTCACCCCAACTTTGTGGATTGTAGATCTTGCGCCTATTGTCTTGGCCATCGTCGCATCTTTTGCAGGTAAGGCTTTGGACATTGCCAAGAAAAAGACAGCAGAGTCAGACGCCCGTTACATAGAAATGACCAAATTGCGTGAAGTAGCCGATGCGGCCAACGCAGCCAAAAGTGAATTTCTTGCCAACATGTCCCATGAGATTCGCACCCCAATGAACGCCATCATTGGAATGAGTTATCTCTTAAAAAAAACCGAGCTTAACGAGAAGCAAAGAGACTACAATCAGAAGATTGAAATGTCAGCCAAGAATTTGCTGCGCATCATTGATGACATTCTTGATTTTTCAAAAATCGAGGCAGGTAAACTCACCTTGGAACACACCAACTTGTTTTTGGATGAATTGATTTCAGAAGTTTCTGATACAGTGAACGTCAAGTTACAAAGCAAGAATGAGGTGGAGCTGGTGACACAAATAGACAAAAATATCCCGCCCGTAATTTTGGGTGACAGTGTTAGATTGCGGCAGGTGTTATTGAACCTAACGGACAACGCTGCCAAGTTCACCCAAAAGGGTGAGGTCAGACTGAGTGCCAACTTGGTGAAACAACTGCCTTACGGAGTAATCATCCATTTTGCCATAGAAGACACTGGTATTGGAATTAGTGAAGAGCAAGTGAAGAGATTGTTCTCGCCGTTTCAGCAAGCTGATTTATCCACTACCAGAAAGTTTGGAGGTACAGGTTTGGGATTGGTGATTTGCAGGAGAATAGTTGAGATGATGGATGGTGAATTGGCGGTGGAAAGTAAGCCCGGAAAAGGTTCGAAATTTCATTTCAATGCATTCTTTAATTTGACCAATGAATCGGTCTTATCAGAAGATAGCGAGATGGAATTGAGGGGGAGGAAAGCATTATTGGTAGATGATTCTGAAACGGCTAGAATGGTATTGCACGAGATGCTGTCCACTATTGGGTTCAATGTATTGGTTGCCAAAGATGCGTTTGAAGCGATAGAGATTTTTGAAGTAGAGCAGATGTCAAATGAACCTTTGACATTGATGGTTGTGGATTGGCAAATGCCAGGTATGGATGGCCTGCAACTGGTCAGAGAAATCAAGGCAAAGGAAGGCATGGAAGTGCCATCCATCTTGATGGTGACAGCTTATGGTTTGGAATCTGTTAAGGAGGCAGCCAAGAATAAATTGGTGGATGGCGTGCTGTTAAAGCCCATCAATATTTCAACCTTGAATGACAGTCTGCACAGTATTCTTCATTTAAAAGGAAAGAGCGCCGCTGGACATGGTAAAACAGAAGTTGTTTTAGATACCACCCAGTTTCAAGAATATCTGAGTGGAACTAAAGTGTTGCTTGTTGAGGACAATGACATCAATTTGGAATTGGCCATTGAATTATTGAAAGATGTAAATATTGAAGTTCATGCTGCCAGAAATGGCCGTGAGGCTGTTGAGATGGTGCATGCCATGGAGTTTGATGCAGTGCTGATGGATATTCAGATGCCGGAAATGGACGGACTTACGGCAACCCGAAAAATCAGAGAGGATCAACGGTTCAAGCAGCTTCCCATTGTAGCCATGACAGCACATGCAATGAAAGGAGAACGTGAAAAGAGCATTGCGGCAGGTATGAATGATCACATCACCAAGCCCATTGATCCACCTGTACTGTATCAGGCTTTGTTGAAATACATCAAAGGAGTTGATGCAAAAGGCGCTGCGGTCAATAACCAAGCGGACAACGTTAAAATTATCATTGAAGGACTGGATACAGAAGAAGGCATGCGCAGAATAGGAGGGAAGAAAGAGGCCTATCTCAAGTTGTTGGGCACGTTTGTAAAAAATTACAACGACTTGCCTCTCCGCATGAAGCCAATGGTGGAGTATCATCAATTGGCAGAGTTAGCTGCAATTCTGCATGTATTGGCAGGGGTTTGCGGAAATATTGGAGCCAAGGAGATTTATGGTGTGGTTTATCCGCTTTCTCATGGATTAAAGGCTGTAAGTGAAGAGTCTGGAAAACTATTAAATGTGCCACAGACCAAGCAAATAGAATGGATCATTCAGCAGATTGCAGATCTTATTGAGCGGATAAAAAAGCATTTGCCCGATGAGAAGCAACCAGAGTCTGTAAAGCCCTCAATGACGCAAGAAGTTTGGCTCAATACCATGGCTGATTTGAAAAAATTCGCGCTAGAGCAAGATGCATCTGCTGTTGACTTTTGTGACAATATACTGTCCACCTACCAATTGACTGAAGACGAGTCGCTGAAGTTTAATAAGATAAAGTCAAATCTTGAGGATTTTGAATTTGACGCAGCCATAGAAATATTGAACAATGAGTGTTAGTACCAATATATTGCAGTCCACATTGCTAATTGTAGACGATTCGGTTGAAAATCTACAATTGCTTTCTGCCCTGCTCAAGGATTTGTATAAAATCAAGGTGGCCAAGTCAGGAGAGAAAGCATTGGAAATTGCCCAGCAAACGCCAATGCCCGATTTGATTTTGTTGGATGTTATGATGCCAGGAATGGATGGGTTTGAGGTTTGTGAGGCTCTAAAAAACAATAC
>CANNHA010000137.1 GCA_947504275.1 Flavobacteriales bacterium
GTGGTGATGATGATCAAGTCCGCTTGGGTGACCAAGCAAGACGCGGGAAATGACCGCATGAAAGAGATTGCGGGGTATGTAGCAGAGGGCGCAATGGCGTTTTTGAAAGCGGAGTACCGTATTTTGGCCATCTTTATGGTCATTGCAGGAATTGGTTTGGGCGTATTGTCTCAAATGGTTCCATCATCCCACTGGTTAATCGTAGTTGCCTTCGTTGTAGGATGCGTATTCAGTGCATTGGCAGGTTTCTTTGGAATGAAGATCGCCACCAAAGCCAACGTTAGAACAACTGAAGCGGCTCGTACTTCATTGGCTAAGGCATTGAAAGTGTCTTTCACAGGAGGAACCGTGATGGGTCTTGGTGTAGCTGGATTGGCTGTATTGGGATTGGGAATGTTGTTTGTGATTTTCTTCCAGTTCTTCATGCAAGGTACATTGGAGAATGGCGGAGTAGAAACCATGACAAGGGTATTGGAAGTATTGGCTGGATTCTCAGTAGGTGCTGAAAGTATAGCATTATTTGCACGTGTTGGTGGTGGTATCTATACCAAAGCTGCTGACGTTGGAGCTGACTTGGTGGGTAAAGTAGAAGCTGGAATTCCTGAGGATGATCCTCGTAACCCTGCAACCATTGCGGATAATGTAGGTGATAACGTAGGTGACGTTGCAGGTATGGGAGCGGATTTGTTCGGTTCTTATGTAGCCACCGTTTTGGCATCCATGGTTTTGGGTAACTATGTTATTCGTGATGTGATTGAATCTACTGGCGGTTTTGATGGAATTCCTTTCGCAGGTATGGGTCCTATCTTATTGCCTTTGAGCATTGCGGCGGTTGGTTTGTTGGCCTCAATTGTGGCATCTTATTTTGTTCGTGTTAAAGAGAATGTATTGGCGACAACTGATACCGTTCAGAAAGCTTTGAATATGGGTAACTGGATTTCCATGATGATTTCTTTGGTAGCTTCATACTTCTTGATCAACATGATGTTGCCAGCTGAGATGACCATTTCAGTATTTAACGCTGGCGAATTCAGCAAAGCCACTACCACCAGCATGAATGTGTTTTGGGCAGTATTGGTGGGAATGTTTGTAGGGATTGCGATCTCCTACATCACTGAGTTCTACACTGGATTAGGAAAGAGACCGGTTGTTGGTATCGTTCAGAAATCTGCAACTGGTGCAGCAACCAATATCATTGCCGGTTTGGGCACAGGAATGTTGAGTACTGCAATGCCAGTTATTTTGTTTGCAGGTGCTATATGGGCTGCTTATGCTTTGGCTGGTTTCTATGGAGTTGGTATTGCTGCTTCAGCGATGATGGCCAACACGGCTATGCAGTTGGCGATTGATGCTTTTGGTCCTATTGCGGACAATGCAGGTGGAGTAGCTGAGATGAGTGAGTTGCCAGCTGATGTTCGTGAGAAGACAGATATTTTGGATTCAGTAGGAAATACGACAGCTGCTATTGGAAAAGGATTTGCCATTGCTTCTGCAGCATTAACGGCATTGGCATTGTTTGCCGCCTATGTTACCTTCACAGGAATCAATGGTATCAACATTTTTGATGCTAAGGTTTTGGCAGCATTGTTTATCGGAGGAATGATTCCAGTAGTATTCTCTGCTTTGGCGATGAATTCTGTGGGTAAGGCAGCCATGGATATGGTGAATGAAGTACGTCGTCAGTTCAAAGAGATTCCAGGTATTATGGAAGGAACTGGACAACCAGAGTATGGTAAGTGTGTGGAGATTTCAACCAAAGCTGCTTTGCGTGAGATGTTGTTGCCAGGTGTAATTACCCTTGTTACGCCAATCATCATTGGATTGGTGATGGGAGCAGAAGCTTTGGGAGCTTATATGGCTGGTGTTACTGTTAGTGGTGTGATGTGGGCCATTTTCCAAAACAATGCTGGTGGCGCTTGGGACAATGCCAAGAAGTCTTTTGAAAAAGGTGTTGAGATCAATGGAGAGATGTTCTACAAGAAATCTGAGCCACACAAGGCTGCTGTTGTTGGAGACACTGTTGGAGATCCATTCAAGGATACTTCAGGACCATCCATGAACATTCTAATCAAATTGTCTTGTTTGGTGGGATTGACTTTGGCTCCGCTATTGAATGATGGCCACGGTGCAGCTGAGAAAATGGAGAAGTGTCACGGACATGAAATGACGATGGATTGTCATGGTGGTGGCCATGGCGGTTGTTGTGCTGCTGAAAAATCATCTTGCACGCATGAAGGACATGCTTGCACTGCTGCGGATTCTTCGGCGAGTCATTGCAAGTCAGAAGGTTCATGCCACAAAGAAGAATCATGTTGCAAGGGTGATGCTGCTAAGTGTGAAGGAAAAGAAAAGGAAGGTTGCGAGAAGAAAGATTGCTGTAAAAAGTAAAAACATTCGAAATTTCAGATATCGTCTGGTAATACCCTATACGATTCAGATAAAAGGCCGTTTTTACGGCCTTTTTCGCGTTTTAACAAATGAGATGTTTGATGTTGATAAGTTAAAATACCTTTAAAACAAGGACTTTTTTTGTCTGCTAGATTTGACGTTGAACAAATTGTTTTTTAGACGACGATTATGAATAAACTCAGATTTTTTAGCAAGTGCGTGATTTTGATTGTGATAACCCATTGGGCCAGCATAATCTCGTATGGTCAAGTTGCATCAAGTATTGAATTAACAGGAACAAATTCCTCCTTAAGTGCAATTTACAACGTTGAGACCATAGTGGATCCCAACTTAGTTATTACAGCTAATGGTACCATCAGTGGATTCAGGGTTCAAATCAGTCAGTCCTATTCTACAGGTGATATCCTCACATATACAGGTACTTTACCTGCTGGTATCTCACAATCTTGGAGTGCTACCACGGGTGTGTTGAGTTTTAGTGGGTCAGGAACTGCTCAGCAGTGGCAAGATATATTGAGGGTTGTCAAATTCAAGTCTACTAGTTCTGTATGTTACCCCACGGCACGCTCAATAACCTTTACGGCTGGCACGGTCTATTATAACCCATTGACAGGTCACTTCTATGAGTATGTAGTTTTATCGCCTGCACAAGGCTGGGCTTTTTCTAAAACCAATTCCGAGACTCGTTCATATTTTGGTCGCATTGGTTACTTGGCAACATTCAGTTCCGCAGCAGAGAATAATTTTGTTTGGAAAATTATGGCCAACGATGGTTGGTTTGGGGCAAGTGATGATTTTTCATATATGAACACAGCGCTTGGAACCAATACTTATGCGAACCAAGGGGCGGCCGAGAACAAATGGAGTTGGGTTTGTGGTCCAGAAGCCGGAACACAATTTTCTAATGGATCCGCTTCATTTAACGGGCGATATGCCAATTGGAATGGTGGAGAGCCCAATAATAGTGGTGGAGAGCATTATGGACAGTTTTATTCAGGCTCTCAAGGAAGATGGAATGATTTACGAAGCACCCACACCCTTGGAGGTTATCTCTGTGAATTTGGTGGTATGCCCAATGATAATACGGATTACACACCATTTGTCTCAAGGAATATAACAGTTTCAGGATCGTCCACAGGTACTATTACAGGTGGTGGTGTGAATGTTTGTACGGGATCCAATTCGACAACATTGAGTTTAACCAACTTTACCGGAACCGTTGTAAGATGGGAGTCTTCACCCGATAATTTTTTGGCAACAACCAATAATATTACCAGCACTTCTACTTCGTATGTAGTTTCCAACATAACACAAACGACCTACTATCGTGCGGTGGTTAATTCAACCAGTCCCAATGTATGCAATGGACAAGTAACTTCTAGTGTGCCCATTTATGTGACGCCAACCATTGCAGGTAATATTACGGCAGTGAATAATACAATATGCGCGGGTGGTGATGTGGAGTTGACTTTATCAGGAAATCAGGGGAACGTAAATAAATGGCAGTGGTCATCCAATAGCGGATCTACTTGGACAGATGTTGCGAATACAACAACTTTTTTAACCCAAACAATTGCCAGTGCCGGGACTTATTTGTTTAGAGCTGAAGTTCAAACTCCTGGATGCGGAGCAGCAGTTAATACAGCGAATAAAACAATCACTGTTATTTCAGGCACACCTCCAGATGGTGGAACGGTGAGCAATGCTCCTTTTTGTGGAGGAAGCAATAGTGGCACTTTGAATTTGACAGGTCATTCAGGCACAATAAGTACTTGGCAACGTTCAACGGATGGAGGTATTGTTTGGTCTGATATTGCATCAACAGCGGGATTGACATCTTACGGATTCTCTGGTATTTCTGCTACAACGTTGTATCGTGTAAAAGTCACCAATGGATCTTGTGGAACGGCATATAGTTCAGTGGGTGCTGTGACCATTTACACGGCATCTGTCGCCGGAACTGCCTCAGGTACCCAGAATGTATGCGGAGGAAGCGGAATTGCCAACATTTCTTTGTCTGGAAATACGGGTACCATCCAATGGACTTCTTCAACCGACAACTCGACATTCTCCAATATAAGCGGAGCAACAGCCAGTCCTTTGACACAATCCAATCTTTCAGAATTGATATCTCAGACCATGTATTACCGTGCAACGGTTACCAATGGGTCATGTGCTTCTGCTAATAGCAATACCATAACGGTCACTTTCGTTGCACCTACTACTTATTACCAAGACAGCGATGCTGATGGTTATGGAAAGGATAATGTAACGCAGTCTGTTTGTACGGGACAACCCGCAGGATACACGACGCAGGGTGGCGATTGTAATGACTTGAATGCAGCCATAAAGCCATCGGCCAGTGAGACTTGCAACCTTGTCGATGATAACTGCAATGGTTCAACAGACGAGGGAGTTCAAACCACTTTCTATGTGGATTTTGATGGAGACGGATATGGTAACCCTGCGGTGCCTGTTTTGGCTTGTACTCAACCCACAGGTTATGTCAATAACAATGGTGACTTTAATGACAACGATCCAAATGCATACAATGGAGCACCTGAATTGTGCGATGGAATAGACAATGATGGTGATGCATTAATCGATGAGGGTGTTCAGAATACTTATTTCGCAGACTCGGATGGAGACGGATATGGAGATATTAACGTTCCTGGTTTAGCTTGTTCTCAACCTTTGAATTATGTAACCAACAATACGGATTGCAATGATCTGAATGTTACGATTTTTCCTCTCGCTAGCGAGACTTGTAATGGGGTGGATGATGATTGTGATTCAAGCATTGATGAGGGAGTTAAGACAACCTATTATGCAGATGCCGATGGGGATGCCTATGGAAATCCCAACGCTACGACTTTGGCTTGCTCCATGCCAACGGGATATGTGGTTAATTCTTCGGATTGCAATGATGCCAATGCCAATGTGAATCTTTCAGCAACGGAAGTTTGTAACACCATCGATGATGATTGCGATAATGCGGTTGATGAAGGTGTGCAGAATACTTATTATTTGGATGCTGATGGTGACGGTTTTGGAATAGGAACCACCACGACTTTGGCTTGCACTGTGCCTGCAAATTATTCTACCAA
>CANNHA010000138.1 GCA_947504275.1 Flavobacteriales bacterium
GAATAAAAGATCCACTTCTTTCCAACGGATTGCATGGGTTGCACAACATGCGGATGGTGGGCTACAATCACATCGACATCCTCATGTATAAAGGTCAACAATCTTCGTCGTTTGAAAGGGAAAGGAACATCACTGTATTCCTCACCACCGTGGTAATTCAAAACAATGTAGTCGCAAAGTGGGCGAATGGTTTTCAAGTGCTTTCGAAAATCAATCAAATTCACTTTTTCTTCATCCTCATGAATGGCAAGCAGCGCAATGGTCAGACCATTCAAACAAATGTATTGCGGCGTCCAATCCCATCGGCCTTCTGCATTTAAACCCAGAGGCATTTCGCCTTGATCTACAATCATTTGAGTAGTCCTTGTCGCTTGGTCAACACCAAGATCATGAATGTGATTATTGGCCAAATTAAAAACGTTGATATTGCGTTTTGTACAATAAGTCAATGCCAAGGATGATTGCGCAATGGGGTCTCCTTTGGTTCTCGCTTGAGCCTTCTCAACGCAAGGACCTTCCCAATTGACCACCGTCGCGGCAGCATTATCGAAAACACGCTGGATTTCGGCACACCAAATTTCAGCGCCTTCTTGAATTTGTTTGGCATACTTCCCTGTAAAAGCGACATCGCCAGTGAAAACAATCTTGACGGGATTAAATTCACTTTCTATAATCACTTTTGCAACAGAGGCAACACTCGATTTTCGACTCAATCGCCACAGCCATGTAGCCATATACAAAGCCGCCAAAACGCCAATGGCACCAAAGCATGCTACTGCAACTTCAAAACCAAATAAGCTTCCCAAAAACCAAAGGCTCAACCATCTCAAGGTTAAAACCATTGTATTGTAATACAAATGTTTCTTCAGTTGATGGTGCACATTGATGAGATGGGACAATGGATTAATCCAATACAAAATAAAAATCCAGGGAGCCAATAAAACAGCGAATAATCCCGCATCTCTATACACTTGCCCAAAGAAGAACTCAAACAAATCTGGTCCCTTCAGCATGAGTAAGGTAAATGGAAGAATGGCGCTTAAACCAAAAATGCGCAACCAACGTTTCGTCCAATCATGGACAGATTCAGAATCTGAATCGATTTGACTGGTCTTTACATTGAACACTTGAGTCAATGAAGCGCCAATAAAAGCAATAGGAGCCGTTAAAATTTTATGGGCCAAAGTGAAATTCCCCATCAAGGCAGCGTTTCCAAACCATGGCAAAACAAAAAAAGGAAGTTGCCTTGAAACAGCGTTGAACAGTGAAGACAACATGGATGGAACAGGGAAATGTGCATATGCTGCAAAAGCCAAATGCATGGGACTTTGAGACAATTGCATTGATTCTATTTGACGTCGCATATTCCATAGCAACCAACCATAAGCAGCTGCTTGACCCATTACCCAGGCAATTACCAGGATACCATTGTAATTGGGAACAACCCACGCGAATGTTATACTAAAAAACAACGTGAAAAAAGATTGAATCATCCTGGACTTGGCCATGATGGAGAATACTTGAATTCTATTGTTCCATTGCATTGTTGCCAAAATGCCACCCTCAAAAAACACACTGCATCCAAGCAGCAATACCACTCCGCTAAAATGATAAGGAGAAAAATAATCCGGAAAAAAACAAGCCGTTAATGCCAACACGACAGATGCCAAAGCACCAAGATAAATGGCCCATCGGCGAGCGATGCGCCACAAAGACCAAGCCACTGAATGGGATTTTGGTAGGAGAATAGCGGATTCTAAACCGCCACAAGCCCACACGCTAAAGACACCCACAAAAGCACTGAACATTCCCAATGTGGCCCATTGTTCAGGTGCCAACCACAGGGTGAGGATCGGATAGGATAAAAAGGTCAACAACTGAGCGATTACAGAACCGCTCAACAAAGTGATTATTTTTTTAACTAACGACAATGGAATTACTCCCAGGAATATTCGACCATTTTGGTTTTGTCATCATTGACAAAAACCTTGATTTTCTTGCCTGATTGGGTTCGAAGAGGCTTCAGATCAAACGCTAACTTCTCTGTCAACAGTGCCCTACAATTGTCACCATTGGCATTGTGTTCCAAAAACAATGGCAACTGCGGAGGCAGACTCTTTAACAAGTTACCATTGGAAATCATTTGAAAAGAATGCGTTTTACATCCACCACTGTATTGCACAGCTATGTGAAGTGAATCACCCACAATATTCATATCCACAACGGAAAAAGCATCACCTTTTGCGGGTCCCACATAAGCCTTATCGACAGTGATAAAACCATCATTTCCTGTGAGCATTTCTTGCATCATACCCAAACCGTCTTCTTCTTTCACTATGGGTTGTTTTGTTTTACAACTGTAAATGGTCATTAAAATGAATGCACCTAAAATTACTTTTCTCATGCTGTTGTGGTTTCTAATTGTTTTTGCAAGTTAAACATTTCATCTCTCAAACGAGCAGCATTCATAAAATCCAACTCCTTGGCCGCTACTTCCATTTGTTTCTTGGTGGTTTGAATCAATCCTTGCAATTGGTCTTTGGATAAATACTGATGTACAGGATCTGCGGCCATTGGTGTATTCCAGTCCGTCGGTTCGGTGTATATCTTCTTGGCAGCGGTGCTGATGTGGTCCTTTTTTACTTGACGTGGAACAATGCCATTCTCTTCATTGTAGGCCAATTGTTTGGCCCTTCTTCTGTCCGTTTCCTGCATTGTGGACTTCATGCTGTCCGTTACTTTATCTGCATAAAAAATTACACGACCATTTAAATTTCGGGCCGCACGACCAGCTGTTTGTGTCAATGATCTGTGGCTTCGGAGAAAGCCCTCCTTGTCGGCATCCATGATGGCCACCAGAGATACTTCAGGCAAATCCAAACCTTCACGCAACAAATTGACACCAATCAATACATCAAACTCCCCTTCTCTGAGCCCTCTTAATATTTCGATGCGATCCAATGTTTGCACTTCACTGTGTATGTATCTGCACTTAACGTTGATTCTGTCAAAGTATTTTGCCAACTCTTCGGCCATTCGTTTGGTCAAGGTGGTTACCAACACACGCTCTCCTTTGTCGACAGTCTTTCTGATCTCTTCCAATAAATTGTCTACCTGGTTTTTTGTAGGACGAATTTCAATAGGAGGATCCAACAATCCCGTTGGACGAACTACTTGATCCACCACTACGCCTTCTGATTTTTCCAATTCATAGTTCGCTGGTGTGGCAGAAACAAAAATGACTTGATTCTGCATTTCCTCCCATTCATTGAACTTCAGAGGTCTGTTGTCCATGGCTGCGGACAAGCGAAAACCATGTTCCACCAAATTCACTTTTCGGCTTCGGTCTCCGCCATACATGGCACTTACCTGACTAACGGTGACATGGCTCTCATCAATCACAAATAAATAATCTTTTGGAAAGTAATCCATCAAACAGAAAGGGCGTTGTCCTGGCTGTCGGCGATCAAAATAACGCGAGTAATTCTCAATGCCTGAACAATACCCCAACTCCTTCATCATTTCAATATCGTAGGTGACACGTTCTTCCAAACGTTTGGCTTCAGTGTCTTTTCCTTCTCTTTTAAAAGCCTCCACCTGAACCACCATGTCTTGTTGAATCTCCCAAATCGCCTCATTCAAAGTCTCTTTTGAAGTCACGAATAAATTGGCGGGATAAATACGAATGGTTTCGTACTTCATTATTTTTTTTCCTGAAGCGGGATCAATGCTATCAATGGACTCAATCTCGTTGTCCCAAAACACAACCCGAATGGCATGATCTGCATAGGCCAAGAAAATATCTACCGTATCGCCGCTTACGCGAAATGTACCTCTAGCAAAATCTACCAATGCCCTGCTGTACAAGCTTTCCACCAACCGATGCAAGAATCCTTGACGACTCATCTTTTGACCTTTTTTCAGATCAATGACTGATTTATTGAATTCAATGGGATTACCAATACCGTAAATACAAGAAATGGAGGCTACAACGATAACGTCTCTTCGTCCAGAGAGCAAGGCAGAAGTAGCGCTTAGGCGCATGCGTTCAATTTCCTGGTTGATGGCCAAATCCTTTTCGATATAAGTATTGGTTACAGGAATGAATGCCTCCGGCTGGTAGTAATCATAGTAACTCACGAAGTACTCCACCAAATTGTCCGGAAAAAAGGCCTTGAACTCCCCGTAAAGTTGAGCGGCCAAGGTCTTGTTGTGGGAGAGGATCAAAGTAGGACGCTGGGTTTGCTCAATGACATTGGCAATGGTAAATGTTTTACCAGAGCCGGTTACGCCCAATAAGGTTTGAAATTTCTCATTGGTTTCAACTCCCCTAACCAATTGTCTTATCGCTTCAGGTTGATCACCTGAAGGGGTGAAGGGGGATTGAATTTTAAATTGCATGTACAAATTTAGCGGGGTCTGTGCACAAATGCACTTAATCCGACATAGAAATTTCTCACGGGAGAAGGATTGTAGTATCTACCAGCGCTATCATTCAGTTGATGAAAAGATGAATAAGTACTGTTTAGTGCATTGTTGATTCCAATCATCCAATTCCAAGCAAGGGAACCATCATTTTGCAATCGATTAAAAGCATTCCCTGATAATCTCACTTGCATCAAATGATAAGGATTGGCCCACACCGTGTTTTCGTTGTTCAGCGCCATCTTGTCTATCCATTGATCGGAAATGGTCAATTGAATTTTCTCTTTCCATTCAAAATCCCATCCTGCCTGTGCTGTATGCAAGGCGGTTCCGGGCATTATTCGGCCTGAAAAATCATCTCCCTTGTTCGTGTAGGTTTCAAAAACATACTCGGCACGGTGGCCATTGATCCAACCATTGCAACGCAATGACTTATTGGCCCCGATATAGAAATTGTATTGCATAACAACCTCCCAACCATTCTGTGAAGTGCTACCCGCATTGACATAACTTTCTGGAACTGCAGCATTGAAATCATTGGGTAAAATGATATTGGACATCGCTTGCTGATAACGAGCCAATTGCCACTCCATTCCTTTGACAGATCCTTTCAATCCCAATTCCAACTGTTTGCCCAACTCTGGCTGCAGTGAGACATTGAATTGACCTACAGCGTAATCGACTTGCTCGAAAACATTAGGGTTTGAAAATCCAGCGCCGTAATTAACAAATAGAAATTGATCTTGAAACCACTTCAAACTAGCAGCAATTCTAGGGGTCCAATCGGGTGTCCAGTTAAATGCATGATTTTCTTGCTCAGCAGATCCGTATT
The DNA here is from genome assembly GCA_947504275.1 of Flavobacteriales bacterium. Lineage (GTDB taxonomy): Bacteria > Bacteroidota > Bacteroidia > Flavobacteriales_D > Sanyastnellaceae > CAMCTV01. Next base: position 5,258 of record CANNHA010000138.1, read on the forward strand.
TTCCTGCAGCGGATACTTTGGTTTGATGTTGCGCGAAACCAGCTTGGATAAGTCCAATGTCTCTCCATTTCAATTGACCACCGACATGCGCAAATCCTTGCCAATAATCAATGTCGTAGTTGTACTTTAAGTCACCGCGATCTCCATCAACCAAATA
>CANNHA010000139.1 GCA_947504275.1 Flavobacteriales bacterium
ATAACTAATTCAACATTCACAATTAAACACAATTGGTCAGAGCAGAGAAAATCTGCTCCGACAATGGTGTTCACTAGTAGGGGCTATGCCCCACCAAACTAGCGAACTTTCTTTTTGTGACGATTCTTTCTCAAACGCTTTTTACGCTTGTGAGTAGCCATCTTATGGCGTTTTCTTTTTTTACCGCAAGGCATGTTTTCTAAATTTTAAACGTTAATATTCTAATTCAATTTATCAATTCGTTCTTTCACCCGCACCACTACTGCTGTGTCTGCGGTATGTCTTAACAATTGATTGTAATACTTCTTTGCTTTCTCTTTCTCTCCAATGTCTGCTGCTGTCTCTCCTGAGAAAAACAACGCGTATATATTGGCACTATCTCTGGCTGCCGCAAGCTCAAATAAGCTTAGGGCCTTATTTTTTTCACCCAACTCTTTGTACACTGCTCCCAAATCCATGTAGGCATTCAGGTAGTCAGGATCCAGTTTGATCACTTTTTCAAAACGAGGAATCGCTTTGTCATATTGACCAGATTGAACGGCAAAAACACCCAACCAATAATGTGCTTCCACATTGCTGGAGTCTTTGGCTACAATCTCTCTCAACATCATGATGCCCTGCATGGGATTGGGTCCGTTCACCAACTCAATGGCTTGCTGCAACCTAGAATCCTCTGCGGATAAAGCAGGCATCTCTTGATTCTCCTCTGAAGCACTGGGCTTTCGAGGCATCCATAAAAAAAGAACGATCAGCACCAAACCCAGTCCGACAATCAAAGCGGGTTTGAGCCATTTCTTATCCATTTTGCGCCACTTTAACTTTTTCCTTCACTGCATCTACAAACTCCTTAGAAGGCTTGAAAGATGGAACATAATGCGCTGGAATCGTTACCGTGGTTTTAGCCAAGATATTTCTTCCCAACTTTTCCGCTCTTCTCTTCACAATAAAGCTCCCAAAGCCTCTCAAATAAACATTCTCACCTTTTTCCATTGAATTTTTGAGTGTGGTCATAAATCCTTCCACAATCGCCAACACATCATTCTTGTCTATCCCAGTTTTGTTGGAAATCTCTGTCACTATATCTGCTTTCGTCATCGTTTCTTTCTAAAAAGGTGAATATCAGTTTTTTTAGGGGTTGCAAATATATGTATAGTTTACCAATTTTTGTATCGACTTTTGTGAAAATGAAAAAAACAGTCATTCCATCCTTCGTTCAGCATATTATTCCTTGGTATTTAGAAAACAAGCGCGACCTTCCATGGCGCAATACACAAGACCCATATTCCATCTGGATTTCTGAAATTATTCTTCAGCAAACTCGTGTCCAGCAAGGGATGAGCTATTATCATGCGCTGCTCCATCAATTTCCAACTGTTCAAGACCTGGCCAATGCACCTCAAGATCAGCTTTTTCGTGTTTGGCAAGGATTGGGCTACTATTCTAGAGCCCGCAACCTTCAATTGGGAGCCCAATTGATTGCCAGTGAATACCAGGGCAACTTTCCTAAATCGTATGACGAGTGGCTCCAAGTTCCTGGAGTTGGACCTTACACCGCTGCGGCTGTTTCTTCATTTGCCTATGATTTTCCCAAGGCTGCAGTTGATGGCAATGTTCTGCGATGGGTTTCTAGATACCTTGGATCCAAAGACCCGATTGATTTACCTGGAACCAAAAAAAATATTCAATTGCTTTTGGACGATTGGATTCAGCATGCCTCGCCGCATGTTTTTAACCAAGCCAGTATGGAGTTTGGCGCGATCCTTTGCACGCCTAAAAATCCACACTGTGCGGTATGCCCGCTCAATGAGGAGTGCCAATCATTTAAAAACGATTGGGTAGATGCCATTCCCGTGAAAGAGAAAAAAATTAAAACTTCCAACTTGTACCTGTACGCCGCGCTCGTTACCAATCAGCAAGAGCAAATGATGCTTGAGAAGCGACCTCCGCAGGGCATTTGGGGTAACTTATACACCCTACCCTTCTTGACTTTTGACACTGAAGTGCCCATGGAAGAAGCCCTGGCTCAACTCAATGAGAGATTCCCAAATCCAAACAATTGGAAACTAGAAACCCCAGAACCCATCATACACCTGCTCACCCATCGTCGGATGCACGTGTATATCTTTTCCAATTTGTTGGATGTTATGCCCAAAAATGCATATAAATTTGGTTCATGGATTTCAAAAGATGAAGCCAAAGGATTGGGTTTTCCAAGGGTTTTTGAAAAATTTCTAACACATAAAGGACACTTATAGCGCCTTATATGAAGCTTGTAAATCGACAAACGCCACCCATAATTTTGTCCTCGAAATCTTAAAACAAATTTTTATGTCAGGAACAGTAAACAAAGTGATGCTTGTCGGAAACATCGGCAAGGATCCAGAAATGAGATCATTTGAAAATGGAGGGAAAATCCTTTCTTTTCCTCTAGCAACAACTGAATCTTGGAAGGACGCCAAAACAGGAGAGCGCACTTCTGTAACCGATTGGCACAACATTGTCATTCGTCGCACCGCCCTTGCGGAATTGGGTGAACAGTATTTGAAAAAAGGAATGAAAGTTTACGTGGAAGGAAAAATCCGAAACCGCAGCTATCAGGTAAACAATGAAACCAAGTACATCACGGAAATTTATGTAGATGAGTTTACCATGCTTTCTCCTAAGACCATTGAGAATGCAAGCGGTCAGCCAATGGCGCTCAATGAGCCCATGCCAGCTGCACCTGCCATGTCGACGGAAACAGCAGATGATGATTTACCATTCTAACCATGAGTGACCCGTATCATTTAGGAACCATTCTTTTACAAGTCAACAGCCCCATGACGATTGTCGTGGTGCTGTTGCTTTTACTCTGTTCCGCTGCCATTTCTAGCAGTGAAGTCGCTTTGTTTTCTTTTACCCCCGAGCAACGAAAAAAAATAGATGAAGCTGACAAAGGCGCACTGCTTAAAATACAACAGCTTACTTCGACACCGGATAAAGAAAAAGCTACACGCAGCATTCTAGCCACTATTTTAATCACCAATAATGCGGTTAACATCGCCATTGTCTTGCTTTCTACATCCCTGATGGAACAGTGGTTTCCACCAGAAATGTACAGTCCTTTGATGGCTACCATTATCCACGTGGTTTTGGTCACTTTTGTCATTGTTATGTTTGGAGAAGTCATTCCAAAAGTGTATGCTACTTCTAACAATTTACAAATAGCTTCTCTCATGGTGAGCCCTTTGGTCGTGCTGCAAAAAATATTTGCCCCGCTCAGTTGGCTGCTCATCAAAGCTGGAAATTTGCTTCAAAAAAATATCAAATCCCGCGTTGAGACCATTAGTGTAAACGACTTGGGACATGCATTGGCTTTGACCCAAAATGAAATGCGTTCACCAGAGGAGCGGAAAATATTGGAAGGCATTGTTACGTTTGGTGAAAAAAATGTAAGTCAAATTATGACGCCGAGAACAGACTTGGCCATGCTCCATGAGGGCTGGGACATGAAGGAAATCATGCGTCAAATCAGAGAAAAAGGATATTCCCGGTGGCCTGTTTGCAAGCAAAACATCGATGACATTCGAGGCGTGTTGCACATCAAAGATTTGTTGCCGCACATCGATGAACCCCAATTTGATTGGCACACTGTTATCAGACCTGGGAAATTTGTTCCAGAAACCAAAAAAATTGATGACCTCCTGGCTGATTTCAGAAAAGACCGGAAACACATCGCAATGGTGGTGGACGAGTATGGAGGATTGTCTGGAATTGTTACATTAGAAGATGTTATCGAAGAGATTGTAGGTGATATACAAGATGAATTTGACGTAGATGATTTGAAGTATTCCATCATCGATGATAATACGTACTTGTTTGAAGGGAAAATTTCATTGGTCGATTTCTACCGTGTTTTCAATGTTGATGAACATCTTTTTGAAGAGGCCAAGGGCGACAGTTCAACGCTCGCTGGACTCATTATTGAAATATTGGGCAGAGTACCTCAAAAAGGAGAGCAGCTGGATTTTCATCATTATACATTCACCATTGAGACGGCCAATCACAGACGGCTAGATCGGGTTAAAGTTCAAAAACACCTGCCATGAAGAAATTATTCATCTTTTCAACCATTCTGCTCATTGTAGGAATTGCAGTATATGCGCTGTTGCTAAGAACACCGGAAACAACTTTTCCTAAACCAATAGGTTATTTCCGCATTGCATTGCCTCAACCTGAATACCGAACTTACGATGCGCCCTGTGCGTTCTCTATACCCGTATCGCAATTTGCCACTATAGAACAATTGGATCGCGGGCAATCTGACTCTTGTCGATTCAATATATTTTATCCCAAATTAAAAGCCCGTATCCACTGCACCTACCTTCCGGTAAGCAATAACATCAATGAATTGGTGGTGGACGCCTACACTTTTGCTTCAAAACATGAAATGAAAGCCAGTGCCATTGAAAAATCATTGATAGAGGAAGAAGAAAGAAAAGTATTTGGTATCCGATATCGCATAGAAGGCGAGGCCGCCTCTCCCTTACAGTTCTTTGTGACGGACAGCACAGCTCACTATTTGAGGTGCGCGTTGTATTTTGAATCAGCGCCCAATCCGGACTCGATTGCGCCAGTGTACCAATACATCGAGCGCGATATGGATGAGCTTATCAAAAAAGTTCAATGGCGGTAGAATGAAATAAATTTTGCACAAGATATAGGATTGACCTATATTTGCACGGTAAATGAGAAAAGCTAAGGAGGGGTGGAAGCCCCTCTTTGTTTTGAATAGCATGATCACAATAGCCCAAATAACAGACTTGGTTCAGCCACTTACCGTGGATACAGACCTATTCATTGTCTCTATTCATGTCAATCCAGGAAATGCCATCGAGGTGTTAGTAGACCGCGACAGTGGATTGAGCATAGATGATTGTAAAAAAGTAAGCAGAGCCGTTGAAGGTGCGCTAGACCGTGAAGTAGAAGACTTTTCTTTGGAAGTCTCCTCACCCGGAGTAGGAAAGCCCTTGGCTGTGAAAAGACAGTACTTTAAAAACGTTGGTCGTGAAGTGGCCATCAAAACCACAGACGGAAAAAAATTAGAAGGACAACTTATCCTAGCAGATGAAGAAAATATCGAGGTTCAATACAAGGAAAAGGAAACGGTTCCGGGTAAAAAAACCAAGAAGTGGGTAGAGAAAAAAATTGTACTACCCTACAACGAAATAAAAGAAACCATAATTAAAATTAGCTTCAAATAATAACCCCATAACCCATGAAAGGAGTTAACCTTTTAGAATCATTCGGTGAATTCAGAGAATTCAAGAATATTGATCGCGAGACCATCACCAATATTTTGGCTGACGTATTTAGAAACATGATTATCAAGCGCTGGGGTGC
>CANNHA010000140.1 GCA_947504275.1 Flavobacteriales bacterium
GCAGAGGTTAAACCAGGCGAAATTTCAGCCATCCTAAGAGAGCAACTCGCAGGATTAAAAACCCAAGCGGATATCCAAGAAGTGGGTACCATCCTTCAAGTAGGTGATGGTATTGCGCGTATCTATGGAATTTCCAACGTTCAATCAGGAGAATTGATTGAATTTGAAAACGGAGTAAAAGGTATTGCGTTGAACTTGGAAGAGGACAATGTAGGTGCCGTATTGCTAGGTCCAGCAGGTGATCTCAAGGAAGGTGCCTCTGTAAAGCGCACCCGTCGAATCGCCAGTATCCAAGCTGGAGAGGGCTTGATTGGTCGTGTGGTAAACACTTTGGGAGAAGCCATTGATGGAAAGGGTCCAATCAGCGGTGAGCTTTTTGAGATGCCTTTGGAGCGTAAGGCTCCTGGAGTAATCTACCGTCAGCCAGTTAAGGAGCCATTGCAAACAGGTATTAAAGCCATTGATGCGATGATTCCAATCGGTCGTGGTCAGCGTGAGTTGATCATTGGTGACCGTCAAACAGGAAAGACTACAGTTGCGATAGATACCATTATCAATCAGAAAGAATTTTACGATAAAGGGGAGCCTGTATTTTGTATTTATGTAGCTTGTGGACAAAAGGGTTCTACTGTTGCAGGTACTGTTCAGATGCTTCAAGATGCAGGTGCAATGGCCTACACGGTAGTTGTCGCTGCTACTGCTTCTGACCCTGCTCCACTTCAATTTTACGCCCCATTTGCCGGTTGTGCTATCGGAGAATATTTCCGCGATACGGGTCGTCCAGCTTTGATTGTTTATGATGATTTGTCCAAGCAGGCAGTTGCATACCGCGAGGTTTCATTGTTGTTGCGCCGTCCACCCGGACGTGAGGCGTATCCTGGCGATGTATTCTATTTGCATAGCCGCTTGTTAGAGCGTGCCGCAAAAGTGAACGAGACACAGAAGGTAGCTGAGATGATGAATGATTTGCCAGACAGCTTGAAGTCTAAAGTGAAAGGTGGTGGTTCATTGACGGCATTGCCCATTATCGAAACCCAAGCAGGTGACGTTTCTGCTTATATCCCAACCAACGTAATTTCAATTACGGATGGTCAGATTTTCTTGGAATCCAATTTGTTCAACGCTGGTGTTCGTCCTGCTATTAACGTAGGTATCTCCGTTAGTCGTGTGGGTGGTTCTGCTCAGATCAAGTCCATGAAGAAAGTTTCTGGAACATTGAAGTTGGATCAGGCGCAGTACCGTGAATTGGAAGCCTTTGCTAAATTTGGATCTGATTTGGATGACGCCACCAAGTTCGTCTTAGAAAAAGGTAAGCGCAACGTAGAGATATTGAAACAAGGACAAAACAGTCCGATGACTGTTGAGAAGCAAACCGCCATTATTTATTGTGGTACCAAAGGTTTGTTGTCTCGTGTTCCGGTTGAAAAAGTAAAGAAATTTGAGGCCGATTATTTGTTGCTTTTAGAGAATCAACACAAGGATGTATTGGAAGCTATCCGCAAAGGAAACATTGGGGATGATGTAACAGCAGTGTTGGAGAAAGTAGCCAAAGAGTTATCCGCTCAATACTAATAGAGAGATGGCGAATCTGAAGGAAATACGCACGCGAATTGTATCGGTCAATTCCACCATGCAGATTACATCTGCCATGAAGATGGTTTCTGCTGCTAAATTGAAGCGTGCTCAAGACGCCATTACCCGCATGCGACCTTACGCTGAGAAGTTGAAGGATATATTGGAGAACGCAAGTGCTAGTGTGGGTGTTGAAGGCAGTATTTTTAGTCAGCAGCGTGATGCAAAGGTTGTTTGGGTGGTTGTTATTACTAGCAACCGTGGATTGTGTGGTGGATTCAACAACAATGTTATCAAAGAAGCGCGCAGAGTAGTTTCTGCCCATAAAGATTCGCAAGTTAAAGTGATAGCATTGGGCAAGAAGGGTGCTGATTTTTTCAGAAAGTCATCACAATGGGCAGAAGGTGCTATCAATGAAAATCCCAACGCTATTTTTGATCAGTTGTCATTTGACAATGCTTCTGCAATTGGACAAGAATTTTTGAATTCCTTTGCCGCAGGTCAAGTGGATAAAGTGGTAATGATTTACAACCGATTCAAAAATGCGGCAATGCAAATTGTGACAACAGAACAATTATTGCCTGTTTTGCCTCCTGTTGCGCAAGGAAATGTTTCTGCGGATTATATTTTTGAACCTGGTAAGGAGCAAATTGTATCTGAGTTGATTCCAAGAAGTTTGAAAGTGCAATTGTACAAAGCTTTATTGGACAGTTTCGCAGCGGAGCATGGTGCTCGAATGACAGCAATGCACAAAGCGACTGACAATGCAGGGGAATTGGTGAAGGAGTTGAAATTGACATACAACAAGGCAAGACAAGCGGCGATTACAGGAGAGATCTTGGAAATTGTTGCTGGAGCTGAAGCCTTGAACGGTTAAAAGATTCTGAGAAAAAGAATATTTAAAAGAGGACTTTGCGGTCCTCTTTTTTTATTGTTAAAATCGAGTATTCATTTGTATTTGAAGGAGGGTGCATGCTATATTTAAAATCCAAAACCTAAACAAAATGAAAAAAGTTTTATTGATTCTTTCTGTGTTGTGCTATGCTACAACCACCTTTGCTGTTGATCGCTTTGTAGATGCAGCTTTTGGCTCCGGAAACGGAACGACCATGTTTGCAACTATCAGTTCAGCTGTTGCAGCTTCATCCAATGGTGATCGTATTTTGATTGCTGCGGGATTGTATTCAGAAGGAGCACAGACCATTAATAAGTCGCTGACCATTGCACCGCAGGTCGCGGGAGCCTCTGTTCGTTATGCAGGAAATTTGACCATCAACGGATTTGCTGGAATGAAACTCTATATGGTGGGTATCAATATGGGCATTTACAGCATTACCGCGGGTACAAATTCAGCTACCGTTAGCAGTAAAGCCTTGGTTTCATTTGTGGATTGCAAAATGGGTGATTTATCCATGAACGCTGATAACTATGAATTATTGGCCATCAGAACTTCAGTGACCAATAACACAACCATGCGTTACGGCTCATTCATCGCTTCAAAAACCAACAACCTATTCATCGTGGATGAAGCCACTACAGCTAGCACCACAGATAAAATTGTTTTGACAGCTGATTCTATCATGAACAGCATTAGCATGCGTGCGGATAATTATGCATTGAGCGTGAGTAATTGCATTTTGAAGAACATGACTTTCTTTAAATGGAACAGCAGTAGTTCAGTGGTTAACGAGTTTTATAACAATGATGTATTGACCAATGCCAATTGGATGTTGGCTTCGCAAGGTGTACCTGGGTACAATTTCAAGTTCTCCAGCAATAACTTTTTGGGAACCATCAATTTCAATTCAGGAGGTTCATATTCTGGCTATCCATACTATACATATGGTTATTATTGGGACACAGCTGCTGAGGGAACTTTAACTTACTCTACCACATTATCATTGTTTCCAAATCCCTCTACTAGCGGTTTTTTTGAGTGGACATACAATGGATTGGATTTGCCATGCACTGTGCCAACGGCGAGTGAAGCATTGGTCTTGACCAAGGTTGTGGGTACAGTTGGAACCACAGTCAATACAGGTAACCCCAATCATGAGTTTTATGATATTGATTTGACATTGAGTGATCGTGGACGTTTTGGCGGGCCAAACTCATGGAACAATTTCTTCCCTGTTTCTAATCCTAATAACAGCAAGGCGTTTATCTACAATTTGAATATACCTGCTGATTTGTTCCCTGGACAGAATGTTGACATTAAAGCCAAAGCTTACCACAGAAACTAAGGGACATGAAGAATGGGATTTTCCTTTCTTCTACTGATGTTTTGAGGTTTTTGGATGTGACTATCGGAATGGCAGATCCGTTGGAATGAAGTCTGATTGTTTTAGCAATTGGATTTGAAAATTAAAATCTGTTTTTGAGGATGAAGATTTACCGAATTGGGCTTTGATGAAATATCATTTTGGTAAGGGAGGCCTTGTAAGGGCAAAGAATCGCATAAAAATGTGCAAATCGAAATCTTAAGATGAGAAACAAATATTACTTCTCTTTATTCATGTGTTTTTTTGCATGGATAATGTACAATGGGGTGACCAGTAGTTCGGGAAAATCCGGAAAATCTGGCGCTCCTGGAGAGAATACATGTATTCAATGTCATGGTGGCAATGCTTTGAATGATCCTGCGGGATCCATTGCAATTAATATTGCCGGTGTGACCAATGGTCAATATACAGCAGGTCAAACCTATCAAGTTAGTGTTACTGTCTCTAAGGTGGGGCAATCCTTGTTTGGGTTTAGTGTATCGGCTCTTAATCAAGCAGGACAGAATGCGGGCTCCTTGGTTGCAGGAACGGATAACCATGCTGAAGTTTCCTCTGAGTCTGGAACAAGTAGAAATTATATTACCCACAATTACAATGGAGGTCTGTCAATTAACCAAAAGACTTTCACTTTTTCATGGACTGCTCCTGCCTCAGGTAATGTGAATTTTTATTTCACGGGATTGGCGGCTAATAATAGTGGCGGTACAACCGGGGATTTTGTTTACTCCTCAAGTTTGTCATTAACGCAATCAACTGTTACTCCATCACGCATTATCGCAGGGGAGTATTTCTGGGGAACAATAGATCCAGGCGTGGGCACAGGTACGGCCTTTACCGCTACTGATGGCAGTTTCAGTGATGTAGTGGAATCCATTATTGCTTCAGCGCAATCCGTTCCCAATCTCTCTAGCCCTGTATTGTTAAATGTTCGTGTAAGGGACGTGAATAACAATTGGGGTCCTAGGTTTAGAAAGGTTATTTTTCTGACGAGCAATACACCAGCCGTGAACAATGTAGCAGTTTCCCAAGGAGAGTTCTTCTTTGGAAGTGCTGATCCAGGGCAAGGCAATGCCACCCCGTTGGTTGTCTTTGATGGCAACTGGGGAGAGGCTGTGGAAGCTGCAACTTCAATGAATACATCTTGGAGTTTGACTTCAGGAATGCACTTGTTTAATATTCGTGCAAAAGACGGTAGTAACAAATGGGGTCCACTGTTCAAGAAGACCCTTTCCGTTCAATCAGTTCCTAGCAATGCGCGCCTATGCAAAATCCAATCTGCTGAGTTTTTCTTTGGATCTACTGATCCGGGTCAAGGCAACGGAACCAATCTTTTGGTTTTGGACGACAATTGGTCCGATGCGATTGAAACAGCAGTGAGCAACAATACAACGTGGAGTCTATCCAACGGGTTGAATTTGTTTAATGTTCGTGTTAAGGACGAAACCAACAAATGGGGACCGTTGTTCAAGAA
>CANNHA010000141.1 GCA_947504275.1 Flavobacteriales bacterium
TAGAGTTAAAACAACGCAGACATAACTTTTTGATGGATGTAACACCGCAGGACTCCCGGATTGTTAGGATAGACAATGAATTGAACGGCTTAACCAAAAACATTAATCAGCATATCTCTGATCTAAAGAAAATGTTATTGGTCAAAAAATCTGACTTCAATACCCAAATCACAGCGTTGGAGAAAGTGCTTAAGAATATTCCGAAAAGCAAACGAGAAATGTTGGGCATTGAGCGCAAATTGACAGTGAATGAGAACCTCTACAACTTCCTTTTGGAAAAACGCGCCAGCACCATTATTGCCAGAGCGGGAATTGTCCCTGAGACCAATGTTGTTGAGAAGGCTCGTTCTTTGGGTGTTATTGGGCCAGATCGTCAGAAATACATTTACATCAGTTTTGGGGTGGGCTTTGTTTTGTCATTGATTGTCGGATTTTTGAGAACGATGTTTTTTGAAAGAATTGAAAATACAAAAGAGCTTAAGGTAGCTACAAAACTTCCCGTTATTGGAGGTGTTCCCTTTTATGATCAAGCCAATGACTTTCCCATTGCTATCGTTAAAGCACCTAGAAGCAACATTAGTGAATCATTCCGATCCATCAGAACCAATTTGCAGTTTATTCTTGCTGGAGAGGGAAGCAAAGTCATTCTGGTCAGCTCTCTTCATCCAGGAGAAGGTAAAACCTTTGTCACGGTAAACATCGCCGCAACCCTTGCAAAGGCTGATAAGAAGGTTATCATCCTTGACTTTGACTTGCACAAACCTAGGATACACAAGGTTTTTGGGCTATCTAAAATGGATGGTGTATCCAACTATTTGGTGGGACAAAAGCACTGGAAGGAGACATTGATTCACCATGAAATCAAAAACTTGGACTTTGTTCTTTCAGGACCCATTCCACCCAATGCGTCTGAATTGGTATTGTCCAAAAAAATTGATGTTCTTTTAGAAGAGCTAAAAGCTGAATATGACTATATCTTGATTGATACGCCGCCGCTTGCCTTGATCAGTGATGCATTGGTTCTGATGAATAAGGTAAACCTCAGTTTTTGCGTATTGAATACCCAAAAAGCAACCAAACAAGGTGTGCGCTTTTTGGAGGAAACTTTTACCCAAAATGACATTTCACACGTATCATTGCTTTTGAACAACATCAAACAAAATCGCTGGAGATATTACTATGCCAAATACGCATACAAATATGGATACGGATATGTCTACGGATATGGTTATGGATACGGTGACGGATACAGATACGGATACTCAGAATACGCAGACAACGAAGACGAAAAAAGAGGATAACTTTAAGCAACAAAACCATGATAAACAGAAAAGAATTTAGAAAATTTGCTACATCGTCACACAATATCACAGGCACAGCAGTAGACGATGTGATCTCTCACATGTATGGACCAGAAATGATGACCCGTACCGTCATTGAGGAAAGAAATATGCCCTTCCGAGAGGTAGACGTATTTTCTCGTTTGATGGCGGATCGCATTATTTTCTTAGGAACTGAAATTGATGATTACATCGCCAATATCATCCAAGCTCAGTTGTTGTTTTTAGAAAATACAGACCACAACAAAGACATTCAAATTTACATCAACTCACCAGGAGGTAGCGTATATGCAGGTTTGGGCATCTATGACACCATGCAATACATCAAACCTGATGTTGCTACCATTTGTACAGGTATGGCAGCATCTATGGGAGCTGTTCTACTTTGTGCTGGACAAGCCGGAAAACGCACAGGCCTAAAGCACAGTCGTGTCATGATTCACCAACCATTGGGAGGTGCAAGAGGTCAGGCATCTGATATCGAAATTACAGCCAGAGAAATTCAAAAATTGAAAAAAGAATTGTACGATATCATAGCTAGTCATAGTGGAAAAACCTATGAGCAAGTATGGGCTGATAGTGACCGCGATTACTGGATGATTGCACAAGAAGCCAAGGAATATGGAATGATTGATGAAGTCCTTGAAAGAAAAAACGGATAATTCAATAAATCATAACGTTTAAAGGGTCACCACAAGTGGCCCTTTTTTATCTTCGCTTGGATGCCCATATTTGCAGACATCATACTTCCACTAGCCATTCCCAATGCACTGACCTATGAAGTGCAAGAGGAATTTGCGCCGTATCTTTTACCTGGAATGCGGGTAGTAGTTCCATTGGGCAAAAACAAAAAATATGTCGGAATTGTCATCGCGATACATGAGGAGGTGCCGTCTGCATATGACCCAAAATGCATGGAATCTCTCATTGACGAATACCCCATTGTTACAGAAAAACAAATCAAACTTTGGTTTTGGGTAGCAGACTATTACCTATGCCATATCGGTGAAGTGATGCAATCCGCATTGCCTCCGGGATTAAAGTTTGATGAAGAAACAACATATATCATTGCAGATGACGTAGCATTAAATGACAACATTTCACCGCTTGAACAAGAGATCATAGCTGAGTTGGCAGCAAATGGCAGTCAATCTTGGGAGGAGTTAAATAAAAAAATAAAAAGCACCCATTTCTCTGCTGCACTTCAACAACTGCTGAAGAAGAAACTCCTATTGCCGCAACAGGAAGTAAAAAAGCGGTTCAAGCCAAAAACCATTGATGTCATCAGGTTTGAAGAACCTTACTACCAAATTGACGCGTGCATTCCTATTCTATCTGAACTTGAAAAGAGTGCTAAAAAACAATTTCAATTGCTGCATTATTTGGTTACAAAGGCCAACAATCAAGCAGATTGGGAAGGAAACAAAAGAGAAATTCTACAAGAATCCAATTGTCATTTAAGTCAACTGAATGCGCTAATAGAGAAAGGCATCGTCACCATTAAAAAGAAGAACATTGATCGCATTCTAGAAGGGCTCATTGCACCCAGTAGCCTACCCACGTTGAGTGAAGCACAACAGAGTGCTCTGCTTTCGATCCAAGATCAATGGAAACAAAAACCCATCGTATTGCTCAACGGAATAACAGGAAGTGGAAAAACGGCGGTGTATGCACATTTGATTGAAGAACAACTGCAGCAGGGTAAGCAGGTACTTTTTTTGCTTCCTGAAATTGCATTGACTACACAAATTGTTCAACGTTTAAAAGCATTATTCGGGATAAGAGCAGGTGTATATCACAGCGGCTATAGTGGGAATGAGCGCGCTGAGATTTGGAGCAAAATCATTACCCATCAACCTGGTGAGTACGATATCATTATCGGTGCAAGAAGTGCTATTTTCCTTCCCTTTGAAAGATTGGGACTCATCATTGTGGATGAAGAGCATGATGCTAGTTACAAGCAGCAGGATCCCGCGCCCCGTTATCACGGAAGAGACGCTGCCATAGTTCTTTCCCAATTTCACCATTGCCCAATATTATTAGGTAGTGCAACACCATCTATAGAAAGTTACAAAAACGCAGATAGCGGCAGATACGGTTACGTGGAATTGACAACTAGATTTGGTACTGCCGCCCTTCCTAAGATAGAACTCATCAACCTCCTAGAGGCTCGTCAAAAGGACCAAATGCAAGACTCCTTCAGTCAGCACTTAATCCAAAATATTGGCGTTGCATTAAATAACAATCATCAAGTTATTCTGTTTCAAAACAGAAGAGGATATACACCTCAGTGGCAATGCCAAACCTGCGGACAAATTACCAAATGCACCCGCTGTGATGTTAGCTTAACCTATCACAAACGAGACCACCATTTGGAATGCCATTATTGCGGATACAAGACCATTCCTCCCAAGCAATGCAGCACCTGCCATTCAGCGGATTTAAAAATGCTGGGATCTGGTACTGAAAAAATAGAGGAAGAGATAGCCCATATTTTTCCAGATAAAATAGTTCAGCGGTTGGACGGAGATACCACTCGAAACAAGAATAGCCAAGCTGAAATTGTGGAAAGAGTGATGGATGGGGAGATTGATATCTTGGTTGGTACACAAATGGTGACCAAGGGATTGGATTTTGAAAATGTCACATTGGTTGGGGTGATTCACGCTGACAGACTACTGGCCTTTCCTGACTTCCGAGCCATTGAAAGGACATTTCAGTTGCTTACACAAGTAGCAGGAAGAGCGGGAAGGAGCAAGGCAGAAGGAAAAGTTTTGATACAAACTACCCAACCTGAGCATTGGATCTATCCATTGGTGATTGAAAACAATTACCAAGAGTTTTATAAAAAGGAAAGCAAGGAACGCTTTCATTTCGCTTATCCTCCATATGTCAGATTGGTAAAATTGACATTGAAGAACAAAAAGGAAGATGAAATAGAAGAAACAGCCCAATACCTTGCGCAGCGATTACACGAGACTTTCAAAGAGGGAATTTTGGGACCAGAAAAGCCCTTTGTTTCTAAAATCAACAACTATCATCTCCGCATTTTCACCATTAAATTGGCCATGAACAAAGAATTGGTAGACAATAAAATGAAGATCTACAAACTTGTCCAGACAATGAAGGTTACACCTCCCCACAACCGCACCAGAGTTAATATTGATGTTGACCCACAATAGTCCATTCCATTAGTATCTTTGCTTTCCAATTTTGATTATGAAAAATGTAAACTGTTCCTTTTGCGGAAGAAAAGAAGATGAAGTAAAAATGCTCATTGCCGGATTGCATGGGCATATTTGCAATGATTGTGCTCAGCAAGCACATCGCATCATCGCAGAGGATGTGAAGGAGGAAAAAACGGAAAAGCCTGTTGCCTTTAAAAACTACAAGCCAACAGAAATCAAAAAGCATTTGGACGAGTACATCATTGGTCAAGAAGATGCCAAGAAAGTTCTGAGTGTTGCCGTCTATAACCACTACAAGAGATTGTCTCAAAAGTCAACAAAATCAAAAACTGAAGAAATCGAAATTGAAAAATCCAATGTGATTTTGGTTGGTGAAACGGGTACAGGAAAAACATTATTGGCCAAGACCATTGCTAAAATATTGAACGTACCATTTGCCATTGCCGATGCGACAGTACTTACTGAGGCGGGATATGTCGGAGAGGACGTTGAAAGTATACTTTCTAAGCTGTTGCAAAATGCGGACTTTGATGTTCAGCGTGCAGAGCGTGGCATTGTTTTCATAGATGAGATAGACAAAATTGCGAGAAAGAGCGATAATCCAAGTATCACCAGAGATGTCAGCGGAGAAGGCGTACA
>CANNHA010000142.1 GCA_947504275.1 Flavobacteriales bacterium
CGCGCTTTTGACTGCGCATCTTTTCCTTGTAATTCAAAAGTCAAACCCATGTTACAAAACTAATCAAAACTAGTGGGATGAAAAGCGATGATTGATGGATTACCTTTGCAACATGACTGAGATTAAACATAGAGCGGGATTTGTCAATATTATTGGATTGCCCAATGCGGGAAAATCTACTTTGATGAATGCCCTGTTGGGACAGAAATTGAGCATTGTTACAGCCAAAGCCCAGACTACACGTCACCGGATTATGGGTATTTTAAATGGTGATGATTACCAGATTGTTTATAGTGATACACCAGGTGTTTTGGACCCAAAATACAAATTGCATGAAGGAATGATGAAGGCAGTAGGTTCTGCGCTTTCCGATGCGGATTTGATTTTGATGGTCATTGACGCCCATGATAAAACCCCTTTCCATGCGGATACATTGAATAAAATAAAGAAAATGGAAGTTCCCATTTTTGTCGTTTTAAATAAGTTGGATTTGATTGGCAATGAAATGGCGGATGCCTTGTTTCAGTTTTGGTCGAAAGAACTGCCCAATGCCATGATTTATCCTGTTAGCGCATTGACCCATCTGTATACAAAAGAACTGTTAACAAAAATCGTTGCCACACTGCCGCCAGGTCCGCCCTACTTTCCAAAAGATGAATTGTCAGATAGGACATTGCGATTCTTTTGCAGCGAAATAATTCGCGAAAAGATTTTAAAATACTACAACAAGGAAATCCCCTATTCTTGTGAGGTTCAAATAGAATCATTCAAAGAAGAGGAAAATGTCACCAAAATAAGGGCAATTATTTTAACAGAAAGAGAATCCCAAAAGGCCATCATTATTGGACATCAGGGCAGTGCTATCAAAAGAATGGCCACCTCTGCAAGAAAGGAGATGGAGGCATTTTTGGGCCGTAAAGTTTTCATGGAGACCTTTATTAAGGTTGACCCTGATTGGCGTAACAATGTTAATCGATTGAAGTCAATGGGCTATTGGGATTAAATTATGGTGAGCTTTCCTAATTGTAAAATCAATTTGGGTTTGTTTGTAACCCATAAGAGGGTTGATGGTTATCATCATTTGGAATCCATTTTCCTTCCGGTTCCATTTACGGATGCTTTGGAAATCATTCCCAATGGCACCAGTGAATGCCGTATCATCACCTACAATAGCTCCCTTTCAATACCCATGGAAGAACATTCCTGTTACCATGCTTGGGCCTTGTTGCACCGCGAGTTTGGCATTGCTGGCGTCGACATTTACCTGATAAAACACATCCCTAGCGGAGCTGGCCTCGGTGGTGGTTCCTCTGATGCCGCATTTACTCTACAAATGTTGAATCAATTGTTTGCCTTGGAATTGACGCAACAACAATTGGTAAAGTACTGTGCTGAATTGGGAAGTGATCAAGCCTTTTTTATTTACAATCAGCCTTGCTACTTGAGTGGAAGCGGTCCCGAAATTTTTCCCATTTCATTTCATCAGAATTTTAGAATAGAGCTCTCTTTTCCTTCTGTTCACATTTCCACCAAAGAAGCCTATTCGCAATTGGTCCCGCGAGCCATGGATTTTGATTTGCTTCAACTGCAGCAATTTCCCAAAGAGGAATGGAAAAATTTTCTCAAGAATGATTTTCAAACGGGAGCCGTCATTAAATACCCGGTCATTCAAAACCACATTGATCGATTCTATGATCAAGGCGCTTTTTATGCCGCCATGAGTGGAAGTGGAAGTGCTGTTTTTGGTCTATTTGACTAACGCATCAGCATGAGCCATTCATTGAAATCATAGGAAGTTCCATCATACATTTTGATGGTGCCAATGAATAAATATTGGCCTTCTGCTGCAGGATTTCCGTTGATTTTACCGTCCCAACCTTTGTTCACACTGTTCCACTCATGGACCAAATTGCCCCATCTATTGAAGATTTTTCCGGAGAATTTCTCAACCGTAAATTCACCACAATCATAGTAAAATCCACCATTGAAATTCTCACAACTGACGCGATAAACATCGTTTTCACCATCTCCATTGGGAGAGAAAACATTGAATGAGGCCAATTCGGCGTAGTCATAAACAAACACAACAAAGGTTTTTGCATCAGTGCATCCACCAGGACCTGTCACGTTCATAACAACATTGAAATAACCCAATGAATCAAATAGATGTTGGGTTGGCAAACCTGCAGGCATTTCAGTAACCTCACCATCACCCCAAATGTATTCCACTTGACTGTTGTAGGCGCTCAAATCAAAAATAGTCAGATCCAAAGGAATGTAACCTTCTACCGTGTCATTGACCATGATGAGCGAATCAATGGCAAAGTTGGCTAAAGGAGTTTCAATGGTTCCAACAGTGCTGTTGAAGGTTTCTATGCAGCCATTGTCATCAGTTACTGTCACGTAGTAAGTTCCATTATTGAGCTCGGTTTGTGTATTTGAAGTACTGGTTTGATTTAACCATGAATATTGATAACCGGGTGTGCCGCCTGAGATTGAAACAGACAAAGCTCCTGAAGCTAGACTATCACCACAAATATCATCCGTAACTGTAAAATTGGCCTGAATCGAAGCGGGTTGAAGAAGATTGAAATTTTGTGTTTGGGTACAACCATTGGCATCGGTTACCGTTACGGATTGTTGACCGGCAGTTAGGTTGTTTACAGAAGAACCTGATAAATTAGATTGAGACCAAACATAGGAATAATCAGGTGTTCCACCTGTTACTGTTGCAATCCCCTCACCATCATTTCCTCCATTGCAAGAAGGTTGCACGGTATTAACATTGACCACGTACGGTTGAGGTTCTGACATAATGGCATTATCTGATGCAGCACAGCCATTGGCATCTGTAACAGTCACTGAAAAATTCCCGGCAGTCAATGCATCCGCAAAATTACCTGATTCAAAATTGGACCAAAGAATGTCATAGTTTAAAGTACCACCTGTTACAACGGCTGTTGCTTGGCCATTGCTTCCACCATTGCAAAGAACGGGAACGATGTTTTGAATATCAATAACCAATGGTTGAGGTTGAGTAATATTGAATTCAAAATTAACTGCGCAACCATTGGCATCTGTGATCGTTACATTGTAAGTGCCCGCAATCAGATTTATTGCAGAATTTGAGTTGGATACATTATTAGCCCAATCAAAAGTATATTCAGGAGCTCCTCCAGTTGGGGTAAGTATGATTTCTCCATCATTGGCATTGGCACAAGAAACATTTTGAATGTCGGCAGTGGTGTTGATGACATTACCGGATGCAACCACAGTGGCAGATTGTGTTTCGATACAACCGTTGGCATCCGTCACTGTGAGGCTGTAATTTCCTGATGGGATATTGTTCAAGATGGAATCTGTATCAGCAGGGAAACCATTCCAATTATAATTAACGGGATAGATGGGATTATCAATAACCGCTTCAATACTGCCTAAACCCGCTCCTGAGCAACCAATATTGGTTACATCTAGGTTGAGACCCATCGGCAAAGGTTCGAAAATTTGAATCGTATCTGGATTGGCACAAGTTTGTCCTTGGGTGTTGATATACGATGCCGTGATGACATAAACATTGGCTTCGAGATTGTTCACGTTGGCGGAGTTGGAGAAAGAAGGTCCTCCAATTGTGTTCCAAGAATAAGTGAAATTGACATTGTTTGGACCACCTGTTGCTTGCACTTGTATAGCACCTTGCGCGCCTCCGTTACATGGATTATCATCGGTATTCAAAACATTGATGACAATGGGATTGGGTTGATTGATGACCACGGGAATGGAATCATAACACCCTGCGGCATCGGTAACCGTCAATTGATAAGTTCCGGCGGCAAGATTAGATACCGATTGCGTGATTTGTGAAGTTCCAGACCATTCATAGGTGACGTCCCCTACTTGACCATTGACAATGGCCAATGCCTGCCCATTGGATAAGCCGGGACAGGTTACCCCTTGAACGGCGGCTGTAATGTTCAGATTGTTTTCTTGGGGTACGTTAAATGATCCGGTAATGTCACAATCAGCACCTTGGTCCGTAATGGTAACCGTATACAATCCTTCCGTTAATCCGGAAGCCGTTGATTCATTAAGTCCTGGAATCTGATCCCATACATATGCGTATGGCCCGACCCCATTATCAAGATAAACAGAAATTTCACCACTGCCAACACCACAACCTGTTGCTTGAATAGAGGCCATGGTTTGTGGCATATTGATAGAAACACCAGTTAGTTGAACATGAACGGTATCTGAAAAAGTTGACCCACCACACACCGTGACGGTTGCGATATAATTGTCACTTCCAATGGTGTTGATGTTGATATCGTTTCCAGTACCTACTTGCACACCAGCACTGTTGGTCCATACTATGGGTGGTGAACCTGAAGGAGTATATTCCCAAGATTCATTGTTTGCCGTCCATGAAGTATTGTTTCTTCCTGGCACGGCAACACCTACTGTACCCGCCAAATTCTGGATACCCAAAACGGAAAAGTTTGGACTACCTCCTGGCCAAGTATTACAAGCAGGCTTTGTCCAAATGTGGGTTTGAATCAAATTAGAGGTTTCATTGATTACAATTTGAAACTTGCCTTTTGAAGAAGTGCAAGAGAACATGGGGATTTGATCAAAGGTCACTACTAATTTTCTGAAAGGAGCTGTTCCAATGGTTTGATACTTGATGTAAGGCCCCTGACCACCGGTACCCGGATGCCAATCTTGCCATGGCCCCATAATGCAATTTTTGGGTACTCCTGTTGTCGAACTTGGAATAGATGCGGCTACGTAATTGGTTGGCTGACCAGCTGTGAATGATATCCAACCATTTGAACCAATGTAAAAATTGGTATAAGCGTTATTGAAAAAGCAAAAAGAAAATCCAATTGGAAGAGAACCAGACACGGCATCGTCTCCTAGTGTAACTCCTGTTCCACCAATTACTTCTGGAGTGAACGCAGGCAATGCAGCAACAGCATAATTGTTAGAAGAAATAACGCCATTGACTGTGGCACTTAAAACTACAGGACCTGAGCATTGTGAGATATCGTCTCCAGCATCCACCACTTGTCCCCAACTCATCATTACAGAAAAGATGGAGAATCCAACCAGAATAAACTTTTTCATTGTATCTTATTTGAAGATGCTTTCAGCATTTTC
>CANNHA010000143.1 GCA_947504275.1 Flavobacteriales bacterium
ACTGTAACGATAGCAACGCATCCCTCAACAGCATCTCGGCAGAAACCTGCAACAGCTTCGATGATGACTGCGATGGAACAGTGGACAACGGTTTGAACTTTGTCAACTATTACAACGACATTGACGGAGATGGTTACGGCGCAGGAACAGCTACCAACGCTTGTTCTCAACCGGCTAACACGGTAACCAACAACACGGACTGCAATGATAACAATGC
The DNA here is from genome assembly GCA_947504275.1 of Flavobacteriales bacterium. Taxonomy (GTDB): domain Bacteria; phylum Bacteroidota; class Bacteroidia; order Flavobacteriales_D; family Sanyastnellaceae; genus CAMCTV01. The sequence continues at coordinate 218 of CANNHA010000143.1, forward strand.
GGCCATCAAGCCAACGGCAACTGAGATTTGTGGCAATGGTATCGATGAGGACTGTTCTGGATCAGATTTGCTGTGTCCAAACAGTGGCAACCTCAACGCTACCAACGTGCTTTCTGTTGGCAACTACGGCACCGGTACCCAAACGACATTGAGTGTTAACTTTGGACAAGGTGCAGACAATGTCGAGTCACCAGGAACAGGCATCGACCGTTGGTACCAGTTCACCGCTCAAACCAACGCCATACGTATTGAATTGATTGGCAATACAACAGTGGGAGATGACAATGACATTGCGTTGTATGATTATACAACAGCAACAGGACAATCACTGATTCCATTGGATATTGAAGATGATGTAACACCATCGAGCCTAGGTATCTCAACAGACGGAGGTAATGAGGTCTTGTGCTATGATCAACTTGAAGTGGGTGCAACGTATTGGATCTGCCTCAGAAACTTGAACAGCATTTACGGATTATCCTATGTGAAGATTGCTTACCTAAGAGGTAGTGCCATGGATATTGGACCATACACCAATTACACCAATACCTACAACAACACATGCCAAAACTTCAAGTGCAAGTTCAAGCCAGGGGCATCTTACTACACGTTTAACTTGTGGAATGGTAATACAGCGCAAGGCACAGCGAACTGGATTTACTCTACAGCACCTACCACAACGAGCAATGCCACAACGGTCTTGCAGTTGGGTAAATTGGTAGGAGCCAACATCAACAACGCACCGGTTCAACACACGGTAAAGGTGGATGCGCATTATGCATTGAAGGATGCTTACGGCAATACGGAACAATTGGTGGGATACGGCATCACTCCAGGGGTGTTTACCATGAACACAGAGGCGGATTTGAACTTACGAACTTCAGATCGCTGCCCAGTTTACAAGAGTCCAACGACAGGTTCCATGGCCACCAACCGCAGTGTATGCGGAACAAGCAGGTACATCTGGCAACTCACGATGAATGCGCCAACATCAGGCTTACCCCAAACGGTCAATGGACCAATGGGAGGATCAAGGGTGTTTTCTATCGGCACTATCCCAGGCATTGCCAACAACCAGCAGTATGGTGTAAACATAGCTTCGTTGCATGTTGACCAACAGACACAGAGCAACTATGGCACCTCACAGTGCATGCGTACCTATGGCTTTGCAGGAGCACCCATCGTTGATGAGAGTGAGAATGACAATACAGACAAACAGCGCTCAACCCAAATACAACTTTACCCCAACCCCAATGGAGGAGAGCGTGTTGTGCTCAACATCAACGGGATGGAGGGAGAGACGACGATAACCATCACAGATGCAATGGGACGCACCATCGAGCAACTATCCAAAACCATTGAGGGAGATTACTACCAACAGGAGATCATGTTCCAAGAAACATTGAGCAGTGGGTTGTATCAGATTACAATGGACAACGGATTCCGCCGGGAGGTGGCAAGGATGATAGTTGTGAGATAGAATAAAGTTTAATTAGGTTAAAGAAACAAAACCACTGTCGAGAGATGGGGGTTTTTTGTACTGCTGATTAGAATTTGTTTTTTGTTCTATCTAATAACTCCACCACATTCTTCACATCAAACTTCCGCATCATGTTTTGTCTATGCGACTTGACGGTGAGTTCACTCAGAAACAAAATTTCAGCTATTTCTTTGCTGGTTTTACCAGCCTTAATGAGATGGAGAATTTCCTGTTCTCTTTTGGTTAAAACAATGGAGGACTCATGAGTTGTCATGATTTTTTCCCAAATCAAGTCTGATTGGATGTACTTTCTATTTTGTTCTATACTGGTCAAACATATTGTTAGCGCCTGCAAATCAGAGTTCTTTTGGATATAACCCCAGAACGGAAAATCCTCCTTTTGAAGTCCCAATTCCCAAGGGTGAGAATTGGTATATAAGACAATTTTTTGTTCAGGTTTCTGAATTTGCAACAGAATCAAATCATCCAAGATATGCTCGTCCTTTAAGTGTATATCAGCAATGACGATTTCGCATTGTGCAATTTCCAGGAGTTCGCCTTCAATTTTTGGAAATGATGTAAAAATTTGGACTGTACATTCTTTCCATATAAGATGTACCATGCCCTTAACACCATGTGCTACCATCGGGTGATCTTCAATGACGCCTACCTTTTTCATAGACCTAATGGTATTTCAGCATTTAATTGAAACCCTTCTCCAGGACGACTCTCAATGTTACAATTGCCCCTGCAAACATTGATCATTTCTGTAATTTGTAGAATACCTATTCCATCTTGGCTTTCATTGTTGCTTTTAATACCAATGCCGTTATCTTGATAGGAGATATACAAGTGTTTGTTTTCTACAAAACATTGTACTTGTACCTCTGTCGCATTGGCATGTTTGATGGTGTTGTTCAAACATTCTTGAATGACCAGCATGACCACCAATTGAATATTAGTAGTAGTATCATTGCATGAAGGTGTAATTTCAACATAGTGCTTTATTTGTTTGGCTTTTGAAATTTCTTTAACAAACAATTGTATGCAGTGTGCCAAACCAAATTTTCTTAGTACTTGCGGTGAGAGGAAATGTGCCGTATTTCTTACATCCTCTATCAATGCTGTGGTTTGCTTGTGGAGTATTGATTGTAATGATTCTGGAATTTCATTCTTATTTTGTTCTAAATTGTTTTTTAGGCCAAGCAATTCCATCCCAATGTGGTTATGCAATAATTGACTGATTCTGGAAAGCTCTCTCAATTGTATCGCTGCTATTCGTTCATTGATTTCAATGTCTTTGTTTAGCAAGGCGAACTCTAAATTTTTATTTTTCTGAATAAACTCGATGAATCGCTGGGCGACAATACCTCCTATGATAAGGCAATCCATTCCTAGTATAATCGGCACAAAGTGTTGTTGAACCACAGTGTCCTCTGTGTATCCAAATCTATGAGCGATATAGTGAAAATGAGTAACGAAGAATAGGGAGGATGCCATTAAAAAGGGAATGGCATATCGATCTTTCTTTCTAAGACAAAGAATGGATGTAATGATGACAATTACCAGTGTGAATTGCTGAAAAATCAATGATATGGCTAATGAATAATACTTGTAGGAATGATCATAGAGCAATGGGGAGATAGATGAGGCTAGGATAACATACCCAAGCCACACCCAAGCGTATCCCTGAATGCGTTTGGCCCATTTGGGATAGTGTAGCTCAAATGAAACGGTGTTGATAAAAAAGAAAAGATAGATGGGGAAGGCAATTGAAAGCGAGAGAGGTCTAATGATATCAATGATCCAACTGGATTGGTAATTGATAATCCAATGGATGTATCCAAAATCCGAAAGTGTATAAATGATGCAGAGGCCAAGAAAAAGACTGTACAAATAGTTCAATACATTTTTGGAATTGAGTACAATATAAATATTGATAATAAAGGCAGCTATTAGAATTCCCAAGAGTATTCCAGATAGTAAAAAATAGTTGGTTTTTCTGCTGTCCAACTCTTCATGATTTAATATTTGGATGGAGGTGAAAAAGGGTTCATTTCTTTTGTCCAAATACAAAAGAATGAATTGTTGTGCTGTGTCTGGAGAAATAGGAAATACAAATTCAGGAAAATGAACCCGCCTATTGGCAAAAGCAATATGATCTCCCATGATGAGGGTGCTATCAATGAGTTCCCCCTGATGATTGAGGTAATAACCTTGTATTCGATTGATGTGGCTGTTGGGAATCACCAAGAATGAATAGGGTTGAATGGTTAATCCTTGAAGTGGAATTTTTATCCATAATGCAGGGTCTTGATTGCTGAGTTTTTCCGGAGCAACAGTGGTGAACAACCCTTTGTTTTTTTGAAAGATAGAAAAGCCAGGTTCGCCTTTCTTCTCCCATAAAAATTCAGTGCCTTGTGGGAAAGATTGTTGCTTGTTTTGGAAGTAAAAATTGAGTTCACTGCCCGCCAAACTAATGTTTGCCGACAGAACAATTAGGATGGTTATCCAAGCATTGCGGAATGTTGAAATCAATATCCTTTGCACATGTCGAAACTACGAAATTGTATCGAAAGAAAATCTACTCCTTTAGGAGCAGTTTTTGCATTTCTTTTACCCTTGTTATGGTTTGTAAAATTCATTGGTCTCAATCTCATTGCTCTGATTGAGACTTCGGTCAATCACATGTAATTTGAATTTACATGTGTCATAATTACTGGGTAAATAATAGATGGGATTGATGTCCAAGGTAACTGTTCCTTTTTGCGCCTTGTATTGTCCCTCGGGCACTGCAACAGGTGCTCGGTAATAAAATGGAATGATGTTCGGGTCTATGCAAGGATCTAAACTTACTTTAACCCATGTGCCATTTTGCTTTTCGTAATAGTCACAAAAAACATTGTATCGTGTAGTGCAATCAGCAAACACGCCGGCTGTGTCTTCTTGATTCAAACCAAAATTCCCATCGCCATCCGTGAAGGAAAAAATAAGTTGTGCGCCGGTTCCGTCTGATTTTACAACAAAAGATTTGAAAGTGATTTGTGGCTCATCGGGAAAAGTTTCCAAATCCATACATCCCCAACAAAGGATGGATAAACTGAAAAGGAGGATTCCCATTTTTTTGACCATGACACAAAGTTAATCAAACACGGCCTTGATGTAACTTTGTCCAGTGAATCGCGAAGCATTTATTTCTTCTTTGTTTCAAGGCAATAGGTCTGATTTTTTTCATGAGCGCGCCTTGGAGTTGTTTCGCTATCAATACCAGCACAATGTTATTTATCAGGCATTCGCGGATGCCTTGGGCGTCTCTGTTCAT
>CANNHA010000144.1 GCA_947504275.1 Flavobacteriales bacterium
ATCCTCAACAATGCGTTCAGCTGCCTGCCCATCCCAAAGTTTGGGAATACTTGAACTTTTCCAATTGCCCTGTAGCAATTCTCTGAGGTGTTTGGATAGCATATTAAAATCATCACCAATGAGAACATTGGTTCCAACGGAGCATGTTTCTGGTCGTTCGGTTGTCGATCGCAAAGTCATACAAGGCACTCCTAAAAAGGTAGCCTCTTCTGTAATACCACCAGAGTCAGTTATGACTCCTTTGGAATTCTTCAACAAATACATGAACTCGAGATATCCCAACGGATCTGCCAATCGAATATTCTTGGGAACGTTAATTCCCGCCAATTGCATGTTCTTTTGAGTTCTCGGGTGGACTGGAAATATCACAGGCCATGACTCAGTTTCACGCGCAATAACATCTATTTTCTGTTGAAACAAAATGGGATTATCTACATTGGATGGTCTATGCAGGGTTAGCAACAAATAGTTGTGATGAGATAAAGATTGGTCATTCCAAAATTTGGGTGGAACCAATCGATCTAAATTTTCCACCAAGGTGTCCACCATTGTATTGCCGACAAAAACTATTTTATCATCATCCACCCCTTCCATAACCAATTGTCTTGACGCCTCCTCAGTTGTTGTATAATACAAATTACAAATACTATCCACAACAATTCTATTCACCTCTTCTGGCATAGAACGATCATAGGAACGAATTCCTGCTTCAACGTGTGCCACCTTGATGTTCAATTTCACTGCAGCCAAAGTGCAAGCCATTGTAGACGTTACATCACCTACCACAATTACACAATCAGGGGGGTTGGACAAAAGTTCTTGTTCAAACATGGCCATAATGGCGGCTGTTTGTTCGGCTTGTGTCCCACCTCCCGCCTCCAGATTGCCATGAGGCGCTGGAATATTCAATTGCTCAAAAAAAGCACCTGACATGATTGCATCATAATGCTGTCCTGTGTGAATCAATCGAAAATGGATATCCACGCCCGCGACTTGCTGCCGTTGAATGGCATGAATGATGGGGGCTACCTTCATGAAATTCGGACGGGCTCCGGCTACGATGGTTAATTTCAATGATTTCATTTCCCCATTCTGAATTTAGCTTTCAATACATAAACAATAAAAAGACCATTAGTAACTAGGTACCGTTTCCACATTCTTCGCGGTTCTTGTCCAACACGGTATAACCATTCCAATCCCCAACGTTGCATCCAAAAAGGAGCGCGCTTAACTTTTCCAGCAACCACATCAAAACTTCCTCCAACCCCCATTACAAACGGGATATTCAGAAATGATTTGTGTTTATTCAAAAAAATTTCCTTCTTCGGAGATGTCATGGCAACAAACAATATATGCGCACCGGAATCCCGTATCTCCTTCGCCACTTCCTCCTCCTCACTCGGCGAAAAATAACCATTCCGATAACCTGCAATTATTTTTTCTGAATAAACTGACTTGTACTTAGAAACAACTTCTGAAACCACATTTTCTTCTGCTCCCAAGAAATAAATCTTTAAGCCCTCTTCGTCTGCAAGTTTCACCAACCGCTGCATTAAATCAATCCCTGCCACTCTCTCAGGCAAAGGTTTTCCTAGAAAACGAGAAGCCCAAACCACTGCTTGCCCATCGGCATTTATAATATCGCTTTCAACAATAGACTGACACAATTCCCGATCATGTTGAGCATTCACCATTTTTGCAGCATTCACAACAACATGCTGCAAAGGCTTCGCTTTTTGAATGGAATGAAGAATTAAACCAATGGTTTCTTCCATGGTCAAAGCATCAATGGGCAAACCCAAAATATCAATTCTTCTCAATTTCTCCATTGATCGCTTTATTATACACTTCATTTACTCGCTCTGCAACTGCAGTGCTCGTTAAACCCAAATGCAACAGTCTTTCTCTTGACGAGACAGTCCCCTGTTTTTTCACTCCGTTCAACAAGTCTTTTATGACTTCAACAAAATCCAGCACACCGGCATCGTAATCCAAAACTATAGCATTGCACACAGTCTCAAAGAGTAATCTGACATCACCGACATCTCTACTAACAATTTTACAGTTACACGCCATAGCCTCTTTGATGATTTGCGGTGAACCCTCATAATGGGAAGTCATCAGCAAAACATCGATGGAGTTCAGTTTTTCAGAAATTTGCGTTCGATTCAAATGAACAAATAACTCTACCACAATCTCAACTTCATAGACCTTGCGGAGCTCTTGAACAATATTGGCGAATAACGAATAATTCTTCTCTATCCGATCCGGATTAGAAGGAAAACCGATAACAATCTTTGCTTTCGGTTCATCTTTTATAACGCTCTGTCTAAAAAAATCGGTATCCACACCGCAAGGAATAATATCGAAAGGTATATTCAAATGTCTAACTTGTTCAACCATTTGCTTATTTAATACAACTATTCTTGTGCAGCGCTTGGCGACCTGAAATGATATCCACTTTACAAACATCTTTCTGCTGTTCGCTGAAATATCACTTCCATGAAAAGTACAAATTACTGGAATTTGAATCCTGCGCAAAAAAAGTAAAAACAAACCTGACAAACCAAAATGAATATGAATGACATCAAATTGGTCATTCTTAATCAATTTACGAATGCTAAAAACACTGAGAATATAAGAAAACTTATTTGAATATCCTTGAATATTGAAAACTTCGACATTGATATCTTTATTCATCAATTGCAAAGCACCAATTTGTTCTTTCACAAAAAGGCCATAATATGGCTTTTCAACACTAGGCCACATATTGGTTACAATCAACACTTTCATCATTCGTCAGTTCTCAAATCAAACTAAAAAAAATCACAACCCCAAATGCCAAATCCATTTTTTTCTCAAAGATATGATTACTCTTAGAGTAATCTGTAATTCAAGATATGTTGTAAAAACAAAGAAGCAACCAAATCCAGTTACCAAATCCCAATATTTTTAGTATTCGCTTCTGTCTCAATGAAACTTTAAAGACTAGAGTGATTCATTAGCCGTTCAACACTAAATTCTTCTTTGAATAAAAAATATTCATATTAAGAAAAGATAAAAACAAAACATAAGTGGCCAGAGGTCTAAACATGAGACCATTGCTAATGAGTGACGATACCAAATAGGCGCTCAATACAGCGTATGCGACGTTATTACCTCTAAACAATTGAAAAAGTTTTTGAATAAAGTATAGGAAAAAAATTAAATACACAAAACCGAATTCAATAATTAAAGTCAAATAATCGTTGTGCGAGCCTTTATCCTCCCACCACCAAGTCTCCGAATACATAATGTCTTGCCCAGCACCCGAGCCAAACGCATTACCAATAAAATCTCTATCCCCAATAAATTCAAACCGAGAAACATACTCTGATAGCCGACCAGAACTAAATCCATCAAAAGTCAATACATCAAAGTTCGCAGCAAAAATCAAAAGGATTAACAAACCTATGATTGCTGAAACAAAAATCAAATTCGATTTCTTTAGTATTGCCCATCTGGCATGATAAGCATGAAAAACAAGCAAATAAGTAATAAGACAAATCAAAGAGGTTCGAACGCCATACCCGTATCCCAAAATTACAGCAAAGAGCAAACTCAATATTAAAACCAATAAATTCCTATTGAGAACAGAAAAGAAGTAAAAATGAGAATAAACTATGGTTCCAAAAACGACATAAGCATGTGTGTGAAGTCCTGAAAAATAAATCGGCCAATAGTAAGCATCCCTGTTTCTGCTTGGCTCAAGAAAAATAAAAGCATATAAACTAATCAAAAGAACGAAAACAGATACAACCGAAACACTCCTGCTCATTTCAGTAGATCTGGGAAATAAATTAAATGATATTAAAACTAAAAATGGCAAAAAGATCTTCAGCTGTGAAGTCAATGCAATCATCAAATCAATTTCATGAGACATTGATGTAATTACTGCATATAAAATCAAAAACAGCATCAACAACAACAATTTAATCACCTTGAGATAGTAATCTTGATTGAACCACTTGAATGAAGTGATAAAATAGATACATGAAAGGAAGAAAATTGGAATATCAGCCAGATAATATAGATTTTTCAAAGGGCTAATCACATCTTCATCATTATCCTTAATAAGTATTGAAAAAATCAACTTAACACAAACAAAAAATACCACCAGCGACAACAATCTGCGCCACAATTTATATCTTACTTTTTCAATTGATTTCATTACTTGATTCAAAACATTACATGTCAATTCGCTGTAGCAACACAAATCTCATTCTATCAGATTTATCGGTTTCAAATTCCAGCTTGGTGTAATTTAATCTCATAAAATTTTTCTTACACGTTTCAATAAATACCAATGTCGCAAAACACCGATGAACATATTAAAGATCAATAAAAAGAACATCTTAAAAACACCATCCAAATTAGAATTAACTACCAATACCATTTGAATAATTACAACACAAAAAGAAAAAAGATTCACCGTAAGAAGTTCATCGCTTTTAGCCTTCACCACCAAAGCGTTAGATGAAGGCCCTGCCAATTGGCCAATTAGAACATTAACAAAAACCACCAAACTCAAACCAATAATCTGTGGAGGGAAGTTAAAAAAGGTCACCCAAAAAGTAATGCCAGTAACCAAACCTAAAATGAACATCGCAACTATCACTTGGTTATTTTTTTTCAAAAAATAAAAGAACATTTTCTTGAACTCCTCCCTCCCTTGCCTAACCTTTCCGGACAACTGTGGTATGAATTGAAATGACAATGCTCTCGGAAATAGCAATGCTACATTGGCTAAATTGCTGGTAAAACCAATGCTGCGTGTCATTTCGGCGCTTAACAAATGATGACTAATTGGTGCAAAAATCAACTGGATACCGCCAATTGTAAGATTTATCAATGTATAATTCATCGCCCGCTTGTAAACCCTAGAATTAAACCGTCCATATTCAAAAACGGGCAATAGATTCTCCATGCACAAAGGGATAACCAAAACCGGAAAAGACAAAAGAAAGTAAATATTCCAAT
>CANNHA010000145.1 GCA_947504275.1 Flavobacteriales bacterium
ACTACTATTGAAGTGATGAACACAGATGCAGAGGGTCGCTTAATATTGGCAGATGCTTTGGTGTATGCACAGAAGTACAATCCTGATTTGGTGATTGATTTAGCTACGCTCACTGGAGCTGCTATCAGAGCCATCGGAACCTATGCATCTGCCGTGATGGGAACTGCGGATGAAAGAGTGATGAAATCCATTGCTCAGGCGGGACTCGAGGTTTGGGAGCGCACCATGGAGTTTCCGTTATGGCCAGATTACGGAGATGAATTAAAAAGTGATGTAGCAGATCTAAAGAATTTAGGTAGTGGCAATGCAGGCCATATATCCGCAGGCAAGTTTCTTCAACATTTTACCAAATACCCTTGGGTTCATATTGATATTGCAGGTACTGCATGGATTAATCAATCCCAAGATTATAGATCAAAGGGCGGGACCGGCGTGGGAGTGCGGCTTTTGTATAAGTTTATTGTCAATTATTACGTTGAAGGTAGAAGGCGTGTGTAGAAGATTTATAATCTTCTTGTATTACTAATTGGTTTAGTTCAGTATTTTGCCCTTGTTTGCGTGATGGAGAACATTATTTAATTGAGTTGCACAAGATAAAATCAAAAATAGAGTTTTTAAACAGAAGTGTTTCGCAAGAGGAGCTGCGGATTCTCTCTGATTGGCTACCATCAAATCTTTCTGGAGTTAGGTTGTTAGATACTACCAATGGATTTAATATTGACAATTTGGAGGAGCCTCTGGATGGAATACTCAATTTGGGTAAGGTGAATAATATCCGTTTTATCAATCGATTTTTTATTCAAGTCAATGAGAAACTAGAGAACGGACAATTTTACATTGGAAGATTTGAGAGCATTAAGAATCGATACCTCAGGAAAAGCAGGAAGCTAAATCCTTTTCACTTTTCTGCGGTTTTTTTGTTTGAATTTCTATTTTTGCGCATTAGTCCTAAAATATGGGGATTAAAGAAAATGTACTTTTTAGTAACCAGAGGGAGGAATCGCCTGCTGTCTGAAGGTGAAGTACTTGGAAGGTTGGTGAGTTGTGGATTTGAGATTAGTGGTGTTGCAAATATTGGTGGGGTTCATTATTTTAGAGTAACCAAGGTATCGGAACCTATTGTCGGAGAAAATCCAAGTTATGGCCCTTTGATTAAATTAAATCGATTGGGTAAGAACGGAAAAACAATTAAAGTTTATAAGTTCAGAACAATGCATCCCTACGCTGAGTATCTGCACGATTATATTCTGAAACTGAATGGATACGCTGAAACAGGTAAGCCTGCAGATGATTTTAGATTGACTTTTTATGGTCCATTTTTAAGAAGGTATTGGTTGGATGAGCTTCCTCAATTGATTAATGTTTTAAAAGGAGAGATGCGTCTCCTAGGTGTCCGCCCTGTAAGTGCAAGGTATTTTCAAGATATTCCAGAGGAACTTCAGAAATTAAGGCTAAAACATAAACCTGGTTGTATCCCTCCATACGTCGCGTTGAACAGGAAGGGTTCTAAAGAAGATGTTCTTCTTGCTGAAAAAGAGTATTTAGAGATGAAGGAGAAAAGTCCTTTTTGGACAGATATAAAATTGTTCTTTAAATCAATTTACAATATAGTTTTTAGAAACAAAAGAAGTGCTTAAGGCCAATGTCATTAAGTTTTGAATGAGGTTTCATTATATTTGTTAATGAGAAAGTTGTATTATCCTAATTTGTAAAAATGGAGCAAAGAGTAAAAGTGGGGATTAGCTGCGGCGACTCCAACGGAGTAGGAATGGAGGTGGTGTTGAAAACCTTTGCTGATATGCGTTTGTTTGAAACCATAACCCCCATCTTGTATGCCCATCCAGAGTGGATCAAGCAAACCAAGAAAGGATTGGGATTAGATGAGCTCATGTATTTTTCAGTGGCCAGTGCCAAAGATGCGCAAGCCAAAAAATTGAACTTGGTCAACATCGATAAAGAAACTCCTTTCAATATTGAGTGGGGTAAAGCAGATACACAAGCAGGAAAGTGGGCTCTGAAATCATTGGAAACGGCAGCCCAAGATTTGGCCAATGGTTCAATTGATGTTTTGGTTACAGCACCTATCAATAAAGATGTTGTTCAAAGCAATCAAGCAGGATTCATTGGTCATACTGAATACCTAGCTAAGATGGCAGGTACAGATGATGTTCTTATGTTCTTGGTGGCTGATTCATTGCGTGTGGGTGTGGTTACTGGACACGTTCCTATCAAGGATGTTGCAGGACAAATCACCAAAGAAAAAATTGTCAAAAAAGTCAATATGATGCATGAGGCATTGATCAAAGATTTTGGTGTTCCCAATCCTAGAATTGCTGTTTTGGGTTTAAATCCACATGCAGGAGACAATGGTTTGCTGGGGACAGAGGAAAAGGAAATCATCACACCAGCAGTAAGAGAGTTGAACGAAAAAGGTTTGGCTGTTTTTGGTCCTTATGGTGCAGATGGATTTTTTGGGTCAGGTACCTTTCATCAATTTGATGCAGTGTTGGCCATGTACCATGATCAAGGCTTAACGCCATTCAAGACCATGGCCTTTCAGTCTGGTGTGAATTATACAGCTGGATTACCCATTGTAAGAACTTCTCCTGACCATGGAGTGGGGTATGACATCGCTGGAAAAAATCAAGCGGATGAGTCTTCTTTTCGTGCTGCAGTCTTTTGTGCCTACGACGTTTATGTTCAGCGCAAAAGGTTTCGTGAATACGGAATGAATCCGTTGCAAAAGCAAAACATCAAAGAATCCAGAGACGACAAAAGGGAATAATTGAAAATCAAAGTTCTCAATATTGGAAAAACCAAGGCGCCTTATTTGATTGGTGGTGAAGAGGAATACAAGAAGCGCTTAACTCACTACATTTCCTGCGAATGGGTAGTTCTTCCTGATGTTTCAGCAAAGGGAATGTCACGTGAACTCATCAAGGAAAAGGAAGCACTTTTGTTCATGAAGCATATTAAAACGGAGGATTTTGTATGGCTTTTGGACGAGAAGGGCAAAATGTTTTCATCTACCGAGTGGTCTCAACAGATTCAAAAATTGATGAATGCAGGAACCAAGACTTGCGTTCTAATCATAGGCGGAGCATTCGGTTTTCACGACTCCATTTATGAACGCGCCAATGCCAAGTTGTCTTTTTCAGCAATGACTTTTTCGCATGAGATGATCAGAATGTTTTTGCTCGAACAATTATACCGCTCCTTCACTATTCTCAGAGGAGAGTCCTATCATCATGATTGAAACGTGATGCCAAATAGGTGTTGAATGTGTCCTTTTAATTTTTCTTTTACTTCTTCAAAATTAGGCGCATAACCCAGTTCTTTTTCCATGGAGGTCACGGGCTTGTCGCTAATGCCACAAGGAATGATATTGGTAAAGTACTGCATGTCTGGATGAACATTGAATGCAAAGCCATGAAGGGTCACCCATCTGCTGCATTTAACGCCCAAAGCAGCAATTTTTCTGGCTTTGATGGGGTGTGCTTCATCTAACCAAACACCTGTTAAGCCATCTATTCTTCCAGCAACAATTCCATACTCTGCAAGGGTAAGGATGATGGCCTCTTCTAAAAAACGCAAGTACAAATGAATGTCCGTGAAGAACAGTTCTAAATCAAAAATCGGATAGCCAACAATTTGTCCAGGTCCATGATAGGTAATGTCTCCACCGCGGTTGATGGGGTAGAAAGATGCCCCAACCTTTTTCAATTGCTCTTCACTGAGCAATAAATGTTTTTCATCTCCGCTTTTTCCCAAAGTGTAAACGTGCGGATGCTCTACAAAAAGCAAATGATTCTCTGAATTTTCTTCAGCTTCAGGATGAAGTCTTTTTTGGAGTTTTCGATCGACGATGCGCTGAAACAAGGATTCTTGATAGTCCCAGCACGCTTTGTAATCCCGCTTTCCCATATCTTCAAATCGCACCAGGCGACTTGAAGACATAGGAAGTGGAAATATTTCTTCTGACATGTTTATTGCATTTTGGCCAATTCTCCTTTTAGGAAAATAATTGCAGGAATGGCCGTAGCATCTTCATTGCGCAATTCTGCCAAGTCAATGCTGATCCAATCACCCAAATGCACCAAGTACAATGAACGCTCTATTCTATTAGAACCTTTGCTCCATGCTTCAAGGATGGTATCACATTTCTCACCCATTAATTTTTTACAGATTTCCATGCGCATTTGAGAGCGCTTGTGGTCATCCTCGTTGCGAAGAATGACAACAGCTACACGGTTGTCTCCTCCAGACCAACCCACCAACTCATTGTGGTTCATTTCAGGGAACACATGGTGTGAGCAGAGCATCTTTGAGTTTTCGTTGATTTGTTGTCTCCAACGAATCGTTACCCCTTCGTACATGGCTTCACTATACAACACTGGAATTCTATCTACTATTTTCTTGGCAATGTCCAAAGAATTGGCACGCAAGTCAACCATGTTATGGTTCATGTTGGCAATGGCATTGATAATGGATGTTTCAAAATCCATACCGATGAATCCATAATTGGCCAACATGTACAATTGCTGAATAGCACTATAACCAAACATAGAACGAGGAGGTTTGCCTCCAGGAATCAGGATACAATTCAATCCTTTTTCTTCAGCAATTTTTCCAATTTTTCCGCCGCTTGTGATGCAAGCCACCTCTGCGCCTTTAGCAAAAGCCTCATCCATTGCTGCTACTGTTTCTTCAGTATCTCCGCTGTAGCTAGAAATGATAACCAATGTTTTTTCATTGACAAATCCTGGCAAAACATAATCATTGGTGCAAACAATTGGAACGGCGCAGCTATCAGCTACCCATTGAGATACGATTTTTCCACCGATGCCACTACCTCCTAATCCAGAGATAACGATGTTGTTAAATGATTTTTCGGACTTGTTTAATTTTGCTGAGCGTCCAATGCCCATTGCTTCTTCTAAATGCTTCGGAAAAGCTTCTACTAATGCTTTCATTTTCTTTATTTTACT
>CANNHA010000146.1 GCA_947504275.1 Flavobacteriales bacterium
ACAATGCCTTGCGTGTAGGTTTGTCAGCGGCCAGTGGAGACAATGAAATTCGTTTATACCGTGACTTTAATGGTTGTGTTACATTGATTGCAACGGAGCATGAAACAACGACAGGAAATCAAACACTGAGTTCTGATCAGTTGGAAGCTGGTGGAGTTTATTACATATTGGTTCACCAAATATCAGGAACAGCCAACGCAAGCGCTAAAGCATGTTTCAGTCATTTCACGGCTTCTACATGTGATCATATCTACAGCAACGGAACCGGAGTGTACAACACGATTTGCGGTAGCTTTAAATTGTCTTATCGTGCCAATGCTGCTCAGTATATGGTCAATGTTTTGTCCGCTTCAATGAACGGCGTTGATCAAGGAATAACACCATGGACCTACACTACTGCTTCATCCAATTCAATTGTCAGTCGTTTGGGAGATATCTTGCCGAGCAATACTGATGTTGCCGCCAAGGTTTATTCGGTGAGTGTTCCTGTTATTTACAACGTTCTAGATGCTGCAAACAACATGACCAGCATTGTGGCGCAGAACAATCAAACATGTACCATCACATTAACCCCAGAGAACACGATTGCATTGCGTTTGTCAGACAGATGTCCAGCTACAAAGGCATTGAATGCGAGCATCGCTCCAGACAGAACCGTATGTGGCGCTGTGCGTTATGAGTGGGAATTCACAGAAGTTTTGCCAACCAATGGTCAACCACAAGTGGTACAAGGTGGCGCCTTTGCCAGTGCTTTCTTCTTGAGCAATATCCCAGGAGTCGCTGTGGGTAAGACCTACAGCGTTCGTGTTCGTCCCGTTCACAACAGCGGAATCTCAGGCAACTGGGGAACTGCATACTGTTTGCGAATAGGCAATGCTGGAATGATTTTACAGAGCGAGAATCAGAACGAGAGCGATGCGCACATGGAGTCTCGCGTCTCGAGTATTTCCATCTACCCGAATCCAACCGCAACAGGAAGTTTTGTCCTACAATACAACAGCTCTCGTAGGGGCGAATTGATATTCGCCCAGGAACCAAACACCACGGAATCTACCTTCGCCCAGGAATTGGTGATGATGGATATTACGGGTAAGGTTGTATTGAAGACCAACGTGGTGGTGAATAGCAATCCTATTGAAATCAAATTTGGAGACTTGGCAACTGGAGTTTATGTGGTGATGGTTGGAGATCAAAGATTGAGATTGGTTGTGGAATAGGGGATTTCCCCTCCTGCCACGAAGTGGATAGGAGGGGTGTCCGGACGAGCGTTAGCGCTGTCTGGACGGGGTGGTTTAAAGGGATGAAGGAATGAGGAGATGTAGGGTTGAGGTGACAAGTTAAAATTCCTTTTCATTCTCCTTTTCATTCTGAAATTTCGCTAGTCCCAGGGTAGGGGCGCGTTGCAATACACCACTCCCTTCTCTTAAGTTGTTTGAGTAGGAGTGGGAGATACTGGCTTACTTTCAATTTTTGATCTTGCTTTCTTATATTCGCCTGAAATAACAAAGATGAAAACACTCTTTTCCTCCATCCTTCTTTCCCTCATCACCTCATCCCTCCTTTCCCAATCCCCCCAATCCATTCCCTACCAAGCGGTGGTGCGCAATGCGGATGGGAGTCTCTTGAGCAATGCTTCGTTGACCATGATCTTTAAGATACATACTGCCTCAGCAACAGGTGAGGTAGTGTATCAAGAAAGCCACACTACTGCGAGCAATGCGCAGGGATTGGTGGTTTTAAATGTAGGACAAGGACAACCATCAGTTGGCACATTTAACAACATCAATTGGGGCAATGGCGCCAAGTTTTTGCATGTTTTGATGAACGCTGGCAATGGTGAATTGGACTTGGGAACACAGCAAATGATGAGTGTGCCGTATGCGTTGTATAGTCAGGATACAGATGTTTCAGTTAGTTCGACAGGTGATACGCTTACAATAGGTGGTAGAAGTGTTGTTATTCCCGGCATCAGTGCGGCGAATCAGCAAGAGCCTATTAGTAACTCTGGATTGGGATCACAAGTATTGGTAGGAAATACAACTTGTTCCAACGAGTTCATCAGCATTACTGGTTGTGGAGGACAGACTACTTTGACCTATTATGGAAGGACGTACGATTTAGTTGAAATTGGCGGACAATGTTGGTTTGCTGATAATCTTTCTACAGATCAATACCGAAATGGAGATCCCATTCCCAATGGGACTGAGATTAATTGGGCCAGCACTACATCAGGTGCTTATAGTTATTACTATAACGATTCTTCTTATGACAGTATTTATGCCAAGCAATACAATTGGTACACAACGGTTGACTCAAGAGGTTTATGTCCTTCGGGGTGGCATGTTCCAACAGATTGTGAATGGATGTTTTTGGAAGGAAGTTTAGGACTTTCTGTTGCTGATCAACAATTGCCAGAATGGAGAGGGCCGATGGTAGGTATTGCTATAAAATCACCATTATATTGGTGGGGTTATTTGACATCTCCAGCCCCTGTTGGAACAAATTCTAGTGGATTTTCAGCTATTCCCAATGGACATCAATATCCTGGGGGAGGTTTTGATAATGTTATAGGTGGGTATGCCAATTGGTGGACTTCAACATCTGTAAGCAACTTGGAGGCTTGTCATAGAGGTTTGGTTTTTAACAATCCAACGATATCTAGAGTTCCTACAATGGACAAACACTGGGGACATAGTGTCCGCTGCTTAAAAGACTAAACAACGATGAAAACAAATTTACCGGTTTTGATTTCCCTGCTCCTCCTATCCCTCATCCCCTCATCCCCACAATCCCAGTCTCCTTTGGGAATTCCCTACCAAGCGGTGGTGCGCAATGCGGATGGGAGTGTTTTGAGCAACGCTTCGTTGACCATGATCTTTAAGATACATACTGCCTCTGCAATAGGTGAGGTAGTGTATCAAGAAAGCCACACTACTGCGAGCAATGCACATGGATTGGTGGTTTTAAATGTAGGACAAGGACAAGCGTCTGTTGGTGCATTTGATAACATCAATTGGGGCAATGGCGCCAAGTTTTTGCATGTTTTGATGAACGCAGGCAATGGTGAATTGGACTTGGGTACCCAGCAGATGATGAGTGTGCCTTATGCGTTGTATGCTGAGCGTTCAGGAGGCAGCATGCCCGCAGGAAGTGCTCCTGGTGAGTTGATGTATTGGAATGGGAGTGGTTGGTCTTCGATTCCTCCGGGAGGTTATGGGAAAGCCCTATGCATGTGTGATGGTGTTCCTTCTTGGGGAGGATGTGTTCCTAAACTGGGAAATATTCAAATCAATGCTTTAGGTCATAATCCAATTCCAGATTCGAGCAATAAGTTTGAGTTTTATTTGACGTTGTTCTTGGATACTATATACACGGGAGTTCCTGGAGCTCAGTATAATGAGTTTGTCAATTATGGCTTTATCCTTTCAACTGATTCATTATTCCAAGAGAACACGGAAAATTTGGCGTCTTACTTAGGCGGCTATGGAAATTCTCCGCAAACATTTTTTTATTTGGCTTACAGCGGATACAGGAGTTTGGGATTATCTACAAAGTATTTTATAAAAGCATATTGTCAAAATAGTGTAGGCGTTGGTTATTCGCAGATTAAATCTTTTACAACAGTGAGTGATATTATTTTGGGATGTCCCTATATGGCTTATTGCAATTATAACAGTGAAGTTACTTTTGAAGACAACTCATGTGTGTTTCAAGGTCAATATTGCGATGATAATAATCCGAATACCATTGATGATGTGATAGATTCTAATTGTCAGTGTGTTGGGACACCATAGACCACAGAACAGGATTTGAAAAATTCTGTGATAAAGTGATGTATCTAAAGATGAATAACAGAAATAAGAGATAAAAAACGGTCAACCTTATTCAGGCATTAACACATTAACATCATCCCCTCATCCCCTTCACCCTTTCACCAACGCCTCCAAACAATCTACCCAAGCTTCTGAATCATTTAAGCTAGGGACGAGTTGTACTTTTTCACCACCGTGCTCCTCAAACAACTCTTGGTATTCCTCGCCAATTTCTATCGTTGTTTCCAAGCAGTCCGCCACAAATGCGGGTGAGAAAACCAATATTTTCTTAGCGCCTTTCTTGGCCAATTCCTCGATGACATGGTCTGAGAATGGTTCAACCCATCCTTTCCCCAATCGGCTTTGAAAGCCCACACTGTAATGTCCTTCCGGAATGCCCATGCTGGATACGATGCTCCTGGTGGTGGCGTAACAGGTAGCCTTATAACACAACTTATTTTCGTCGTTGATTTCGTGCTCACAACTGTGGTTGCGGCATTTGTTGTCAGCATAGATTTTATCCAATTGCCTTTCTGGCAATCCGTGATAACTGAACAAAACGTGATCGTAATCTTTCCAATTGAATTCTGCTGCGCGCTTGTGCCAAGCTTTTAGAAACAAAGGATGGTCATGGAATTGTGATACTATTTTAATCTCTGGAAAAGTCCACCATCCACTCATCAACTTCATGACCCTTTCAATGACACTTCCCGTAGAGGCTGATGCATATTGCGGAAACAATGGGATCACCACCAATCGATCTGGTCCCCATTCCTCAATGGCCTTCAGGGCCGATTCCAAAGATGGATTTTGGTAGCGCATCGCTAAAAAAACCTTGGTATCTTTTTCGTCAAATCGCGCTTGCAATTGCTGTTGGTTGGTCTTTCCAAAATGAATCAAAGGTGATCCCTGCTCGGTCCACAACTCTTGGTATACCTTGGACGATTTGCGGTGTCTAAAAGGAACAATGATGCCATTGACCAAAATATTGCGCCCAATGGCGTTGATGTCAATGACGCGGGGATCATTCAAAAATTGCGTCAAATAACGGTAAACGGCTCCAGGATAGGGATTGTCCGGTGAACCCAAATTGACCAACAAAACAGCAGTTTTTTTCA
>CANNHA010000147.1 GCA_947504275.1 Flavobacteriales bacterium
AATAGCGAAGTTCCATGTCATAAATTCTACTACAGGACGCAAACCATTCATGGCAGCACCCACTGCAATTCCTGCAAAACCCAATTCAGCGATAGGGGTGTCAATGACACGCTTGGGACCAAACTCGTCGAGCATGCCTTTGGAAGCTTTGTAAGCACCGTTGTACTCAGCCACCTCTTCTCCCAAAAGGAAAACAGAGGAGTCTCTTCTCATCTCTTCTGACATGGCCTCACAGATGGCCTCTCTAAATTGAATTTCGCGCATATCTTTATTTCGTAAGTGGCACAAAAATAATCCAAGCCGTTAAAAACACACCATAAAT
The DNA here is from genome assembly GCA_947504275.1 of Flavobacteriales bacterium. Lineage (GTDB taxonomy): Bacteria > Bacteroidota > Bacteroidia > Flavobacteriales_D > Sanyastnellaceae > CAMCTV01. The sequence continues at coordinate 323 of CANNHA010000147.1, forward strand.
CGAGTAAGAATTAAAATATCTATTTTAGCCACATGGAAAATTGGACAGAATCGGAACAAAATAAAGAGCAAACCCAAACGGAATCAACACCGCAGCAGCCTCCAATACCCCCCACAGGCCGAAGGCACGGATGTGTTGTGACTTGGTTGATCTTACTTATTGTAGGAAATGCAATAAGTAGCTTGGTCAGCATTACCATGAGTGAGATGATGGCCAAGATGGATGGAGTAGATTATCTCAATCCGCCTTACTATGAATGGTCAGGTTACATTGGTTTAATCACCATTGCCGGAACCATTCTATTGTACCGCAAGAGGAAATTGGGTTTTCATCTGGTGGTAATCTCCTCCATGTTTAGTGCAGCCCTTTTGTTTTGGGTCACCCGCCAATGGACGGATGCGTTGGTTCCTTTTATAGGAGTAGCTGTTTTGTATTGGATTTTACAAATCACCCGCGACGGAGAAACCGCTTGGGGTCAGTTGGAGTGAACTTAACCTGATGTATTTTCGCCCACAGAATAAATCAAAATGAAGAATATCACAGTCATCGGAGCAGGTACCATGGGAAATGGAATTGCTCACGTTTTTGCACAATATGGCAACAAGGTCAATTTGGTAGATGTCAACCAAAGCCAATTGGACCGAGCCTTACAGACCATTACCAAGAATTTGGATCGCCAGGTATCCAAAGGCATCATCGATGAAGCCGCCAAGAACGCTACTTTGGCCAATTTGAGTTTGGTAACGGATTTAAAGTCAGGAATTGCCAATGCAGATTTGGCTGTTGAAGCAGCTACAGAGAATGTGGATTTGAAATTGAAGATTTTTCAATCCATGGATGAATTCGCGCCAGCGGCTTGCATCTTGGCTTCGAACACCAGTTCCATTTCCATCACCAAGATTGCATCTGTGACCAAGCGTCCAGAGCAAGTGATTGGCATGCACTTCATGAATCCTGTTCCTGTCATGAAGTTGGTGGAGGTGATTCGTGGATACAGCACTTCAGATGCTGTTACAGAAGCTGTTTTTGAAATGTCCAAGCAGTTGCAAAAAGTCCCTGTTGAAGTAAATGACTATCCAGGTTTTGTTGCCAACCGCATTTTGATGCCCATGATCAACGAAGCCATTTATACGTTGTTTGAAGGTGTAGCAGGAGTAGAGGAAATAGATACAGTAATGAAGTTGGGTATGGGACATCCCATGGGGCCATTGCGTTTGGCGGATTTCATAGGATTGGATGTTTGCTTGGCCATCTTGCGTGTAATGAGCGATGGATTTGGCAATCCCAAATACGCACCATGTCCCTTATTGGTGAACATGGTTCAAGCGGGCAAGCTAGGAGACAAGAGCGGTGAAGGCTTCTACAAAGTTGATCCAACTACCAAAACAGCAACTGCTGTTCGGTTCAAGTAGTTTGTTATTGAATACAATTTAGGAAAAGAGGCGAGAGCCTCTTTTTTATTGTAAAGTCAAGTATTCCATGAAATTATCAGGATTCACCACGTTGAATTGCGCTTGAGGATAACCAGATTGAAAGGAAGGAGGGCTCTTGGCTTTTTTATTTTCGTTGTATTTTATTTCAAATGCATTGATAGACCCGTCAAAAACTTCAATAAGGTCAACTTCTTGTTGATGATAGTTTCTCCAGAAATAATGTTGCGCTCTTGTTGAAAGGTAGGATTGATGCTTGATTCTTTCAGCAATGAAATAGCTCTCCCAAAGTTGCCCGATATCATTGCGCATGTGAATGGGTCTAAAATCATTGATGATGGCATTTCTAATTCCATTGTCATAAAAGTACCACTTTGCGCTTTTTGAAATTTCTTTTCTAGGGTTGGTGCTGTAGGATGGCAGCTTGAACAAGATGAAAACCTTGGTCAACAAATCCAAGTAGTTTTCTACTGTTACCTTATTGATTCCAAGATTTCTACTCAGTTCGTTGTAGGATACCTCTGAGCCGACTTGATAGGCCACAAGTTTGAGTAAACTGTATATTTTATCCGCATGTTTGATTCCAGAAAATGACAATATGTCTTTTAGCAAATAAGATTGTATGAGTTCTTTCAAATAGTTGGCTTTTTCATTCCAATCACTCATGTGAAACAGCTCTGGATAAGATCCTAAAATAAGTCTCTCTTCCAATTGTTTGCGGGCAGATAATAAGTCCAATTGAAGTTCTGAGATTGCAATAGGGTAGAGATGATAAGATTGACTTCTTCCTGTCAGAGGTTCTCCGGATTGATTGAGTAAATCCAACGCGGATGATCCTGTTGCAAGGATAGTCAACTGAGGGTTGCTATCAATCATTAACTTCAGAATCTGTCCGATTTGCGGTATGGCTTGCGCTTCATCAATGATGAGCAAGGTATGATTGCCAATAACAGTGCTATAATGTGCAGCAGTCCGTCGACTGAGAAGCGATTGAACTTCCATATCCTCGCCGTGCATGAACAGATATGGCCTTTGGATGCGCTGAATAATTTGATGAAGCAAATGGGTTTTGCCAACTCTTCGAGTACCAAAAAGCAACAACACTTTATTGGTATTTATGGCGGTCATTATCCTGTCAAGCAAAGCCCTTTGAATTTCCATGGATTCAAATATAGGTTAATTTTGTCAGTCCGCTGACTAAATTCACGTGAATTTAGCTAGTCCACTGACCAAATTAACCAAAACGATATTGGCTTCACGCAAGTGATTGTTATCCAATGATTTAGATTTTGTGAAAATGGCTAATTTTTCAAGTCAAAATCTGAAATCCCCAATTATATATGATTTTTGGGGATTATAATCGCCAATTATATGCTATATTTGGGGATTATGATACCGAGAATTTTGTTTTCTGTTATTCGCGACAGAATGTTTAAGGGCAAGGCCATTGTATTAATTGGGCCGAGGCAGGTGGGTAAAACGACACTTGTGAAGCTGTGCATCAATGAGGCGGATTATTTGTTCATTGATGGAGATGACCCCGAAGTGAGAGGGTTGTTGGCCAATGCGGGCAAATCTGTTTTAGAGCGAATAATAGGTCAAAAGAAAATTATTTTTATCGATGAAGCTCAGCGAATTCCAAATGTTGGGTTGTTGGCTAAGATTATTATTGATCAGATTTCAGATGTTCAAGTAATGATCAGTGGGTCATCGGCATTAGACATCAACAATGCAACCCAAGAGTCTTTGACAGGACGAAAGTTTGAATTCAATTTAATGCCAATAAGCTGGGAAGAGTTTGAGGGTGATATAGGTTTTTTAGATGCAGAACGTCAGCTGGAGGAACGTTTGATTTTCGGAATGTATCCAGATGTAATCAACAATAGATCAGATGCGGCTTTGATTTTGAAGAACCTTACTGAAAGTTATTTGTACAAAGATGTCTTGTCCATTTCTGGAATTAGAAAACCGGATTTATTGGGTAAACTGCTTAAAGCGTTGGCACTTCAAATGGGTAGTGAGGTTTCTTACAACGAATTGGCCAATTTATTGGAAGTTGATAAAGCAACCGTAGCAAGGTATATTGATCTATTGGAGAAAACTTTCATTGTTTTCAAATTGTCGAGTTTCTCAGGGAATCAAAGAAATGAGATTAAGCTCAATCGAAAAATTTACTTTTATGACAACGGCATTCGCAATATGATCATCAATAATTTGAATCCGTTAGATGAGCGATCAGATAAAGGGGCGTTGTGGGAAAATTTTTTAATCGCAGAACGAATCAAGTACCAGCATTATCACTTGATGAATACACAAAACTATTTTTGGCGAAACATTCAAAAGCAAGAAATCGATTTTGTAGAATTAAAAGATGGGACAATTACAGCATATGAGTTCAAATGGAAAGGGAAGGGTAAGAGGTTGCCATCTGCTTTTTTGAAAGGATACGAAGCTCAAGGTCATGTTATTGATCGGGAAAATTTTAGAAGCTTCGTTATGCCATAAGCAATTCAGCTTCAAAATAGATGTAATATCGGTTATGTTCAAATATTAATTTATCCGATGTTTGTAATATGAATTGAAAAACCTATCCTTGAGGACTATCGTCCAATCTCAAGTATCCTTGAGGAAATAGAAGTTCCATACGGTCAAGAATATTTTAGCCTGTTGGTGCGACGTGGCAAAATTGCAGGATACAAAGAAGGACGGAATTGGCTTACCACGGCGGAGGCGGTGAGGGAGTATATGAGGAGGTGATGAAGAAATGAAGGTATGAAGTAGAGAGAGCATGAAATCCGATTCGCTGAAAAATGAATGCATGTCTCTTCCTATAAAAAAAATAGTACAAAGAACAGTCAAGCTAAAACTGGCATCAACAGCGATTGCAGTGATCCTCTCCCCTCCTGCTTTTACAAAGTGTCTCGTCCTAAAATAGGTTTACAAAAAAAAGGGACAAAATGGAGAAAAAATGTAAACCCAAATTAGGACAATGGCGCAACAAAAGGTTGTTCTTGTCGGATGAAGAAAAGCTAATCTTAATTAAAGATTATCTGAACGGAAAAGA
>CANNHA010000148.1 GCA_947504275.1 Flavobacteriales bacterium
CTTTGGAATTTCAAAGGAAACTGCATCTAGGGCCCATTGCGGACCGTATTGCTTGGAAACATTTTTTACGATAATCGACATCTCTTTTCAGCCTTCTCAACAAAGGTAAACGATGAAGAACCTTTTACAAAATGTAAATCTCTGCGTACCTTAGTAAAATGAAAGTGGAACAATGTATTTGGACCGCTGAAGGGCAATGGAGCAATGTATCTCCTGCGCTTGATTCAGCACAGTTGGTTTTTATTTTTATTGGAATCGATTTAAAAAATCAAGACCAATTATTGGCGGATCTTAAAGGTCGATATCCCAATGGCGATCTGATTTTTTGCAGTACAGCCGGTGAAATTGCTGGTGATAAAATATTGGATGAAAGCGCCGTTTGCACGGCCATTCACTTTGAAAAAACCAAAATCAAAATACACCGTCAAGTTATCACAGATTCTGCAGACAGCGCTATGTGCGGTCAAAATATAGCAGATGCATTAACTGCTGAGGATCTTAAGAGTATTTTCATCTTGAGTGAAGGAACCCTCACCAATGGCGACTTCCTCATCCAAGGAGTCAATGAACATTTATCACAACTGGTTCTGGTTACTGGAGGACTAGCCGGTGATTCAGGAAGGTTTACCCAAACCTATGTAGGGGTGAATGAAATGGCACAACCCGGCGTCATTGCCGCTGTTGGTTTTTATGGCAACAACATTGAAATTAGTCATGGCTCTCAAGGGGGATGGACGGAGTTTGGTCCTATCCGCACAGTGACTTCATCGGAGAAAAATGTTCTGTACACTCTAGATAATTCCAACGCACTGGAGTTGTACAAACGATACTTGGGTGAGCGTGCAGAAGAATTGCCAGGGTCAGCATTGCTATTCCCTTTGTGCATTATCAATGATGATGGAACGCAACTCGTTCGTACTATTCTGAATATCGATGAAAAAACAGGATCGATGACTTTCGCGGGAAATTTGCCCCAAGGTTCCAAAGTTCAATTTATGATGGCCAACTTTGATCATTTGATAGAAGGTGCTGAGATGGCGGCAGCTGAAAATGACGCGCTCAAAAATCCTACTTTGGCTATTCTAATCTCTTGTGTTGGAAGACGCATTGTTTTGGGGCAACGCACAGAAGAAGAGCTTGACGCCGTTATTGAGCGCATCGGAGAAGACACCATATACTGCGGATTTTATTCCAATGGTGAAATATCCCCATTAAAAGATTCTACTACTTGTGCTTTGCACAATCAAACAATGACCATCACCACTTTTAAGGAATTCTAATGATTAGGTTAGCGATTTTTGGCTCTGGTTCAGGCTCAAACGCGCTGAATATTATTGACAAATGCAGGGACAGGCTAGATGTCCAAGTATCCTTGATCATTTGCAACGTGCCTGGAGCCGGAATTCTTCAACATGCTGAAAACAATGGTATCACCGCCGTTACCATCAGCAACAGTGAACTTAAATCAGAGCAATTTCTGGTTGAACTGCTTGAGCAGCATCAGATTGATTGGATTATTTTGGCCGGATTTCTTCGGAAAATTGGACCGCAAATTTGTCAAGTCTATCCCAACAAAATCATTAATGTTCATCCCGCACTTTTGCCTAAATATGGGGGCAAAGGAATGTATGGTCATTTTGTTCATGATGCCGTTTTTCAGAACAAAGAAAGCCAATCTGGAATCACCATTCATTTTGTGAATGAACATTACGATGAAGGCAATATCATCGCTCAATTCACGGCGCCTATCGCTCCAACAGACTTGCCTAAAGACATAGAATCCAAGGTTAGAGCCCTTGAAATAGCGCATTTTCCAACTGTTATTTTTGAAACTGTTTTAAAGTGAAAAAACACATTTTACTTTTTGGTCTTGGCTTACAAGCCTTGACCTCCTTTGTAGTGGGACAAAAGCCCAATGCCTCTGTTGGAACCATTGATTTTATTCCTGCGTTCTCTTCTCACTACATTGATGCTCGATCCATTGCCATTTGGCTTCCGCGCGATTATTCACCTCATAAAAAGTACAAGGTAATTTACCTGCATGATGGTCAAAACCTTTTTGATGCCAATATCACTTGGAATCAACAAGAGTGGAATATCGATGAACACCTGCAGCTCCTAATCGATGGGCATATCATCGAACCTTGCATCGCTGTTGGCATTTGGAACAACGGAGCCAAGAGACATGTGGAATACTTTCCACAAAAACCATTTGAATCTTTGGAAGAACATTTTCAAGATTCGTTGTTACAAAAAACAAAAAGAAATGCAGAAACCCCCATGTTTGCAGGAAAAATCAATTCCGATTCGTATCTCTTATTCATTACAAAAGAATTGATTCCTTATGTGCAAGAACACTATAATGTCAGTCACAAAGCCAAAGACTGTATTATTGCGGGTGCGAGCATGGGTGGGCTTATCTCCTGGTATGCAGCATTAGAATATCCCAAACACTTTGCTAATGCCGCTTGCTTTTCTACCCATTGGCCAGGAATTTGGCCACAAGATGATCCGCAACAAAAAATATTTGGATCATTTCTAAGATACGCCAAAATCAAAAAATCAAAAAAAACACATTGGTATTTTGACCATGGCACGGAAGGTCTTGATGAATACTATGATACCTATCAAAAAACCATTGATGTTTTGTACGCAGACCATCCACATTTCAAGAGCCAGGTGTTTGAAGGATTTGATCACAGTGAAAAGGCATGGTCGCATCATTTTGAACAAGCCATCATCCATTTGTGGAAATAAAAAAGGGAGCAATTGCTCCCTTTATAGTCTGGTTTGAAAGGATTATTTTTCAATGACCAATCTCTTGGTCATTTCTTTTCCATTCCACTTTACGTTCACCATGTACAATCCAGAAGCCCAATCGTTGGCTACAGGTACTTCAATCAACTTGCTTCCTTCAGAGAAATAAGTAGATGACAAAACACGAGCACCCAAGTTGTTGTATACTTCAACTTTGGCTTCTGATTCCATAGCGTCCTGGCCTATGATGGTGAAAGTACCCTCCATTACTGGATTTGGATAAATGACCACATCCGTAGAACCAAAATCTACCAATCCGGTTGTTTGATCTTCAGACAACAAATTCATTCCACTGCCTACCGTTCTCAAACATTGTGTGTTACCCCATTCGCCCGTATTTCCGCTGCTATGAACCGCACGGACACGCACGTCGTATGTTTTACCAGAACCCATTCCAGGAACGCTGTTCAAGAACAAAACACTTGAGAAGTTGGCTGTGTTAGCGTAAACGGCAGGTGCTGCAGATGGTGATATTTGGGTAAATTCCCATTGATAAAACAATGCTCCACAAACTGCACGACTAATGGATATGGGCTGATTAGTAGCTTTTGATGCTGGGCAACGATCCGCTATACGAAGGGAAGTAGTGGGCTCAGAATTCAAAGTCAAAGAGCATGTAGAATTAGGTTCAGCTATGATTGAGCTAAAGTTGCCTACAGCATCGGGTAATGAGTACACTGCACCAACATTCAACGAGTAGATGATTGGGCTTCCAGTATTGTTTGGCGCTACCAAAGTTCCCAAACGAGCGATTACTGTTCCACTGTTTGGCGTTGTATAGGTATAAGCCGCGTAATTCAAATTGACATTGTTTTGAGATGCCGACAACATGTTTATGCTATAGCTTGTTGCATTAGCGCGGTATGCAACTTTATAGCTATTGCATACACTTGAATAAACTCCTGTTCCGTTTGAATAATAATTGTCACAAGTAGAACCGACAAAGTGATGGAAACAAATTTTAGCTGAATTGTTGGAGGTTCCGCTATTTCTGTGCAAGGCAACATAATAAGATTCACCAACTTCCAACTGATCATAGATCAACGTTTGATTACCAGACGATACTTCATTTTCTGAAGTAATCAATTCCAAACAACCGTTGTTGTTTCTGTACAATTGTAAGGTGTTATTTCCAGTTGCAGCAGACAATCCAACACGCAATGCGTTGTATTGAGCTGTTAAGGCATACCACAAATCAGGACCGTCACCGTCAATTACAGGAGAGTCAGCACCATTATTCAAATTTGCGGAGAACATGTTTCCTGAGACACAAACGGGATAAACATTAGTATTAACAGCAGTAGAGGGTATTGAACCTGGTGTCAAACCTTCATCTACCTCTCCATTACAATTGTCATCTGCTCCATTGCACAACTCGATACCAGGGGCAGAGCAAGAACCATCATCCTCTGTTGCAAATTCACTATAATTACACGCTGATGGATCTGTACATCCAAAAATCTCTAACTCGTCACACACGCCATCAAGATCTAAATCATTGATACAGACTCCCTGACAATTTACGAACTCGGTCTCAGGATATGAGCATGAATTATCGCTATCCGTGGCCAATTCATTATAATTACAAGCCAATTCATCCGCACAACCTGCTACTTCCAATTCATTACAAACACCGTCTTGATCTGTATCATTAATACACGTTCCAAAACAATCTACAAAATCACTCTCTGGATAAGTACATGAGTTGTCGCTATCCGTGGCCTCTATATTGTAGTTACAGGCTATATCATCCGTACAACCCAATACCTCCAACTCATCACAAACACCATCTTGATCTGAATCATTAATACACGTTCCAAAACAATCTACAAAATCACTCTCTGGATAAGTACATGAGTTGTCGCTATCCGTAGCCTCTATATTGTAGTTACAGGCTATATCATCCGTACAACCCAATACCTCCAACTCATCACAAACACCATCTTGATCTGTATCATTAATACATGTTCCAAAAC
>CANNHA010000149.1 GCA_947504275.1 Flavobacteriales bacterium
GCAACCATCAGTGGGAAGCACCACCGTGACCATCACCAAAGATTTGGTGTATTCATTGAACAATGAAGTCATTCAAAAAGATCAACTAAAAGAAAGACTGCAGAGTTACTTCTTTGGAAGACCTCAAGAAAAGCGCACTGTAATTCTCAATGTGGATAGAGATGTACCCACTGGAGAAACCATTGAACTATTTTCAACCTTGAAGGTACTGCACTGTGAACCCGTTATTGCAACGCAAACACCCAAGACCGAGTAATGATACAGAAGTACACACCCTTTGTTGGCACATTGATCTTCCACAGCATCCTTTTTGGGTTGCTCATCATGGGCATGCGAAGTTGTACCAAATTACCACCCATCGAGCCTATTCAATATGAGAGTTTGAGCTTGGCCGCGCTGGGCGATTTTGAACCTGGAGAAGGGGAATATGTTGACTTAGGTGCAGAAAGCGCTGCTATGAGTGCTGCCAGCGGTGATGTCAATGAAGTTATCGCCGATGCGCAATCGCAAGTCACTACACAAGGTGATGACACGCCGTCTGAAAGTAACAATACTTCTAACAATACCAATCCACAACCATCTGCCCAAGAGCAACAACAGAACGCGCAGAAGAGCAAAATCAACAATCTGTTTGACAAAGGAAAGAATACTTCAGCCGGTGACACACCTGGTGGAGGCGGGATAGAGGGCAATCCTGATGGCACGCTTGGAGGCAAAGGCATGTTTGGAGGATCTGGTGGTGAAGGAAAATGGAGTTTGAAAGGTCGTGGAATGAAATCCGCCCCAAGCTTAGAAAAAAAGCCAGACTTTGCAGGAACCATTTACTTGAACATTACAGTGGATGGTGAGGGGAAAGTGACCAGCGCAACCGTTGACCCAGTTCAATCCAAAGTATCTGCAGAAGGGTTTAAACAACTCTCTGAACTGGCGATAGAGGCAGCAAAAAAAGCGCGATTCACCACACTTGCGGATAGTAAAAAGCAAGTAGGTTCTATTGTGATCACTTTCAAGCTGAAATGACCTACCCTGAGGCATTACAATTTCTTTTTGATCAACTGCCCATGTTTCACCGCATTGGTGCAGCTGCTTACAAACCTTCATTGAGTAACACAGAAGCCCTTTGCGAATGGCTCAATCATCCTGAAAAAAAAGTAAGAACCATCCATGTCGCTGGCACCAATGGAAAAGGCTCAACCTCCTCACTCATTGCATCCAGCCTGCAATGTGCTGGATTCAAAGTAGGCCTTTATACCAGCCCTCATTTGATAGATTTTAGGGAGCGAATCAAAATCAATGGTGAATGGATTGAGGAAGACTTCGTTACTCAATTTGTATTGAGATACAAAACCTGGAAAGAACGCAATCTTGAGCCATCCTTCTTTGAACTCACCTTTGCCATGGCCATGGAATACTTCTGCGCACAAGAAGTGGATTACGCTGTTATTGAAGTGGGTATGGGTGGACGATTAGACAGCACCAATGTTATCTCACCCTTGCATTGCATTATCACCAACGTCTCCAAAGACCACATGCAATTCCTGGGAGACACCATTCCTAAAATTGCGCAAGAAAAAGCGGGCATTCTCAAAAGAGGAATAGCAGCCACTTTTGGACCAATGCGAGAAGAAGCTTTGGTTGTCCTAAAAAACAAAGCAGAAGATCTAGGCATTTCCTTTCAGTCAGCAGCAGTTCAAGCAACATATCCTAGCCCTTTAGTAGGAACCTTTCAAAACGAAAACAAATCCACTGCATTCTTCGCCTTAAAAACACTTCAACAAAAAATTCCCGCCATCACAGACAGCGCTATTGAAGAAGGTTTTAAAAATGTGATTCAAAACACAGGGCTATTGGGTCGTTTTCAAACCCTTTCTGAAAATCCCACAACCATTGTTGATGTTGGACACAATGAAGATGGCTTAAACTTGATTTTTGCTGAAATTCAAAAACTCTCATTTCAAAAATTACACATTGTGCTGGGAATGGTGAATGACAAGGACATTGAAAATATTCTTGAATTGTTCCCTAAAACAGCGCAATACTATTTCTGCAAAGCCAATATACCTCGAGGTCTAGACGTAACCCTACTTTGTAATATGGCACAACAGAAAAATCTGATTGGCGAGGTGTATTCTTCAGTAGAAAAGGCATACGAAAGTGCAAAGAGCAAGGCCCATGAGGAAGACTTGGTACTGGTAACAGGATCTTTCTTCACCGTCGCTGAGGTTCTTCAAATTAAGCGTTGAAAGCATTCCAACCTTGCGCCCTTAGCGCAATAGCCTCATTGCCTCTGGTAATAATACGAGGCCCACTTACTTTTTCTGTCATGTGACCAATCACTGTGAAATGGGGGCTACCTTTTATCTTTTCGTAATCTGATTGAGAAATTGTAAAAAGCAATTCGTAATCCTCACCACCATTCAATGCACAAGTGGTGGCATCCAAATGAAACTCTTCTGCCACGCGTTGTACATCCGGCGAAACCGGAATTTTAGCCTCGTACAAATCACAACCCAATTCACTTTGCGTGCACAGGTGCATGATTTCGGAGGACAACCCATCAGAAATGTCTATCATCGCAGTTGGCGTAACTTTTAAATCATCCAAAAATTGAATCGCATCCACTCTCGCTTCTGGCTTCAATTGCCTCTGAAGAACATAATCGTATCCTATCAATTCTGGCTGAATGGATGGAGTGGCTTTATACACCTCTTTCTCTCTTTCCAAAACTTGCAAACCCAAGTAAGCCGCTCCCAAATCACCTGTTACTACCAACAAGTCATTGAGCTTGGCGCCTGAACGGTAACTGACCTTTTCAGGATAAACTTCACCAATTGCAGTGATGGACAGAGTCATGCCATGCAATGCTGTTGAAGTATCACCTCCAATTAAATCCACTCCATATTTCTCACAAGCAATTTGCATTCCTGCGTATAACTCCTCGATGGCTTCCAAAGAAAATCGATTGCTAACTGCAAAACTCACCGTAACATATTTTGGAGTTGCATTCATAGCACAGATATCACTAACGTTTACTGCAATGGCTTTGTAACCCAAATGCTTCAATGGTGTGTACATCAAATCAAAATGAACACCCTCTAACAATAAATCTGTAGTGACCACCTGATCCGTTGAACCTCCCGTTGCCAAAACAGCTGCGTCATCACCAACACCTTTCAATGTAGTTTCATGTTGAGGAACAAAATATTGTGTCAGGTGATTGATCAATTCAAACTCACCCAAGCTATCCAACTCCGTACGATTTTCCATAATGCAAAGATACTATGATTGTGAAGGACGAATGGCCTTCAAATTCATTTGTACCGATGTTCTCCCGTTAAATACATTAATCTCCAAAGCACACAAAACATCAACAGGACCTGCTAAAATCATTTCCATGTTTTCGGCCATACCAAAGCCAATGGCATCAAAATATGTCCCACCCATTCCTTGACGAAAAGAACACTTGAGGTGTTTACCATCTGCTCCAATTTGCCTTGGAGGAAAAGCTGGTCTCAACCCCTCCACTAGAAATACAGGCGCCATGTTTTCCGGTCCACAAGGTGCAAATCCACTTAAAGCTTTAACCCAATCCATTTGCAACTCAGACAGCTTAACTTCGATATCATACAATACAACAGGAACAGGACGCACTCCGTTAAGCGATTCCCGAACCACCGCATTGAACTTTGTTCTAAATGACAATAGATTTTCTTCCTTCAAACTCATCCCGGCGGCCATGGTATGTCCTCCGAACTGAATCAATTCTTCCTTGCAAGCATTGAGGGCTTCATAAATATCCAAGCCTTCAATGGAGCGCGCACTACCTGCCCAGACATCATGGCTTTTGGTGAACACAATGGTGGGTCGATAGTGTTTCTCCAAAACACGCGATGCCACTATTCCAATCACCCCTTTCAGCCAATGTTCATTCCACAAGACATTGACAAAAGCTTCTTGGTTAAACGGATCAGCCTCCCACACTGCCAATGCTTCGGCTGTTACGTTCTGGTCAATGCTTCGTCTAGATTGATTGTATTCTTCAATCTGACCAGCAATGCTTTCCACCTCTGAAGGGTCATTGGCCAAAAGCAGGGAAACTGCAGCATTACCTGAGGCTATTCGTCCAGCTGCATTGATACGAGGCGCAAGCAAAAAGACAATATCACTAACAGACCAACTCCGGTCTTTGGCTCCAGAAAAGGCTATCAAACCTTTTAAACCTGGTCGCATATTCTGTTGCATCATTTGCAAACCCAGTGCAACCAAATTTCTATTTTCATCTACCATTGGAACGATATCCGCACATGCAGCGACTGCTACCAAATCCACAGTAGATAAAATCCAACTCATGGGCCAGCCTTTCCTTTCAGCGCAGGCCATCATCAATTTATAACCAACACCACATCCGCTCAGTCCTTTGAAAGGGTATTCACAGTCCTTTCGTTTGGGATTCAAAACTGCATTCGCTGCCGGTAAAATATCCGGTTCATGGTGATCGCAAACAATCACATCAATCCCTGCATTTCTGCATTGTAGAATACGAGGGCCATCTTTGGTTCCACAGTCCAGTGTAATGATTAACTGCACCTCATGTTCAATGGCCCATTGAGCGCCGTTGGCTGAAAAACCGTACCCCTCTTCATATCGATCTGGAATGTAAGAAACACAGTTGGCCTTTACTTGATTCAACACCGACATCACCAATGCCACGGAACAAGTTCCGTCAACATCATAATCCCCAAA
>CANNHA010000150.1 GCA_947504275.1 Flavobacteriales bacterium
ACAGGAAGTTTTGTATTGCAATACAACGGCACCCGTAGGGGCGAATCGATATTCGCCCAGGAAACCACAATGGAATCGACCCAGGAATTGGTGATGATGGACATTACGGGTAAGGTGGTTTATCAACAGCAGGTTGTCTTGAATGGCAACCCTATGGAAATCAACTTTGGTAATTTGGCAAGTGGAGTTTATGTGGTGATGGTGGGAGAGGAGCGGATGAGGTTGATCATCGAGTAGGGGCGTATTGCAATACGCCCATACATTGAGATTCCGATGTTAGAAGGGATATGAGGAGATGAAGGAATAGGTCCATACAATTGAAAATGTTTAGAATAGCATTCATTGCGATGAACTATATATTTAACGCAGAGCACGTCAAGGACACGCAAAGTTCGCAGATCGAAATGATTTTGTCGGCAATAGCCCCGACAGCACTAGCTAATTTGCAGGATGCAAACTAACGGACGAGCGTATGAATTTTTAGTTAGTCTCTGTGCACTCTGCGCGTCCTTGGCGTCCTCTGCGTTTATAAAACAGAGACCAACGCTCGCAGAGTGATTAGGATAGTTGACGGCATCAACCCTCCTTCACAACCTGCTATTAATGGACTAAATTTTCAACACCCCCCCCTTCTCAAATCCATTACAATCTCCTACCTTTACTTTGCATTATGTGTGGACGTTATATTGTAGTAACCAAGGTCAAGGAGATTGAAAAGAAGTTTGGCGTAACCATGCCCAAGGGTTTTGACTTTTCGCCGACCACCAATTTGGCTCCAGGCAGCCCCGGTCTGGTCATTACCAATGATCACCCCCAATCCCTCCAATTGTTTCGTTTTGGCTTTACCCCTTCATGGTCCAAAGATGGTAAGCTTTTTATCAATGCCCGTTCCGAGGGTGATCACAACCAGGAGAATCGGCGCGAGTACACGGGAGCCAAGGGTATTATAGATAAACCCATGTTTCGCCGCGCCATCCGCAGTCAACGCTGCTTGGTGGTTGCGGATGGATTCATCGAAGGTCCAAAAGGTGTTGGATTGCAAGAACCTTATTGCGTTTATCCCAGGGCAGGCAATGGTCCCATGGCCCTGGCTGGTATTTGGGATACTTGGCAAAAGGGCGCAGAAACCATTTCGTCTTTCGCCATTCTCACCACCGCACCCAATGCGGTGCTTCAAAAAATTGGTCACCACCGTTGTCCTTTAATACTACCTCCTGAGTACCATTCGACCTGGCTCAATGCAGATGCTCCGCTATCGGACATCACCTCCATGATGCAGCCTTGTCCAGATGGTTGGCTCAATGCCTATCCCATTTCATCGGCTATTAAAAATCCAATGGCCAATGGAAAGGAGTTGCTGAAACCCACAGGCGAAAGGGTATTGCAGGAATTTGATTACGAGGTGTATCAGGACATTGAGATGTTTGGGATGGGAGAAACCCGAGCCCGCAAGCGACGGGATGATCAAATGTCATTGTTTGATTGATCATGGTCCACGTCCATTCCTATTTCTCTTTGCGTTACGGAACAACGGCTCCTCTGGAAGCGGCGGAGGCCTTGCGCGACGAGGGATGGGAGACCTTCCTTTTTGCAGATGTGAACAACACTTCGGCAACTTGGGATATCAAGCGTTGGTGCAAGAAAGAGAAGTTTTTGGGATTGACCGGCGTTGATTTTAAAAACAACGTCACCACTGTTTATGTAGCAGTCCCCACCAGTGAAGAAGGATTTAGAGAGGTGAACGAGTGGTTGTCTTTTCATCTGCATGATAAGAAAGATTTTCCCGAACGCGCGCCAGAATGGCAACACGTAAAAGTTATTTATCCGCTGGATCAAGTGCGCGATTGGCCCATGGACATCATGCGTGAAAATGAATGGGTGAGCGTTGCCCCGCATGAAATCAACCGGTGGAGAATTTCGCGATGGAAAGACTTTGAGCGCTGTTTGGCATTGCCCGTTTTTAGTTTTCGAAACAAACGTGCATTCAATGCCCACCGATTGCTGCGTGCGGTGGAGAACAATGTATTGTTGAGCAAGCTCAGCACCTTGGATCACGCGACAGAGCGTGAAATTTGGAAAACCAAATCGGATATAGAGGAAGGTTATGCGGAGTATCCGTTGTTACAAAGAACAACAAATGTATTTAAGGAATGGGCAACAGCTTGGGTGATGGAAGAGTCGGTGACCATGAAGAATCAGTTGATCTATGGTCTCAATGCGGCGCAGGATGAGGATTTATTGGAGCAATTGTCTTGGGAGGGGTTACCTTATCGTTATCCTGAAGTCAATCGCGGGGATGAGGAGAGTCCAATTGTTGTTCGGATTCGAAAGGAGTTGGACATGATCAAGGAGAAATCCTTTGTGGCGTATTTTCTCATCAACTGGGACATCACGAGCTATGCGCGCAGCAATGGGTATTTTTATGTGGGTCGGGGCAGTGGAGCCAATAGCATCGTTGCGTATTTGTTGCGCATCACGGATGTTGATCCCATAGAGTTGGATTTGTATTTTGAAAGATTCATTAATCTCTATCGCCAGAATCCTCCTGATTTTGACATTGATTTTTCTTGGACGGACAGAGAGGACATGACGAAGTACATATTCTCTCGCTTTCCCAATGTGTCGTTGTTGGGTGCTTACAATACTTTTCAGTACCGCGCAGCAGTGAGGGAATTGGGAAAGGTTTTCGGATTGCCCAAAGAGGAGATCGATATTTTGGGAGATGGGAAATTTCAATTGGATCAATTGGATGAAATGCAGCGGCTCACCTTGCGCTATGCACAGGTGATTCAAGATTTCCCCAACGCATTGGCTATTCATGCTGCAGGGATTTTGATTACCCAAAAACCCGTGTGGTGTTATACAGCAACATTTTTACCACCCAAAGGATTTGCCACTACCCATTTTGATATGCTGGTGGCTGAGGATATTGGGATTTACAAGTTCGATATTCTCTCGCAACGCGGATTGGGAAAAATCAAAGAGTGCATGGAAATCATTGCCTACAATCAACCGGAAAGGGCAGACTTTGACATTCATGATTTGGCGCGATTTAAAAAGGACGAGGCCGTAAAAAGTCTGATCCGTTCTGCCGATGCCATCGGATGTTTTTATGTGGAGTCGCCTGCGATGCGGATGTTATTGGGTAAGTTGCAAGTGGATGATTATTTGGGATTGGTGGCCGCAAGTTCTGTGATACGCCCCGGCGTCTCCAAAAGTGGCATGATGCGCGAGTTTATCATGCGGCAGCGCATTCCAGAGCGCAGGAAGCAAGCCAATCCGGTGTTGCTTGAATTGATGCCAGAGACTTACGGGGTGATGGTGTACCAAGAAGATGTGATCAAAGTAGCGCACTACTATGGCGGCTTGACCTTGGGAGAGGCCGATAGTTTGCGACGCGGCATGAGCGGAAAGTTTAGAGGAAGAGAAGAGTTTGATCGAGCGCGTGATGCCTTTATTGAAAAGGCTATGGCAAAGGGAAGACCATTGGAAGAAGTGGTGGAAATCTGGCGACAGATTGAAAGTTTTGCAGGATACGCTTTTGCCAAAGGGCATTCGGCTTCTTATGCGGTGGAGAGTTTTCAAAGTTTGTTTCTCAAAGCCTATTTCCCATTGGAATACATGGTGGCTACATTGAACAACGGCGGTGGTTTTTATTCGGTAGAGTTTTATGTGCATGAGGCGAGAAGGAAAGGAGCAATCATTCATCCGCCTAGCATTCAAAAGAGCAGCGCGGTGACCATCATCCAAGGTCGAGATGTATTCTTAGGATTGGGGATGATCAAGGACTTGGAGCATCCTTTGATTGAACGTTTGCTATTGGCGAGAAAGAACAATGGTCCGTTCAAAGACTTTGAGGATTTTCTAGACCGCGTTCGCATTGGCGTTGAGCAATGTACATTGCTCATTCGCGTAGGTGCTTTTCGATTTTTAGGACAGAGCAAAAAGCAATTGTTGTGGAAGGCGCAGTTGTATTTTACGCAGCGATGGGATGTCCAAGAGCAATCGCTGTTTGGGGTGGAAAGAAAGCAATTTGATATTCCGAATTTGGTCGATCTCCCATTGGAGGATGCCTTTGATCAATTGGAATTGTTGGGTTTTCCGTTGTGCAGTCCATTTGATTTGTTGCCAACGGAGTGGAAAGGTGTTGGTGTTCCCGCCCGACGGTTACCCGAATTCTTGGGAAAGCAGGTAGTGGTGTTGGGATATTTCATTACATGCAAGCCCACCAGAACCAGCAAAGGTGACCGCATGTACTTTGGTAATTTTATCGATGCGGAAGGAGAGTTCATCGATACCGCGCATTTTCCTGTTGTAGGAAAAGATAACATGTCTTGGCGTGGTTCGGGCATTTACCACATTCAAGGTCGCGTCATTGAGGAGATGGGTGTGTACAATATCGAAGTGGATACTATGACCAAGCTAGCGTTTGAAGAAGATCCGCGTTATGCTGATCTTCGACAAGGGGAAAAGTCGAGAAAAGGAAAAAAGCACTAAATTGCCTTTCAAATTTTTTCGTTTGAGAGCACTACTGATTTTATTTCTAGGATTTTTTAGCTTCGTTTCCAACGCACAGCATGATTTTTATTTGCAGGTGATGGATGATGAAACGGAGCAACCCATTCCTGGGGCCCTTATTTTTGTGGATCAACAGAGTGTGGGTGTAACCCATTGGAATGGCACAT
>CANNHA010000151.1 GCA_947504275.1 Flavobacteriales bacterium
ACCAAGCGGGGCTGGCTCCAACCGCGAGCTTGATAAGAAGCCCAATTGATATCACCTGAATAGCCCATGCTTGCCTCACTATAATTGTGATTGATATTTCCCCAGAGCATTAAGCCCATGTTACTCAATGCAGTCTCTTCTGAATTATCTGCAAAATGCTCTAAAATGGCGTAGGAACCAGGTGATGCAGACTGCATATGGTTGTAATAATCTGACCATATATTGACTCGGCTTTGGTCATATGCACCCCAAGCACCAATATTTCCTAGAGTATAGTTCTGCGTAAATCCTTTGGACAAGTCAAAACGATATCCATCAATGTGGTATTCCGACATCCAATAACCCATAACGCGTTTGCTGAAGTTGCGCGTATGCGTGCTCTCATGATTGAAGTCGTAGCCAACATTGAAATCATGCATAGTGGTTTGATTGAACCAAGGATTTTCGGCTGTGGGTTGACCATAATCTCCCGCATCTGGATTGAAGTACATGCGGACCATCGGATTTTGACCAAAGCTATGATTGAGGGCAATGTCCATGATTACCGCTATCCCTCTATTGTGCGCCTCATTGATAAAGGTCTTTAAATCTTCTTCACTGCCATAGGCTTTATCTGGAGCGAAGTAAAAAGAGGGATTGTAACCCCAGCTGTTATTGCCTTCAAATTCATTGATTGGCATGAACTGTATAGCAGTAATTCCAAGTGTTTCAAGATAGTCAAGCGTATCAATCAAGTTCTGATAACTTTCTTCTTCCATGAAATCACGCATCAATAATTCATAGACCACCAATTTTTCTTTTGCTGGTTTGATGTAGGCTTGATCCGTCCATGCGTATGGAGTTTGGTTGGTTTCTAATACTGAAACAGGCTCAGTTGTTAAACCGTATGGATAAGGTTTGATGATGGGGTAAATACTGGTGGAAATCCAAGGGTCATTCCATTGGTCCAATACTTTGTCCGCATATACATCAGCTACCCTTAGACCTTCAGCATCAATATGGTATTGGAAACCATATTCTATATTGGGCTCTAAACCGGCAATTTGTATCCAATACCTTTGACCATCAGGTGTGCGGTTCATGTAGTAATCTAGATCTAAATTCCAGTTGTTGAAATCGCCAACAACAAATACGTAATCTTTATTTGGTGCGAAGAGCTGCAAAATAACCGTATTGGCGTTTATGTAATTAATACCATCCACAACGCCTGCAGGACTGGCAGCAATGTTCACAGCTGGTAAAATCAAAAAGAAGCAAGTATCTGAAATGGTTTCGGTACCGTTGTTGGCAGAAAATACAGCTTGATATTCTCCAGCATTGGCGCTGTTGAAATTATAAGTGATGCTGGTGGCATTGCTCAAGCTGCTGACCACATTCCCATTGATCGAGATAGACAAATTAGAAGCGGCAGATGCTACACCCGTGATGGTGTTATTGCTATTGGGTTGAACAATAGAAGAAACAGCACTTGGAAGTTGTAAAGTGGCATTGTAACCACCTTGATAAATATCCAAGGAAATATCAGAACCATCGGCATTGCGACCTACAGTTGTTCCACTTTGATTTCTGAAAACAAACTTGAGTTGGCTTATTGTTTCTCCTAAGTTGGGATTGTAAAATGTTTGGGGTGTAATTACAATTTGGTGAAGGTTGTTTCCCAAAGGAGTCATGACTACAGTTGGATCAGCAACTCCCCAGTTTCCCACTACATGTTGCCAGTCATTGGGCCCAACACTATTGCTGGTGATGCAACCGGTATGCGCATAAATGGGAGTAAAACCCGTTAAAGCGGCATTGCCAGTAGTGGTATTGTAATAAATGGTGATTTGATCGGTTTGCGTAGGAAACGCAGGACTGGTTGTCAAAATTTGTGCGTAAGAAGCCGATAGGCCCATAAACGCTAGGATGGCAAGTGCAATCCGTTTCATTGGCAAGTTAGTTTTTTGATTAGGTTAGGAAACAAATATAAGAAAGTGTGATCTGTACACCAAGGATGTTCAAAAAAATAAAAAGGCTGCAAATGATGCAGCCTTCAAAATTTGTATTTCATTATTCATTTAGAAAAATGCCAACACACTTTCAATGATGTAGGACTGCATTTCATGAGTCATTTCTGTATGAATGGGCAATGAGATAACGTTGTGACAAAGAATTTCTGTCAGCGTCAATGACCCCGGTTCAAAGTGCGCCGATGCATATCCTTTTTGCTTGTGTGCGGGCAAGGGATAATAAATCATAGTAGGAACACCTTTCCCTTTCAGATATTCTTGCAGCTCGTCCCTATTTACGCCACATAAGGTTAAGGTGTATTGGTGAAATACGTGCGTGCTGTTGGGATTGCGAACTGGAATTTTTATGTTGGGATGGTTATGAAAAGCTTGATCATAAGCATCTGCGACAGCGCGTCGCGCATTGCTGTAACTTTCCAAATGGGGCAGTTTGCACAAAAGAATGGCAGCCTGTATGGTGTCCAATCTAGAGTTTACCCCAACAATATCATGGTAGTATTTGGTCTTTTGCCCATGATTGGCCACCATGTTGATCTTTTCGGCTAGTTCGTCATCATTGGTGAAAATGGCTCCACCATCACCATAGCAGCCCAAATTTTTTGAAGGAAAAAAGCTCGTTGTGCCTAAGGTTCCCATGCATCCAGCTTTGCCTTGTCTTCCATCTGAAAAAGTATAGGTTGCACCAATGGCTTGGGCTGTGTCTTCAATGATAGCCAAGTTGTGTTTTTTACCAATGGCCAAAATAGATTCCATGTCCGCGCATTGTCCGTACAAGTGAACTGGTACGATGGCTTTGGTTTTAGAAGTAATGGCCTTTTCAATGGCTACTGGATCTATGGTAAAAGTATCGGGGTTGATCTCTACAAAAACGGGCGTTAGTTTTAACAAGGCAATGACTTCACAAGTAGCGATATAGGTATAGGATGTCGTAATTACTTCATCTCCTGGTTGGAGATCCAATGCCATCATGGCTATCTGAAGTGCATCAGTTCCATTGGCGCATGGGATGACATGTTTTACTTGAAGGTGCTCAGCCAATGCTTGCGCAAACTTCTTTACTTGCGGTCCATTGATAAAAGCAGTTTGTTCAATGACATCTAGGATGGCTTGATCTACTTCGGTTTTTATTTTGTTGTATTGACCTTTGAGGTCAACCATTTGAATTCCGTCCATGTTACAATTTGGTTATTGCGCGTTGCACGGCATTGCTCAATCGCATGAAATCCTCTGCCGTCATCGTTTTATTTTCTTGTATTTTTTTCAATTCAGCTTGGGCCTCCTTCAAAAATTGAACAGCTTCCTGGTTGATTTTTTGTTGCTCAATTTTTTCCGCATCCTGCATTTGAATGCTTTGTAAGCTTGTCTTGTATAGCTTTTCCAAATCTGCAATTTTTTGCAACATCTCACCTTGATCTTCTGCAGGCTGGTGAACAACCACTTTTTTTTCTTTGTATACAATTTCCTTTTCTGTTTTTCCCTTTTTCAAGAAATACAGAATAGTAATGATGACGAGCAAGCACGCCAATACGATAGCGACAAAAAACCACAATTCTTGTTCTCCTTCTATTTGTCCAATCAACTCCTGGCCAAAGGAATATTTGGATTGTAAGTCGATGCTCAGTGAACGCAATGAATCTTCGTTCTTTTTCAAAAGTTCATTTTGACTTCTCAACTCGTTCATTTCCATTTTCTGGATTTCAGCTTTGATCTGCGCAACTTCCTCGTTCTTCTTGTGAAAGGTGTAAAATGCAATTAAATCTTTGTACACTTTTTTAATCACCAAAGGGTCCTTGGCCAATTCATTCAATTGCTTCAGGGTATCAATTTTAAGGATGTCCCATTTGTAGTTTTTAACGATGAGGGTATCCGCCTTCCAACCGGAAAGAATCAAATGAATTTGGTCTGTTCCCAAATCATTGATGGATGTTCCTTTGGACAAGATGGGACCACTGATGGTGGCCTTCTGACCATTCACTGTGAGGCCCATGAAAAATAGGCTAAGAATAATTATTATTTTTTGCATAGCGACCGCAAGTTAAATCTTTTTTCTAAACGCAATCCAATATGGATCGGTTCCGTGAATAATATTTTCAAGAGTGTATTCTATTCTAAAGTCTGGACAAATATTGGGCGTTTCGAATTTAAATGCTCTGCTGTAATTGTAACGAATGGTAGCCACTGAAATCGGCAATTTGGAAGCTGGCAAGGTAACGAGGCCCGCATTCCCAAAGGTTCCGCTATCATTGCCCATAATGCATTGTCCCCAAATTGTCCCCAAATTGTTTTTTTTCCATGCTTGCGTGAAGTCGACAGAAGCTGAGGCAGACAATCCATTCACCCAAAGATGTTTCTCTCCCTGAAAAGTCCATTTTTTTTGTTGAATTTTCTTGTTGAAAAATAAAGTGTCCACCTCTCCATTTTTCAATTCCATTAGGTCAATGTAGCGCTGTATGTCCTCATTCCGTCTTAGGATTATTTTGAGAAATGTTCTGACCAATTTTCTTTTCAATGGTTTAACTCGGCTATCAGCCAAAGCACTTCTTTTGGCAACGATGTTATCTGGTGCATTGTATCCTTGCATTAATAAAAATGATATCAGGTATTCTACTTCTGTGCTTTTACCGCCGGTGTTGTCTC
>CANNHA010000152.1 GCA_947504275.1 Flavobacteriales bacterium
ATTGCTTAAAACATCCTTTTGACGTACTTTTGCAGTCCTCTAATCAGGAAAACCCAAGGAAAGGTGGGTGAGTGGCTGAAACCAACAGTTTGCTAAACTGTCGTAGGGGAAACCCTACCGGGGGTTCGAATCCCCCCCTTTCCGCAGAACAAACGCTCTCAAAAGGAGCGTTTTTCTTTTGTGTTTACTTTTTTGTGGAAATGGCTTCTCTGAAATGTTGGGTGCATTGCTGCAATGTGCATATGCTTTCTTCGATCTCATTTAAAGATTGCATCTTTCCGCAGAGATTTTGGATTTTATCCAATACATCGTCAGCGCTATGATCGTTCAGAACATGCATGCCCATTTGTATGCTTTTGGCCAAGGGTCTGATGACGGGAATTTCATCTTTTAATGCTGCCTGCTGAATTTCATTCAATTGCTTAACCAGGTGTTGTTGAATGCGTAAAGTAAAATCATCCAAATTCTCTAAGGCACCTTTGGTGAGTTGTTCCTGTACAAAACCCAAAGGCAAACTGTCTCTAATCGATGATTTTTTCATGAAATGAATCTTCTAACAAATTTCTACTAGCAAGGTATTACAATTTTTTGATGTATCAAAAGGAATGATGATTTTGGCTGATTGAGCCCTTCAAATGATGATCTGTTTAACCAATTCTTTTTTGAACCACTTGGTTGATCTTCTCAAACAACACTTCAGGTTGGTAGGTGCGCCAATTCATTTCCTGCAATTTACCTCCTGTAACAAAGTAATGATCAATGTTGGAATCCGAAATATCTTGTAAAACGTGATCTCTAAAGTTCAATAGACAAATCCAACCATCTTGCTCTTGAACATCCTCAAACCACTCTTCATAATAGCAATCATCAGATGGATGAAAGTTGAGCACGTTTTCACCAATCATAACAAACTTATTGATGCCATGCTCTATCAGTTGATCAGCCACTTCTCTTTTGAGTAACATGATGTCATTGTACAATAAGTCATTCCATTCACCCATGAGTTCTATGATAGCATATTGCTCTTCATAATCTACGAAAAGGATTTTTAAGAAAAGCGTCTGACTGTCCATACTGTCCCATTGGGGATGGATGTAATGATTGTATATTTTTTGAGAGAACTCAAATTCTGAGTACTGTCGATCAAAAAATATGGATGAAGGATCCTCGCTGGCTATATAATAGTCACGCCAACCATAGTATGGTTCAATGTCATGCATGTTTGTTGTTATAATAATCTACAGCCTTGCGCACGCTGCCATGTTCAAGCAAAAGTTCATGGGCCAATGCATCGTTAACACCGGTCTGCTCTTTGACCATCCTAACACCTCTATTCACCAATTTCTCATTTGTCAATTGCATATCCACCATTTTACTCCCTTTCACCTTACCTAATCCAACCATAACCGCGGTAGATATCATGTTCAAAATTAGTTTTTGCGCAGTCCCTGACTTCATCCTTGTGCTGCCTGTCACCACCTCTGGCCCTACCTCAGCCACCAAAGGAAATTCAGCATGTAGTGTAACTGGACTTTCAGGATTACAGGTGATGGCCCCTGTTAACATTCCCAAAGCCTGTGCTTTCTGCAATGCACCAATGACATAAGGGGTTCTGCCACTGGCTGCAATCCCAACCAATGTATCGTTGATATTGGGTTGGTAAGCCAGCAAGTCCAAAGCACCCTGATTGGTGTCGTCTTCAGCTCCTTCAACTGGATAGCGAATGGCTTGATCCCCGCCGGCAATGATGCCGATAACCCAATCATGAGGGACCCCAAAAGTAGGTGGACATTCAGATGCATCCACAATGCCCAAACGACCACTGGTGCCTGCGCCCATGTAGAATAGACGTCCCCCGTTTTTCATTCGGAGGATAATGGCATCCACCAAACTTGCAATTTGAGGAATGATAGGTTCGATGGCCAAAGGTACTTTGCGGTCCTCTTGATTGATGATGTTCAACAGATCAGTTGATGTAATTTCATCAAGATTGTTGTAATGACTATTGCTTTCTGTTGTGTTCTGCATTGTTGATGACAAAGTTAGTTTCTCTTGCAATTCATCAAACCATCGGTGAATAACTTTGGCTACTTTCGTTGAACTAAACGATGGATATGAACAAATTATTTCTACTTCTACTGTGTGTTGTTTTATCATCTGCGCTCTCGGCGCAAATTGATACCAATGGAGTCTCTGTGATGGACAAAGCCATGATCCCTGCAAAGTTGAATAGCGCACAACGTAAATTGGACAATAACAATGTTCGAGGCGCCTTAACAGAGTTCAGAGAAGTGCTTAGCATTGATTCATTGAGCTTTATGGCGTTGAAGAGTACATCTGAATGTTATTATCGTTTGAAGAAATACAAAATTGCCTTGGATTATTACAACAAGGCAATGGCTACTCAATCATTTGTTTCATCTGAAGGTTATTTGTTTTACGCGAAGTGCTATCATCGATTGGCAGAGTTGGATGAGGCTGTGGAATACTACAATAAATATTTAAAGGATATTGCTCCATTGAGTCCTGAATATGCTGAAACACGTCGTTATATTCAAGAATGTAAGTATGCCAAATCCATGATGGCAAAACCTGTTCAGGTGACCATTACCAACTTGGGTAAGGAGATCAACTCGCGCTACGAGGAGTACGCGCCGAGTGTCACTGCGGATGGGAACAAGTTGTATTTTACGTCAAGAAGAAGTTCTACTACGGGAGGTAAAGTAGATGAGAAAGGTGATTATAAATTTTACGAGGATATTTTCTTTAGTCAAAAGGATGCCAATGGAAAGTGGATGGAAGCGGAGAAAGTAGAAGGTAAGGTGAACTCAGAATCCCATGACGGAATATTGAGTATTATGCCGGATGGCTCAGGCATGTATGTATACAAAAATGACGGGAAAGTTTCTGGCGATATTTTCTTCTCTTTGAAAGACATTAATACCGGTGAATTTGGAGAGGCAACACCATTGGTATACCCCATCAATACCAAGAATCGTTTTGAGAGTTCTACTTCCATTACTGAGGATGGTCGTTTTCTTTATTTTGTGAGCGAGCGTGACAAGGGATTAGGCAGGGGAGATATTTATGTCAGTGAAAAGGTAAATGGCACATGGTCAGAGCCCAAGAATATGGGCAATGTCATCAATACTCCTGGTGACGAGAAGTTTGTATTTATCCATCCCAATGGTCAGATTATTTTCTTTGCATCAAATGGCCATTTGTCTTTGGGTGGATATGATATTTTTAAGTCGGAGTTTGTCAATGGATCTTGGACACCACCTATGAATTTGGGTTATCCAATCAACACGGTAAATGAAGAATCTACCCTATCCATTACACGTGATAATAAGACCATGTTTTTGGCTGCTGAATTTGAAAATTCACTAGGCGAAAGAGATATTTACAGCGTCGATATTTCTAATTATGCCATGATTGGCAATACTGAGGTAGTGAACAATTATACCCAGGCCTGGGGTCGCATTGTAACCAAGAGAGGTAAGCCCATCAAAGGATTGATGGTCTATTGGATGGATGAGTATGGTGTGGAAATTGCCAAGGCCATGACAGACAAGAATGGTATTGCAGTAACTCAAATCATCGCGGATCAATCTTATTTCATTGAGATCCGTGATGGGGCCAAAAGTTTGCAGTCCATTCATAAAATAATGGCATCAGGCAAAAACAGAGCCGCCGCGGAAGGTCCAGATGAAACAAGGACTTTGCAAATCGAAGTTCCTTAATTGTTTTCGCTTTCCTTTAACAATGGTTTACAAATCCATTGATTATTTTCTACTGCGGGTACCATGAATTGCTTGGAAAATCCCTTGGACTTTAGTTGCCTTCTGTAAACAGCATTGGGCAAATTGGGATGTTTGCATTCTACAACGAAGTAGGCGTCATCTTGGTGTAAGATCTCTTTGGTTTTAAATACAACATGACTTCCTTGCTCAATATTTTTCTCAATGAACCAATCCTTGACGACGGCGTCTTTGACATAGTATTGGATGTGAACTAATGCATTTTTCATTAAAGAATCTTCATTGATCAGAAACAGACTCCATTCCTTTCCATTCCATTCTGCAGAAGCTAAAAATGGGGCGTATGCATGGGTCAACTGAGTCATCAATGGTTTGGGCTGAAAATGCCAATCCATGGCACTCCAGGAAAAAGCAGGCCAAACATCATTGAGTTGCCAAAACAATGTACCGCCACATTTGTCCATGTGTCTTCTTTGCGCCTCAATACCCATGGTCATCCCTTCCGCTTGCACATATTGTGTGAGCAAGGCATATTGCTCATTGTTTAATCCTTCTCCAGTTGGATGCCAGTATTGCATGTATTGGTGCATCAGAGCAAAACCCCTATTGTGTTTTTGATGCTGTA
>CANNHA010000153.1 GCA_947504275.1 Flavobacteriales bacterium
GGGTGGATTTTTTGTTTTGGAAATTTCTGATAAAGGGCTTGGAATTAGCAAAGAGAATCAAAAAAGAATTTTTGAAAAATTGTACCGAGTGCCAACAGGAAACATCCATAATGTCAAAGGTTATGGGTTAGGATTAAGCTATGTCTTGGGCGTTGTTACCAAGCATTTGGGAATCATTAAAGTAGACAGCGAATTAAAAAAAGGAACCACATTTACCATCAAATTACCCAGAAAACATGAAACGCTCCACTAGTATTTTGTTATGTGAGGATGATCCCAATTTGGGTCAGTTGTTATTGGAATACCTGAATGCAAAAGGATACCAGACCGATTTGGCAACAGACGGTCAGGAAGCCATCAAGGCTTTTAAAAGAGGCAGTTATAATTTTATCATTTTGGATGTTATGATGCCCGTGAAAGATGGTTTTACGGTGGCGCAAGAAATAAGGGCTGAGGACAAGCATACGCCTATTTTATTTTTAACAGCCAAGAGCCTGAAGGAAGACACCCTTAAAGGATTTGAGGTGGGCGGAGACGATTACATGACCAAGCCTTTCTCTATGGAGGAGTTGTTGGCAAGGGTGAATGTTATTCTCAAGAGAACCAATCCTTTAATCATGGCCGAGGAAGAGTCTGCAGAAGAAATTCTGGGGAATTACAACTTTGATTATAGCAAACACAAATTGTTTTTTTGGGATCAGGAGACCAAACTAACCACCAAAGAAAATGAGTTGCTTTATTTGTTAGCCAAGAATAGGAACGGTATTTTGGAAAGAAGCTATGCTTTGAAGACCATTTGGGGTGATGACAATTATTTCAATGGGCGCAGTATGGATGTTTACATCGCCAAATTGCGCAAACATTTAAAAGGAGATGAACGTTTGGAAATTATCAACGTTCATGGCAAAGGGTTTAAGCTCTTGGTGCCTTAAGGTTTACAAACGCATATTGTCAATCAATCTTACCTCCCCCAAAAAGGCTGCAACAACAGCAATGGGGTTTTCAGAATCTTCCCATGCAGCCAAGGGGCCAAATGTATCTGCATCAATGATTTCAAAATAATCCAATCGAAAGGAAGGTGATTGAGCGAAAAGACTTCTGGCCCATAGCTCCCACTCAACGGGTGTATTGTTGAATTTGTTTTCTTTTACAGTATTGAGAATCTGAAAAAGCAAAGTAGCTTCTTTCAACTGTTTCTCTTGAAGACGCTGATTCCTGGAGCTCATCGCCAATCCGGATGATTCTCTATGGGTAGGACAGGGCACAATAACCTCAGCACGCTTTTCTTTCTTTACCCAAGCGGAAATGATGGACAATTGTTGGAAATCTTTTTCCCCAAGGTATACGCGGTTTGCTTGGGCCAAATCAAACAATTTACGGATGATGGTGATGACGCCATCAAAATGACCCGGACGCATTTTGGCTTCTAGGCTTTCTGTGAGTATGGGAATATGAAAATTCTCTACGGCCACTTCAGGATACATATCCTCGACTGCGGGAATAAAGACAGCATCAATGCCCGCATCTTCTAGCATCGAGATATCAGATTCAATGGTGCTGGGATAGTGTAAAAAATCTTTTGGATCGTTGAATTGAGTGGGATTGACAAAAATGCTGGCCAAAGTCTTATCGTTGTCGATTTTGCTTTTGATCATGAGTGAAAGATGGCCTAGATGCAACGCTCCCATGGTGGGAACAAAGCCAATCGCAGATGATTGGTATTGGTTTCTCCATGCAATAAGGGCTGCAGATGATTTTAAAATCTCCATCTTAACGTACTTTATAGCCCCAAAGCTAACCATTTGCGTAAATCAAATTTTTTTTTTATTTATCTTTGCATTTCCATTAAAGATGAATTTCATACATGAGTAAGCCTAGAATATTATTTGTTAGCCACGAAATTCTTCCCTTTTCACCAGAAAGCCACATTGCTCAAACCTGCAGGCAGATGCCACAGGCGGTGCATGAGCGCGGGAAAGAAACCAGAATATTCATGCCCCGTTTTGGCAAAATCAATGAACGCAGACACCAATTGCATGAGGTGATTCGTTTGTCTGGGATGAACTTAATTGTGGACGATACGGACCATCCTTTGATTATCAAAGTGGCCAGTATCCCGCAGATTCGATTGCAAGTTTACTTCATTGACAATGAGGAATATTTTCACAGAAAGTCTTTCTTCCATGATGACAATGACCAATTGTTTGAGGACAACGACATGCGCATGATATTCTTTACCAAGGGAGTATTGGAAACGGTTAAGAAATTGGGATGGGCTCCTGACATCATTCATTGTCATGGATGGTTCTCCAGTTTGATGCCTTTGTATGTGAAGAAATTGTATGCGCAGGATCCTCATTTTGCGGACAGCAAAATTGTTGTTTCTGCCTATGATAAAGAGTTTGAAGGCACCTTATCCAAAGACATGCACAAAAAAGTTGCTTTTGATGGTTTTGAGGGTGGGGATATTGAGTTGTTGAAGAAGGCCACCCATGCGCAATTGATGAAGAACGCCATGAAATTTGCAGACGGAGTCATTCTGGGTGATGGTATGGTTGCTGATGAGGTGAAGAAGTTTGCCGAGGAGTTGGAAGTGCCAGTGATGCATAAAAATGAGGAGACGGATTATTTGTCTGCTACAGATGAGTTTTTTGATATCGTATTGGCCAACAAACCGGTAATGGTCTAAGCAGTCAATGAGAGGATTAATAGTCTTTTGCTTTTTTTGCGGTTCGTTTTTTCTAATGTCCTGTGAAAAGCCTGGGATAACCCCCGGTGGTAATCTGTTACCTGGTTCAGATGCCTTGTCGGCTTTTCAAACGGATACCTTTTCAATATCGGTTCAAACCATGATTGAAGATTCCGTTAAGACGGATGAATTGTCTTTGGCGGTTTTGGGTAGATTGGAGGATCCTGAATTGGGCTCCACGGAGTGTCAGATTTTCACTCAGTTTAAGCTTTCCGCATTGGACCCCGGTTTTCCATCTCAGATGGAAATTGATTCCGTGGTTTTGGCATTGGCATACAATACAACCTTTTACGGAAAACCCAATCGTCAACAATTGTCCGTTCATCCTTTGACAGCGGATTTGTATTTGGACAGTAACTATTATGCCAATAGCCTGGTTTCTTATTCGCCAGAGAGTTGGATTCAACCCGGCTTTGATTATTTGAACATTGATCCCAACCAAGATGCCATTGTGGCCGGAGATACCACTTTTCCTCAATTGCGCATTAGACTGAAAAATGAAGTTGGAACTTTTTTGACTCAGCCCACCGACGTTTCTGTTTTTTCCTCTCAAGATAATTTTCAAAATTACTTTAAGGGAGTGTGCATAACTGCCAAGGCGCGCATGGATGCCGTAATGCGTTATGATTTGGTAGACCCCGGAACCAAACTAACTGTTTATTACCGTGATCTCTCAGGAACAACGCCAGATACTTTATTGTACGATTTTGTCGTCGGTTCGGATTGTGCACGCTACAATCGATTCAAACAGAATTATGTTGGTACAGCTTTGGAGCGCATTGCGCAGCAACCATTGAATGGATCTCAGCAGTTTTACATTCAATCAGGTGGCGGCTTGAAGGCTAAAATCGATTTTCCAACCATTCAAAACTTGGCCGTTGGAAATAAAGTTATTGCGCAAGCAGAATTGCAAATACCGGTAGATCTGGATAGCCGTTACACTCCTTTTGATCAATTGTTTTTGCGATACATCAATGAGGATGGAATAGAGAAAATATTACCAGATGAATCAGCACAAAGCATCGGAGGGTTTTTAAATACAACAACCCAAAAGTATAGTTTTGTGATTACCCGTTACATTCAAAGTGTATTAACAGGTGAAATCAACAGTCAAGGATTGTATATTTTAGGGGGTACAACAGGTGTAAGTGCAAAAAGAATTGTTGCACATGGCCCTGATTACAACCCATCTCTTCCTTCGGAAAATACAAGACTTATTGTTACCTTCGCTCAATAAGATTTAGAACTATGTGTGGAATTGTTGGCTACTTAGGAGATAGACAGGCTTATGATATATTAATCAAAGGGCTTAAGCGATTGGAATACCGCGGTTATGATAGCGCAGGTGTTGCCATGATTGATGAAGGAGATTTTAGGCTCTTTAAGTGCAAAGGAAAAGTCTCTGACTTAGAGGAGAGTGTAGGGAGCAACATCAA
>CANNHA010000154.1 GCA_947504275.1 Flavobacteriales bacterium
CGCCTTGCTCATAAGTTTTCCAAACACCGGAGGGCTTGTTGTCTTTGTAAAAACCGTCAATTTTGATTTGACCGTTTTCATACCAGAGTTGATAAGGTCCGTTTTTTACACCCAATTCGTAAGTGTGCAAACTGAAGGGTTTTCCGTCTTTGTAGAATGAGCGGCAGGTGCCATTGCGCTTGTTGTCTTTGATTAAAACATCGGTGTGTACCTGCTTATTGTCATAGAAGGTTTTCTCGCCAATTTTCTCACCTGTTTCAGGGTCTGTGATGACGACATTCATGGGATTGCCATTGCCATAGGTGGCCATGACATTTTCTTTGGGGCCTGATTGACAAGCCATGATCAATAAGCAAAAAGCGGCAAAAAATAGTTTTCTCATTTGTCTCGTTCTATGGTGAATTGGATGAGTTTATGGATGGAACCGCTGACGTCTGATTGCGGGAATTGAGCCAGAATATCTTGAGCGTTTTTGGCGTATTGGTTCATGGCTTCCGTCGCATAGGCTATTGATCCGCATTCCATTAGCCGTTGCTGTAAGACCATGAGCTCCTTTTGGCCAACGCTTTTGTTTTTTAATAGTAACTTGATGAAAGCAATGGTCTCCTTGCTCCCATGCTGCAGAGCGTGTAGGATGGGCAGAGTGAGCTTATTTTCCTGAATATCGCCACCCGTTGGCTTGCCTATGTTGGCGCCAAATCCTAAATCTAAGAGGTCGTCTTTGATTTGAAAAGCAATCCCAATGTTGATCCCCATTTGGTATAAGGCGTCTTGTGTTGGGGCATCCACGTTGGCGGAGGCACCCCCCATTTGGCAGCATGCGCCAATCAAAGAAGCTGTTTTTTGTCGGATGATTTGGTAATAGATTTCCTCCGTTACCTTCATCCTTCTTGATTTTTCTTGCTGTAGCAATTCGCCCTCACTTATTTCTTGAACCGCTGTAGCTACAATTTTAAGGAGATCAAAGGCATTGTTGTTGACGCTAATTAAGAGGCCTTTGGAAAGGAGATAATCACCAACAAGAACTGCAATTTTATTTTTCCAAAGGGCATTGATGGAGAAGAACCCTCGTCTTGTCATCGCTTCATCTACCACGTCATCATGGACCAACGTAGCCGTGTGCAACAATTCAATCAAAGAGGCGGCAACAAAGGTTTTCTCCGTTGGTTTTTGAAACAACTTTGCGCTGAGGAAAACGAGCATTGGGCGCATCTGTTTTCCTTTTCTTTTGATGATGTAGTGTGAAATTTTGTCCAATAGACCATTCTCACTTTTTAAGCTATTGGCAAAAAAAGGTTCAAAATCGCGCATTTCTTGTGCGATAGGAGCCTGTATGTGTTGCAGTGCAATAGCTGAATTCATGCGGCAACAAATGTAGTAATATCTTATCTTGACGTTGCTACGCGAGAACCAGGAAGTTTGTGAATTATTCCACACATTTCCAATTCAAAAATAGCTGATGCAAAATGGGAGGCGGATAGTTGTGTTTTTATCTGAAGTTCATCCAAGTGCAACTCGCGAAAGGCCCGCAGGGTTTGAAAGGTTAATTGCGCATTTTCACTCAGTGGATCTGTTTCAAACGGAAGCTCTGGTTGCTCTTTGATGCCAAGATCCTTGAGCAGCTGTGGAATTTCTGTGATGGCGGCGGCAATGTTTTGGTAGATCAATTGATTACACCCTTGGCTTTTCACATCGTGTATTCTTCCGGGAAGTGCAAAAATATCTCGGTTGTATTGTTGTGCAAATTGGGCGGTGATAAGACTTCCACCGCTTTTTTCCGATTCAATAACCAATGTAGCATCACATAAACCGGCAATGATTCTGTTGCGCATGGGGAATCTTTCTTTGTCTGCAAAAATGCCCGGACAATATTCAGTGATGAGTCCTCCGTTGTTTTTGATTTGTTGCGCCAGTGGACGATGGCTTGCGGGGTATATGGTGTGAAGACCATGTGCAAGGCAGGCAATGTTGGCCACGCCCAATGCGTTGCATTGTTGATGCGCCGCTTGATCTATTCCATAAGCCAATCCGGATACGATGGTCACGGGATGCTTGGCAACAGCTGAGATGAATTGATTCACAAAGTCAATTCCATACGGTGTGGTGGTTCGCGATCCCACAATGGCAACCATGAAGGGGGTTGTTTTTAATGCATTTTGTCCTTGGGTGTATAATACAACGGGCGCGTCGTCGCAGTTTTTTAATCGATGGGGATAATGGCTGTCTTGGGTAAAAGTGATTTCAATCTTTAGTTTAAGACAGTCATTGACCACTTTTTCGGCATTCTGCATAAAAGCAGCACTGTGCAGGTATTGGTACCATTCCTTGCTGAAAAATCCCAATGCTTGAAAGTCCTTGAATGGAGCACGGAAGATGTCCATGGGGTCTTTGAAAAGATGCAGAACCTCTCTGGTCCTTTTTGGCCCAAGCCCAGGAATCAAGGATAACCCAACTTGTTGTATTAAAAATTGATCATTCATTCGAACAGCAAAGTTGCTGTAGAAAACAACGGCTTGGCTCGAATAAATTATAGGAAAATCCTATATTTTATTTGTTCTCAAAGATGTATTTTTCAATGGCAGCGCTCATGCTAGGCGACTTGGGATTGGGCGCCATGACGTCAATGCGTAATTTGTTGTCAGCAGCAGCGTCGGCTGTTGTTTTCCCAAATACGGCAATGCGCGTGGTGTTCTGTTTGAACTTTGGAAAGTTCTTGTAAAGTGACTCAATGTCTGAAGGAGAAAAGAAAACCAACATGTCGTATTTCACATCGGCCAAATCAGATAAATCACTGCAGACCGTTTTGAACATATTGGCCTTGGAATGGGAGATGCCATTCTTTTCCAATTCTGCAGGGATGGTTTGATTGAGTAAGTCAGAGCAAGGCAATAATAGTTTTTCTCCTTTTTGTTTGAGGATAACCTCAATCAATGAAGAAAAGGTTCCGCTTCCGTAAAATATTTTACGCTTTCTGAACAAGATGTATTTCTGCAAATAGAAAGCGATGGCTTCAGATGTACAGAAATATTTCATTTCATTGGGAATGGTGAGACGCATTTCTTTGGCCATTCTGAAGTAATGATCAACAGCATTTCTGCTGGTGAAAATGACACCAGGGTGATCCAGGATATCAATGCGTTGTTGTCTGAAATCGATGGCTGGAATCCCCTCCACATGGATAAAAGTACGGTAATCAATCTTGATTTTGTACTTCTTAGCAATGTCAAAATACGGGTTCTTTTCATTCCCCGGATCTTGAATGGTAATCAGGATGGATTTTACTTTTTCTGCCATTTTAATCTTCCAATGAATACATCCTAGGGATTGGACAACAACTGTATCAACTTCACTCCAATCAGCACAGGCAATATTTCAAGAGTGCAAATGTAAAAAAAGATGTAGAATAACGGAACGTTATTCGTGAAAGCCACCCAAGCACCCTTTAAAATGCGCCAAGAAATTAATAATCCGATAACAATGGCAGTGCCTCCAATGTAAATGTAGGCGTGCTGTATGCTGCTTAGAGCGGCTAAAATAATAAGCGGGTAAAGCAAGATGGCCAAAAGTCTGTTGGTGGAAAAGGTTCGGTATTGGTATTCCGTCAACGTAAAATCACCTTCACTAAACCACTTGACCAGCTGAAAAGAAATCCATTTTAATCCATAGATCAAAAGAACGCTTAACGCGCTGACCAATGATACCCACCATGGCAGTGCTGTAGAATAAATAAAAGCTTGGTAGAACAAAACCCACAACAAGCCCATCAATACCGCATGTTGAAAGGTTAGAAATAGATAGGGTCTTGGGATATTGGTTTCTTCCCGCATGAACTGGCGCATGGCAATGTCGCTGCGAAAAGCTTTGAACACATTCTTCATTTTGGTTGGATACACCACATTGAAGTAAGCCATCAAAGAGAGCAACACCAATAGCACAATAACCATCCAATCTTCAAAGAAGTGAATAGGCGGGCGAAGTGTTGGCGTTACCAATCCAAACATTTTATCGAATCATTTTCAAGAATCCCACTTCTGCAGGAGTCAAGTGTCTGTATCGACCTCTGGTCAAATCTTTTTTGGTTAAACCGGCATACATAACGCGGTCCAG
>CANNHA010000155.1 GCA_947504275.1 Flavobacteriales bacterium
GTAATAGGGGCCTATTACATGAAATGTGATGAATACCAAGCGACATTGGTACTTGTATTGGCTAAGGTTGCTTACTTCATTATCAACCTTACTGTATTATCTTGGAGGCTGAATCATTATGTCCATCAACACACCAAATAAAAAAGTCATATCACTTGTTGCCAATGGCTTTCAAAATGATAACCGTGTTCAGCGCATGGCAGAATCTATACAAGAGATTTCCTTCGGTGTGACCATTGTTGGCTGGCAAAAAGGACAACTTAAAGAACGAGAAGTCATCAACAACATTCCCGTTCATCGGATAAGAACCAAAAGTCAAAAATGGAAGAGAAGCAATAAAATCATTGGATTGATTCAATTCATTGATTTCTGCATTTGTACAATAAGACAATACAAGAATTTTGACATTTGGCATTGCAATGACTTTGAAGCTTTCTGGATTGGCCTTTGGGCAAAATTATTCAATCCAAAAATCACACTCGTATATGACAGCCATGAATACCAAAAAGAAAGATTGGGAACTCCATTCTACGTAAAATGGGTCATTTATTGGGTAGAGAAAATGTTCATTTCCAAGGCGAAAATTTTCATTACCGTAAGCCCTGGTATTGCAAAAGAATACCAAAAACTTTACAAGATTCTAGATTATTGTTTGGTTAGGAATACACCTCACGCGATGATTGCGAACAAAGCCAATATTTTCAGAGAAAAATTCAAAATCCGTTCGAATCAAAAGATATTCTTGTATCAAGGGATGGTTGCACCTGGACGTGGCATTGAAAACATGATTGAAGCGTTTAAATCCAGAACCAATGATGAAGCGGTGTTGATCATTATGGGACAAGGAAAAATAGAAAACTGGGTCAAAGATCAAATCAAAAATTCAAACATCATTTTTCACCATCCCTATGTATCGTACCAGGAAATACCAAATTATACAGGAAGTGCAGATGTAGGGCTAAACACAGCGGTCAACAATTGCCTCAACCACTACTATTGTCTGCCCAATAAACTATTTGAATATATCCAATCTGAAATTCCCATTCTCACCAACAATTTGTTTGACTGTAAATCAATTGTCGAAGATTATGTCATTGGTTCAGTTATCCAAGAATACACGCCTGATGGTATAAACAAAGCCATCGATGGAATGCTCACCCAAGATTTGTCTGTTTATCAGCAGAATTTGAAAAAAGCCAAAGCAATATTGCATTGGGATGAAGAGAAAAAACAACTGCAAAAAGCTTATCAAAAATTGAATCAATGAACGTGCAGCAAACATTACCTACGGTGGGCATTGTCATTCCGTGTTATCAAGAAAAATACTACATTGAAAAGTGTATTCGTTCCTGCATTGAACAATCCTACCAAGGTACAATTCAAGTTGTCGTCGTAGATGGCGGCAGTACAGATGGCACGATAGAAATCATCAGAAAAATTGAACGTGAATTCCCGAATCAAATTGTCCTAAAAAACAACCCATTAAAAGTAACACCCGTTTCTCTCAATATTGGTTTACAACATCTGCAAACAGATTTTAAAATGATTCTGGGTGCGCATTCCTACTTAACAACTGATTATGTCTCCAAGTCCATAGCTGCGTTTGACTCAAACAAACAAGTAGATTGTGTTGGAGGCATTATCATCAATGAGTACCAAGACAAAACTTCCAGAAATATAGGTTTGGCCATGTCCTCACCTTTTGGCGTTGGCAATGCCACCTTCAGAACAGGGGGTAAAAAAGGCTTGGTAGACACTGTCGCCTTTGGCATGTACAAAAAAGAAGTTTTTGAAAATATAGGTTACTTCAATGAGCATTTGATTCGAAACCAAGATGACGAATTCAATTTCAGATTAACACAAAAACAAGGAAAAATACTCTTTGACCCAGAAATCATTTCACATTATTACGCCAGAGGAAATTACAACAAACTTTTTAAGCAATACTTCCAGTATGGATTTTGGAAGGTATACGTTAATGTGCTTCACCAAAGCGTGACCAGCATTCGGCAATTGATCCCCTGTTTTTTTGTTGTGTATTTGATTTGTGCTGTTGTGCTCAACATTGCTGCACCCAAACTTTCCATTTTCTGGAATACCCCAATGTTTCTTTACCTTGTAATAGGCATTATCGCAGCAGCGAAAAAAGATGTGAAAAATAGTCCATCCATACTCTGGACTTTCCTACTCCTTCATTTGTCCTATGGTTCAGGATATTTAAAAGGAATCATTCAATTTGGTATTTTAAAACAACAAGCAAAAGCACAACATGCGAAACACAATCGCTAGTCTATTATTTCTAATCATTCAATTTGCATTGAGCGGACAGACATCTATCGCATTAAAAGAAGGTTGGAAGTTCAGTCCTGCCAATGAAAACCAATGGCGACCCGCTGAAGTACCAGGCAATATTTTCCATGACTTAGAAACACAAGACATTATTCCCAACCCTCTTTTGGGCACCAATGAAAAAGAGGTACAATGGGTGAGTCAACAAGACTGGGAATATCAATTGAACAACATCCAATTGCCGGATCTGAAAGCAGGTCAACATTTTCAGTTGATTCTGCCAGAAATAGACACCTATGCTGATATCTATTGGAACAATCAATTCCTATTTAGAACGGACAATGCTTTTAGAACATGGAAAATCAACATTGATCAAATTTCCAGTTCAAACCAACTGCGCA
Source organism: Flavobacteriales bacterium (assembly GCA_947504275.1). Classification (GTDB taxonomy): domain Bacteria; phylum Bacteroidota; class Bacteroidia; order Flavobacteriales_D; family Sanyastnellaceae; genus CAMCTV01. Next base: position 2,691 of record CANNHA010000155.1, read on the forward strand.
TCTATTTTCACTCACCCTATAAAGTAGCCCGCGAAAAACTAAAAAATCTTCCTTATCCGTTACCTGGCGATAGCATTCGCGCTGTATCACGCAAACCACAATATCAATTTGGGTGGGATTGGGGACCTTCACTCGCAGGATGTGGTATTAAAAAACAACCTTTTATTCAAGTCATTCATGACCAACATGTCGTTCATGATCAACTCATCTTGCCGAGCCAACACAATAAAGAAGCGAACTATCGATTAAAATTGAGCGCTCCAGCAGAACTATGTGAGGTAACCATTTTTCATCAACAAAGTGACTCAATCATTCTTCAAAAGACATTTAGCGCTGCATCGGAAATAACATGCTCCTTTCTTCCTGTGCAAAATACCCTGTGGCAAATAGGTAAAGAGAATGCATTGGATACCTATACCATTATGGTTCGAAACAAGAATGAAATCATTCATCAAAAGAAATTCAACTTATTGCCCAGAAGCATTGAATTATCACAGAAAAAAGACAAATGGGGTAAAGAGTTTTACTTTGTTGTAAATGGCAAAAAAACCTTTATGAAAGGTGCCAATTACATACCCATCAAATTCTTTCATGAGCAAGCCACTGAAGAAGATTATAAACTACTAATTCAGCGGTGCAAAGAAAGCAACATCAACATGCTCAGGGTTTGGGGCGGAGGAATCTACGAACCTGATATTTTCTATGATTTATGTGATCAAGCAGGCATCATGGTATGGCAAGACTTCATGTTTGCTTGTTCAATGTATCCAGGAGATGAAGGTTTCTTGGCTAATCTGCAGGCTGAAGTTACTGAACAAGTTCAGCGATTGAGCCATCACCCTTGCATGGCCTTGTGGTGCGGTAATAATGAAAACAGCGAGGGCTGGGAGCGCTGGGGGTGGCAGATGGGGCTATCAGAAAAAAGAAAAAGCCAAATCCAAAAAGCCTACAACGATGTATTTTTAAAGCTCCTGCCCAACACCGTTAACCAATATGCCCAATTACCATATTGGCCGTCCTCACCACTCTGGGGAAGAGGAGATGAAAGGAGCTTGAAAGAAGGGGATTGCCATTATTGGGGAGTATGGCATGATGCAGAAAATTTCGAAGTATTGACGACCAAAATCCCTCGGTTCATGAGCGAGTTTGGGATGCAAAGCTATCCCAACCCCAAGGTAATGGATGAAATGTGTACAACAGGAAAATACCAGCCCAAAGATGCAGGAATATTACAGCATCAAAAACACAATAGGGGATTTGCACTCATGCACCAATACATGCAATACTGGCATCCAACTGGAGAAGGATTAAACAATGAGCAATATGCCTTGCTCACACAATATGTGCAAGCGGAAGGGATGAC
>CANNHA010000156.1 GCA_947504275.1 Flavobacteriales bacterium
ACTACAACACCAGTCAACTGACCGCCGTTATTAGATGCGATAAAAATATCCAAATCTCCTGAGAAAGCACTCATAGAAACGTCGATGGTACCGGACATTTGCAAGATATAATCCATGCCATTGATGTTCACCAACACAGGCAAAGATGTGTCTGGTGCAGTGAAGTTGATGGTAACAGAATTCCAACTCACATTTGGATCACCGATAATGGTGGCCACATGCTCTGGACCATCGCCCAAATCTTGTGAATCAGACCATGGTTCAACAATTGGTGTGAAGCTGATAATACCCCATACTTCAGAATATTCATAATCATTCAAATCCATCGCTGGAGATTGAACCCAAGCATCGATGTTATCACAATCACAAGGGACATTGTCATCATTGGCACCTGCAAAACGATTGTTCACACCCAATTCAGGAACAGGCCAGTAACCACCCGCATTGGCAGAACCGCTATTTTGCACATTGAATGCTGGACCTTGGGTGTCATCACCTGTTGCAGCAGTTCCTTGTGTTTGAGAAACTGTGTTGGTTAACCATCCAGCAGGTAATGCAGTTGGAACTGCACCTGTTGTTTGGAAATCCTCTTCCAACACAACCACACGGTTACCTGTGATGTCAGACATTGGTTTTTCTTGACGAGCAATGATCGTCGTTGGAGATACTTCAGCTCTGCTGAATGTTCTCTTGGCAGGACTATTGTGCAAGGGAGTCAAATGTTGCGCAAACGCAGCTGTTCCCATTGCAATCAATCCCAAAGAAATGTAAAGTTTTTTCATGTTTTAGAATATTTAGCCTTGCGAAGATAAGCAAATCGAAGTATACATTTTTACGCAGAAAAAGAAAAAAAGGGACCGAAGTCCCTTTTTCAAATTACTGTTTGATCACTCGTTCCGTTCGTTTTCCAAAATCATCTTTGACTTGGATCAAATAAATACCGCTCTCATAGTTGTTTACGTTCAAACGCATCGTATTTTCTATAGCATTAAATTGATCAATCAATCTTCCTGTAGCGTCCATTACAATGACTTCAGCGTTGATGCTCAGCCCTTCTAGATTAATTATGTCTGATACTGGGTTAGGATAGATTTTCCAGACATCTGAGGTTGTTTCCTCCGTTCCAGCAGCATTGATGTAAACGGCTAACCCATCTTGCCATTGACATCCTGTTAGGGTATCAGTCTGGTATACGTAAATCGTTCCCATATCCGCATCATTCCAAAGTACATTCAAAGTATCATTGTCCTGACCCGATAAAATCAATCCATTGCTTACTGTCCAGGTATATGTACAACCTGGGTATGTATTCACTGTGTATTGCTCGTTATCAGCAGGGTCAACATCGTTGTTTCCTGATACAACAGGCAAGCTTCCATTTGGCTGCGTAACCTCTTGGGTAAATGTTCCTGCGCAACCATCTTCATCTTCAACAGTGAATGTGTAAGTTCCCGCAACCAATCCACTCACATAGGGAGTTGTTTGAATTGGGAACGAATTCCAATTGGCAAAGTAAGGACCATTACCTCCTGAAACTGTCACAGAAATATACCCGGTAGCTGCATTGAAACAATCGACATTCAGCAAGGAATCCAATGTAATAACGATTGGGTTTAGGTCACAACCCGTTAGAGGAGTTCCTGCGCATTCACAATTGGCGTTGACTAAGTCGTTGCCTGTTGTTGCATCACCATCATCACAACCATTTCCTAGAATTAAACAAGAGCCATCATCTGTATTCGCTGAAGGATCATAATTACACGCTGCAGCGTCAGTGCACCCTGCTATTATACAAATATCATCGATGTTATTGCAATCCTCATCTGTCCCATTCTCACAAATTTCAATCGCTCCTGGATTAATTTCCGACAATGCATCGTTACAGTCGTCCAAATTCAAAACGACATTGGTCCATTCGGCTCCAGGTGAGGAGCATGCGCTCAAGGTATCAGCAGCAAAATTATCACCATCTGCATCTAAGTACCAAAGTATTCCATAGATACAAGAACCATCATCCAGTGTCGCCAATGGGTTGAAATTACAAGCCATATCATTGGTACAACCAGAAACAGTGCAGGAATTATCCTGACCATCGCAATCCTCGTCTATCCCATTCTCGCAAATTTCTAAAGCGCCTGCATTAATTGTATTGTCATTGTCATTGCAATCCACTCCGGGAAGTATGGTATCGTAATAGTCTGGTCCTGGCTGAGAACAGTTACTCATTGAATCCGAAGCATAACCGTCTGCGTCCAGGTCAAAATACCAAAGAACAGCATAGGTGCATGACCCATCTTCAACTGTTGCTTGGGGTTCAAAGTTACAAGCGGCAACATCTGTGCAACCCGGAACAACACACACTTCATCTACTCCATCACAATTCTCATCCAAACCATTGCCGCAAACCTCTGAAGCATTGGTATTGATTGATGCATCATTGTCATTGCAATCGGTTATGGGCAACACTGTTGTCGTGTGATTGGCTGAAGGTTGACTGCAGCTAACGATGGAATCAGATGCAAAACCATCTCCATCGGTATCCAAATACCACAGCTCACCAAAAGTACAAGACCCATTATCAGATTCAGCAAGGGGGTCAAAATTACATGCGTCGGTATCTGTGCAACCCGGAGCTCCTAGGCAAACGTCATCCACACCATCGCAGTTTTCATCTATTGTATTTTCACAAAATTCAAAGGCTCCTGGGTAAATCGCAACATTGGCATCATCACAATCAGCGTTGCTTAACTCACCACATGCTGCTAAAACATCACCTCCAAAACTATCACCATCACTGTCTTGGTATAACAACAATGCATCATCGCAATCATCGCCATTGTCGACATATCCTACAACAGGTTGACAAGAAAGTACCATCGAATTAACGTCTCCAAATCCATCTGCATCTGCATCGAGATAATAGGCTGTTTTAACAAACTCATCTATTTCCTGATCACAATCATTGTCCAACTCATCACAGATTTCTGAAGCCCCTGCGTTGATTGAACTTTGCACATCATCGCAATCACCTTCCGTTCCCATCACAGCCGTGTAATCGCTGGTAGGGGCCGCGCAAGCAAGGGAGTCGCTAACATAATAGCCATCATTGTCAGCATCTAGGTACCATAAAGAGGGAGCAATACACGATCCATCGTCAATAGTTGCTGCAGGGTTATAATTACAAGCTATCATATCCATACATCCTGCTGTTCCACAAGCTAAGTCAGTACCTGAACAATCTTCATCAATTCCATTACCGCAGACTTCCATTCCTGCAGCATTGATGGTTGAAACAGCATCATTGCAATCTCCCATGATACCCATTGTTGCGGTATAATCTGCATTGGGCGCTGCACAAGCCAAAGAATCGCTCACATAATAACCATCGTTGTCCGCATCCAAGTACCACGCACTTGGCGCAATACAAGATCCATCATCCGTGGTGGCATTGCCATTGTAATTGCATGCGGTAGCATCTGTGCAACCTGGAATTGAAACCACATTACACAATTCACATGAGTTAAAACATACGGCAGGTAAAATAACATCCGCGGTTTCAGTGGTATCAGCGCGGTTGAAAGCTCCGTTTAAATCATTGACTCCACAAATTTCAAGACCAGGCGAGGTTTCCCAACCCCCGGGACCATTTAAAAATTTGTATTCGATGGGGGTATTCACAGGCAATGCAGGGAAGGTGATTTCCCAAATGTTATCACCATCCACATCCGACATTAAATCTAAATCAGGCACCCAGCCTTGGAAAGTTCCGGCTAAATAAACTCCAGGGGCATTAACGGGAGTTGTTGACATGTCAACACGGAAAGTCCAAGAAACAGTTGTCTGCGTCCCAGCACAAGTGCATTCCGGTGTTATAACGTCATTGGAAGTTATGGCATTTCCATCATCACAAGGAAAACCCAAAAACAAACAAGAAGCATCGGATACGGTGGCCAATGGATTGAAGTTACAAGCCGCAGCATCAGTACAACCGGCCAGTCCCGCCGAAGTATTAGAAGCTCCAGGCGTAGGCAACTGCTCAACAAATGATGA
>CANNHA010000157.1 GCA_947504275.1 Flavobacteriales bacterium
GCACTCAACCCCGTTTGATGTATTGACAAAACAAAATTTGACATGACGCAAAGATAACTCTTCCCCTTGCAATCATGTCAAATTTTCATCGATTCAAATTAAAGACCTTTAGCGGCCAAATAACGCTCTGCATCCAATGCTGCCATGCAACCTGTACCTGCCGCTGTGATGGCCTGACGATAGGTCTTATCAGCCGCATCTCCAGCTACAAAAACCCCTTCGATATTGGTCTTTGCAGTTCCGGGAACATTCAAAATATAACCCACTTCGTCGGTGTTGATCCATGGTTTGAATACATCCGTATTGGGCTTGTGACCGATGGCCACAAAGAATCCCGTTGCGGCCACTTCTCTCTTCTCTGTTCCATTGATAACAAAGCGCGCTCCAGTAACACCATCTGTTCCCAAAACTTCCTCTGTTACCGCATTCCAAATCACTTCAATGTTTGGCGTCTTCATGACACGATGCTGCATGGCTTTGCTAGCGCGCATTTTATCGCTTCTCACAATCATGTATACCTTCTTGCACAATTTGGCCAAATAAGTAGCTTCCTCAGCAGCTGTATCACCAGCACCTACAATAACTACATCTTGGTTTCTGTAGAAAAATCCATCACACACTGCGCAGGCACTCACACCTCCGCCGATATCGCGCAAACGCAATTCACTCTCCAATCCCAACCACTTGGCAGAAGCTCCTGTTGAGATGATAACTGAATCTGCACTCACGACATGCTTTCCATTGTCAAACTCGACAATGTGCTTAGGCCCTGTAAAATCAACCTTTGTAGCCCAACCAGAGCGTACATCTGTTCCAAAACGCAAGGCTTGATTTTTCAAATCTTCCATCATCTCTGGACCTTTTACGCCGTTGGCATAGCCAGGAAAATTATCCACTTCAGTAGTATCCATCAATTGACCTCCGGGCTGATTTCCCATGTACATGACGGGTTTCAAATCTGCGCGTGCTGCGTAAATGGCGGCTGTATATCCTGCAGGACCACTTCCGATGATCAAGCAATGTATGTGTTCTGTTGGTTCCATATCTTTTAAAATTTTCGACAAATATAATCGGGTCAGACCTTAATCAAGGTGACTCAAATCCCATAAGTTTTTTGCAAAAACGCATTCCACAAAACCTCCTCCGGCAGAGGCGCTATTATCTCCATCCAATGCTTTTGGGTAGGATGGTGGAAACCGATTTTACGGGCATGCAAATGAATACTCGCATTGTCATTGGTTCTCTTTGACCCATATTTTACATCCCCCTTAATGGGACATCCCAAAAAAGCCATGGTAGCTCTAATCTGATGGTGTCTGCCGGTTTTGGGATACACTTCTACAAAAGTATAGTGGTCACTTTCACCCATTACTTTATAGGACAATTCCGATTCTTTTCGATCCTTTCCATTGTCTTTAAAGGCAAATGTCTTGTTCTGTCTTTCATCCTTCCACAAGTAGTTGACCACTGTGGCCTCAGGCTTTTCAAATTGTCCCTTGACAATAGTCCAATAAGTTTTCTTTACCTCACGATCTTTGAAAGCAACAGTCAATCTTGACAATGCTTTGGAGGTTTTGGCATAAATCACAGCCCCACTCACCGGACGATCTATCCTATGCACTGTGCCCAAAAAAACCTCCCCTGGTTTGTTGTACTTCCGTTTGATGTATTCTTTGACAATATCTGAAAGCACTTCATCACCCGTTCTATCCGCCTGCACAATGTCGCTGCTTCTTTTATTGACCACAATAACATGGTTGTCTTCAAATAGCACTTGAAGATTCTCCACATTGGTTGAAACAATCGGAGCAACGGGAACCTGAGACCATTCTTTCCTGGGTTGACTCATGCTCAATACTGTTCTTTTGAATTGGGAAAATCTTTGGCCTTTACATCAGCGATGTACTGCTTGACAGCTCCATCCATGATCTCTCCCATTTGGGCGTAACGCCTCAAAAAACGTGGGCTAAAATTTTGGGTCAATCCCAACATATCATGCAACACCAACACCTGTCCATCCACATCTGCGCCTGCGCCAATTCCGATGATGGGAATCTCCACAGATTCCGCCACCTCTTTGGCCAACTTGGCGGGTATCTTCTCCAAAACAATGGCAAAAACACCAGCGGCCTCTAATAATTTCGCATCGTGTTTCAAGCGTTCTGCCTCCATCTCCTCCTTGGCGCGCACTTGATAGGTTCCAAACTTATAAATGCTCTGCGGGGTTAATCCCAAATGACCCATCACCGGAATGCCTGCAGTGAGTATGCGCTTGATGCTTTCCTCCACCTCTGATCCACCTTCTATTTTGACCGCATGACCACCAGTCTCCTTCATGATTTTAATGGCTGAATTCAAAGCCTCTTTTGAATTGCCCTGATAAGAGCCAAAGGGCATATCCACAACCACCAATGAGCGCTGACAAGCACGAACCACTGAGGCCGCGTGATAAATCATTTGATCCAACGTGATGGGCAGCGTGGTCTCATGACCTGCCATCACATTGGATGCGCTATCCCCTACCAAAATCACATCAATCCCTGCGGCATCAATGATACTGGCCATGGTAAAATCATAAGCGGTGAGCATGCTGATTTTCTCTCCACGAACTTTCATCTCGTGCAGGGTGTGTGTAGTAACCCGTCTGACTTCCTTATTTACTGACATGCGACAAAGGTCGTAAATACCATCGAAATGCAAAACATTGTTGGCTATTCAATGTCAATAAATCCTTTTTTGTTTTATCAAACATGAAGAATTCTTGATTTTCTTGCCATCAAATTAGAAGAATTATGTCGGCAAAATTTGAAATCATTGGAGGTCACAAATTACATGGTGAAGTTATCCCACAAGGGGCAAAGAATGAAGCTTTGCAAATTCTATGTGCAGTGCTGCTTACCCCAGAGCGTGTTGAAATTTCAAACATCCCAGAGATCATCGATGTATTAAAATTGATCGACCTGCTTCAAGATGTCGGTGTAAAGGTTGAAAAATTGGGCAAGGGTCATTATGCTTTTGAAGCGGCTGATGTTGATTTGAACTATTTGACAACCGCTGAGTACAAGACCAAAGCAGCCAAATTGCGTGGTTCCATCATGATGGTGGGTCCGATGTTGGGACGCTATGGTGTTGGATACATTCCAAAACCCGGTGGAGACAAAATTGGAAGACGCCGATTGGACACGCATTTCCAAGGATTCATCAACCTTGGCGCAAAATTCAACTACGACGCCAATGATCACTTTTATAGCGTTGAAGCCAAAGAACTCAAAGGTACTTACATGCTCTTGGACGAAGCTTCTGTTACTGGAACAGCCAATATCGTGATGGCCGCAGCTCTGGCACAAGGCACAACAACAATATACAACGCCGCGTGTGAACCTTACTTGCAGCAATTGTGTAAGATGATCAATTCAATGGGTGGAAAGATTGAGGGAATTGGCTCCAATCTGCTCATCATTGAAGGCGTTGACAAATTGGGAGGGTGCACACATAGATGTTTGCCAGATATGATTGAAATAGGCTCATTCATTGGAATGGCGGCCATGACCCAAGGAGACATCACCATCAAAAATGTAGGCTATCCCCATTTGGGCATCATCCCAGAAATTTTTAGACGAATGGGTATTCAAATGGAATTGGTCAACGGAGATGATTTGCACATTCCTGCTCAAGAACATTATGAAATTGAAAGTTTCATTGATGGCTCCATCATGACCATCTCTGACGCGCCATGGCCTGGTTTTACACCTGACTTGATATCCATAGCACTGGTCACTGCAACGCAGGCACGCGGTTCCGTTTTGATTCACCAAAAAATGTTCGAGAGCCGTTTGTTCTTTGTAGACAAATTGATAGACATGGGTGCTCAGATTATTTTGTGCGATCCACACCGAGCAACTGTCATTGGATTGGATAGAAAATCTACCCTAAAAGGGGTTACCATGTCCTCACCCGACATCAGAGCTGGTGTGGCCCTGTTGATTGCAGCACTTGGCGCC
>CANNHA010000158.1 GCA_947504275.1 Flavobacteriales bacterium
AAGGATTTGTATAAAATCAAGGTGGCCAAGTCAGGAGAGAAAGCATTGGAAATTGCCCAGCAAACGCCAATGCCCGATTTGATTTTGTTGGATGTTATGATGCCAGGAATGGATGGGTTTGAGGTTTGTGAGGCTCTAAAAAACAATACAGCAACCCAAAGCATACCAGTTATTTTTCTGACTGCATTGAATGAAGTAGCCGATGAGACCAAAGGTTTTCAGGTAGGTGGAGCTGATTTTATTGTCAAGCCATTTAATCCTGATATTGTAAAAGCAAGAATCAAAACCCATCTTGAATTGCAGGCAGAGCGCAAGAAATCAGAACAGTTGTTGCGCATTTTGTTGCCTGAAAAAGTAATACACGCCCTCATTCACGAAGGGAAGTATATGCCAGAAAAGCGCTCCAATGTTTCCATTTTGTTTTGCGATTTTGTTGGTTTTACCAGTATCAGTTCAACACTGTCTCCAGAAAAATTGTTTGATGAGTTGACTGAGATTTTTACAGCCTTTGATGATATATGTTTTGAGTTGGGTGGAACCAGAATCAAGACCATTGGTGATGCATACATGGCAGCAACAGGTGTGTTGGATCATGATGATGAGCACGCCTCAAGAATGGTTCAAATTGGCTTGAGATTCATTCAGTATTTGGAACAGCGCAATGCGCAGAATGCCTTGCAATGGAATTGCCGAATTGGAATTCATTCAGGAAGTGTTATCGCAGGAATCGTGGGTAAATCAAGATTTGTTTATGATGTAATGGGAGATGATGTAAACATTGCTGCACGTGTGGAAAGCGCAGGAACCAGCATGCGGGTTACCATCACGGATTATACAGCGTCTCTTATTGAAAATGTTTTTAAAACAGAACCTGTCGGGAATGTAATGCTAAAAGGAAAGGGTGAGCGGATGCTTCACAGAGTAATATCTATCCTTTAAGTCGTTCTTTTATTGCTGCCAGATGTTGGCTTTTTTGTTCGTTTCTTCGGGATTGATTAAAGGATGTGTGAAATTGATGTTTGTCTAAAAAGACAACTTGTATTTCATCCCATTTTTGTTGATCACTCATTTCTCCGCATGCGTGCATTTCTTGAAAAAGATCTTGACTGATTTTTTCAAAATCACTTCTTCCCAAGTAATCCAAATCAGCATCGCAGATGATTTGCTCCAATAGGTTTTGGGGTGATTGAGGCATTGTAGTGGCCAGTATACAAGCAGATATTTGTTGTCTTTGAATGTCATTTATTTTGTGTTCGCTGGCCAATAGAAAAAGTTCAGCACTGGCTTTTTCATGTCCTTTGCGAGTTTGAATAAATCCCAAGTCATGAAAAAGGGCAGCTATCTTTAACAATTGAATTTCTCGCTCTGAACAATTCAAAGCAATGCCAATTTGTTCAGATTGCTCAATTACATCCAACGTATGGCGCACCCCATGGTAAGTATAACGCGCATCAAGCCCATGGGTTAATTGTTGAACCACCTGCGGATACTGCTCTTGATAAAATTGTATTAACGCCTCCATCTTCTGAAAGCAAATTTAATCAAAACCATTTTGCTTGAACTTTCTTATTTTTACTCAATGAAAATGAAAGGCATTCACAGAATCTTGGTTCCCTGTGATTTGAAAGAGGAGAGCAAAGTGGCTTTGCATCATGCGGCCATCTTGGCCAAACCCAATGCAGCCCATATTATATTGTTGCATTTGACCAAAAACACTGAGGATGTTGAAAAGGCAGAACAGGAAATTCAATCCTGGGTGCATGAGTTGCAAGCTATCCATAATGGAGAGGTTTCTTCTTTGGTTGAAATGGGAGATATCCTAGAACAAATAGGTGAGATTGCCAAGAGAGAGTCTTGTCAATTTGTAGTGATGCCAACCCATGGAATGCGCGGATGGCAGAAGGTTACAGGTAGCTTGGCCCTAAAAGTGGTTTCGCAATCTAAGCTGCCTTTTGTTATTGTTCAACACAAGGATGTGCATCCTCAAGGTTATGAGCGCGTTGTGGTGCCCATTAATTTTAGACCACAAGTGATGGAAGAAATTCCATTCATTGTGCAATTGGCCAAGATGTTTCAATCTGAGATTTTTTTAATTGCACCTCCTAAGGACAGTGAGCTTTACAGTGAGTCCATCATTAAAGACGTTGAGAACGCCTTTCAAGCTGAAAATGTGAAGTGGAATATGCATTACACCGCTGAAGGAAGCAATTTTGTTCACTCCGTAGTGCGTTTTGGCGCATCCATAGATGCTGATCTTATATGTGCTGTCAATTTCGCTTATGAGTATTTATATACGCTATTTCCTCGCGCTGAAGAGGAAGGTTTGATTTACAACGATGCTGAAATACCAGTTATGTTGATTACACCAGAAAAACAAGACGACATCGTTTATACCGTGCCCCTTTGGCATTAATCCAAAAGTTTATGTTTAAAATTATCGTTCCTACAGATTTTACGCCAACCGCTGACAAAGCCATCGCATATGCCATTGCATTGAAAAAGACATTGGAAGCAGATGTCTATGTATTGCATATTTTGAAAAAAGGAGGCAGTGAGACAGATGCTCAGAAACAAATGGATGAGCAAATTCACCGCCATTACGTGAATACTGCAGTAAAAGCAAAATCCATTATGAAAGTGGGCAGTATTTTTGATGACATTCCAGCTTTGGTTGAAGAGGAGAAAGGAGATCTGGTGGTGATGGGAACCCATGGAATGAAAGGGTTACAGCATCTGGTGGGCAGTCATGCTTTGAGAGTAATTACAGATACCAAAGCTCCTTTTGTTGTAGTTCAAGACAACACTGTAATTGAATCACGTGTCAAAAAAATATTGGTTCCATTGGACCTGCATAAAGAAACCAAGCAAAAGATCAAGTACACGGCTGACATTGCTGAAAAGTTTAAATCCAAAGTCGAAATCATCATCCCCAATGAGTCCGATGAGTTTTTAAGAAATCAATTGGAACGCAACATGGCATACTCAGAAGGGTATTTTGAAGAGCGCGGAATTCCTTATCAGTCTGTGGTAGCTCAGGGAAAGAGCAGTGCATTTGCAGATCAAGTAATTGAGCAGGCTAAGACAGGAAAATCAGACATGATTTGTATTCTCAATTTTGCTAATGAAAAGTTGATCCATGCTTTTGGATCCGATGCAGAACAAAAAGTAATTACCAATGACGCGGCCATTCCGGTGATGGTCCTCAATCCAGCAATTACCAACCTTCACAATACGCGAAGCCTTATTTCTCAATGGGGATAAAGCATTAGAATTTTCCAAAGAGGTGCAAAAGTTGCACCTTTTTTTTTGGACCTAATCCGGCTATCCGTTTCAAGTCCTCGGTCGCTCCGCGCCCTCCGGGCTTTCCACTACTATCCGGGGTATGGCGTTTTGATCATTAACATCTCTTAGTGATCCCGAAGGGATTGCAGAACACTGTTTATCCGAATTCCGAAAACAAAAAATTGAACATTTCATGTTCTTGCTTTTGTTGTTGCTCATTCATTTTCAACCAAGCTTAAATGAATGAGCCCCAACAAAAAACCCTCAAAAACATTGAGGGTTTTTTATTCTCTTAGTGATCCCGAAGGGATTCGAACCCCTGACCGTCTGCTTAGAAGGCAGATGCTCTATCCAACTGAGCTACGAGATCTAAAAAGAAAGGGACAACTAGTGTCGTCCCTTGTTTTGTCGGGGTGGCAGGATTCGAACCTACGACCTCCTGCTCCCAAAGCAGGCGCGATACCGGGCTACGCTACACCCCGAACGGGATGCGAATTTACACAAAAATGTTTTTGTCGAAACACTTTTTTTTGTCAGAGCGCTTTTTTTTTCATTTCCGCTTTTTTTTGATTGCTTAAAACATCCTTTTGACGTACTTTTGCAGTCCTCTAATCAGGAAAACCCAAGGAAAGGTGGGTGAGTGGCTGAAACCAACAGTTTGCTAAACTGTCGTAGGGGAAACCCTACCGGGGGTTCGAATCCCCCCCTTTCCGCAGAA
>CANNHA010000159.1 GCA_947504275.1 Flavobacteriales bacterium
CTCGTTACTTTTGGCTGCGCTTGAGCCATCCATCCTGTTACCATGATCATGGCAACCATCATTAGTTTTTTCATTTTCATCTGGTTTGGTTTCATTGTTTCAATCATCTTGCCATTTTTTATTTAAAGATGCAGAACCAATGATCATTTCACATTTTAATCTTGCGTTTCTTCAGTTTGGTTGTCCTCAGTGTTGTCCACATCCGTTGAGGCAATGGTTCCATCTTCTTCCATGACTATGTCACTTGATCTTTCATCATCCTCATCATCTTTGATTACAGCGGTAACTGCAGCAATGGCATCATTGCCTCTCAGGCTGATCAATCTTACACCCTGCGTGGCTCGTCCCATGACCCTCAAATCTTCTACTTTCAATCGGATGGTAATTCCTGAACGGTTGATGATCATAAAGTCCAAGTTGTCATCCACAGATAAAATAGCAATCAGATTTCCAGTCTTTTCGGTAATGTTGATGGTTTTAACACCCTTACCACCGCGGTTGGTGATGCGGTAATCTTCCAATGCAGAACGTTTTCCGTATCCCTTATCCGAGATAACCAAAATGTCTCGCTCTGGATTGTCTACGCAAACCATACCAATCACCTCGTCTTGATCACTGCCCAAGGTTACAGCTTTCACCCCTTGTGCTGTTCTTCCCACTGCGCGAACTGTCTTCTCATTGAAACGAATGGCTTTTCCTTCTGATGTACCCATCAAAATTTCGCATTCGCCATTGGTCAATTTGGCTTCCAATAACTCATCGCCGTCAACAATGGTGATGGCATTGATACCGGATGAACGCGGTCTTGAATAGGCTTCAAGCAAAGTCTTTTTGATCAATCCTTGCTTGGTGCAGAGAATTACGAAGTTCTTGCTCACATATTCTTCATTCATCAAATCTTTGGTTGGGATATAGGCCAAAACGGTGTCGTCTTGTTCTATTTGTAAAAGATTTTGAATGGCTCTTCCTTTTGACGTTTTGGATCCTTCAGGGATTTCAAACACGCGCATCCAGAAGCAACGTCCTTTTTTGGTGAAGATCAACAACCAATCATGGTTGGTGGCAGTGAAAATGTCTTTTACAAAATCTTCTTGTCTTGCAGAGGTTCCTTTTGATCCTACCCCACCTCTGGCTTGTGTTCTGTATTCAGCCAGGTTGGTTCTCTTGATGTATCCAGCATGGGTGATGGTCACAACCATTGCCTCATCAGGAATCATGTCCTCAATGCTCAAATCCGCTGAAGAGAATTCGATGACTGATCTTCTTTCATCTCCAAACTTTTCTTTCAAATAGAACAATTCATCTTTGATGATGCCCATTCTCAACTCCTCACTGGCCAAGATTTCCTTTAATTTTTTAATCAAGGTCATCAACTCATCGTATTCGGCTTTGATTTTATCTCTCTCCAAACCGGTTAGACGTTGCAAACGCATATCGAGGATGGCGCGGGATTGAATTTCACTTAATCCAAAATTGGCCATTAATCCATCGCGCGCTTCGTCTGGGGTTTGTGAAGCTCTAATCAATTTGATGACGGCATCGATGTTGTCCAATGCAATCAAATAACCTTCTAAAATATGGGCACGCTCTTCAGCCTTGCGCAATTCGTACTTGGTGCGTCGGGTTACCACTTCATGGCGGTGCTCAACGTACAAGGAAATCATGTCTTTCAATCCCAAAGCTTCTGGACGTCCTTTGACCAAAGCAATGTTGTTGATGGAGAAAGATGTTTGCAATGAAGTGTACTTGTACAAGTTGTTAAGTACAACATTGGTGATGGCATCGCGCTTGATTTCATAAACAACACGCACTCCATTTCTATCTGACTCATCGCGGATTTCAGAGATACCTTCAATTTTGCCTTCCTGAACCAATTCCCAAGTGCGTTTGATCATATCAGCCTTATTGACTTGATAAGGAATTTGATCTACTATGATGCACTCACGGTTGTCAATATCTTCAATTCGAGCACGAGCTCTCAATACTACCCTACCTCTTCCCGTATGGTAGGCGGTTTTAATCCCATCAACACCATGAATGACACCGCCGGTTGGAAAATCAGGAGCCTTGACAAATTCCATCAATTCGTCAGTACTGATTTCATTGTTGTTGATGTAAGCAATGGTTGCATCACAAACCTCAGTCAGATTGTGGGGAGCCATGTTGGTGGCCATACCCACAGCAATACCCGATGCTCCATTGATCAGAAGGTTCGGAATTTTTGCCGGCATAACGGTTGGCTCTTGCAAGCTATCGTCAAAGTTGGGTTGAAAATCAACGGTCTCTTTGTCCAAATCTTCCAGCAATTCCTCAGCAATTTTTCTAAGTCGAGCTTCAGTGTAACGCATGGCAGCGGCGTTGTCACCGTCCATACTACCAAAGTTTCCTTGGCCATCCACCAAAGGATAGCGCAAACTCCAATCTTGGGCCATGCGCACCATGGTGTCATAAACTGAACTATCACCATGAGGGTGGTATTTTCCCAAAACTTCTCCAACAATACGAGCCGATTTTTTATATGGTCTATTGCTCAATACACCCAAGTCCAACATACCGTACAACACCCTGCGGTGAACCGGTTTTAGACCATCACGAACATCCGGAAGCGCCCTACCTACAATCACCGACATCGAGTAATCGATGTAGGCTGTTTTCATTTCCTCTTCAATATTAATCCGGACAATTTTTTCGCCTTCCATAATTCAATTTTTTTATTTCAAAACACCACTTATGTGGTAGCTTGCGAATTTAATCAAAGCCTTATGAATATTGGGGTTCCCAACCCCCTACATTTATTCACATTCACACAAAAAAGTGTGGATAATTAATGTTAACCAATCGTTGATTTGGGATTATCCCCAATAAATTTGAAGAATAATTATAAAAGTTGAATTAGATGGAGGCTAAATTTTCACCACAGGTAAAAGACGTACTGTCTTTTAGCAGAGAGGAGGCATTGCGTTTGGGGCATTCTTACATTGGTCCAGAGCACTTGATGTTGGGTATTATCAGAGAAGGAGAGAGTTTGGCGGCCAACCTCATGAAACGCATGGGTATTGATATGAATTATTTGCGCAAGCAAATTGAATCAACAATGCGTTTGGCATCTGTGGCTACCGCCAATCAAGGATTGCAGACGGTGCCTTTAACAACACAAGCGGAAAGGATATTGAAGTTGACCTATTTAGAAGCTAAAAATTTCAAAGCCAGTTTGGTAGGCACTGAACATTTGCTTTTAAGCATATTGAAAGATCAGGACAATGCTGCCACACGCACATTGGTTGGTTTTGGCATAGATTACAAAATGGTTCGCGAGGAATTGATTACATCTGAAGGATTGGAATCACCATCGGATACTCCATTGAATACACCGCGAGCAGAGTTTCCATCAGCAGATGATGATGATGATCAATTCATGGGAAGTAGCAGCGGTTCTTCAGCTGCCAAAAAACCGGGTGATAACAAAAGCAAAACACCTGTTTTGGATAATTTCGGTAGAGATTTAACCAAGATGGCTGAAGATGGAAAGTTAGATCCTATTGTTGGACGTGAGAAAGAAATTGAAAGAGTAAGTCAAGTTTTGTCCAGAAGAAAGAAAAACAATCCTATATTGATCGGAGAACCTGGTGTTGGAAAATCAGCCATTGCTGAAGGGTTGGCTTTGCGAATCATTCAAAAGAAAGTAAGTCGTGTGCTTTTTGGAAAGCGTGTTGTAACACTTGATGTAGCATCATTGGTGGCAGGTACGAAGTACAGAGGACAATTTGAGGAGCGAATGAAAGCGCTGATGAATGAGTTGGAAAAATCTCCAGACGTAATTCTTTTCATTGATGAAATTCACACCATTGTTGGAGCTGGAGGCGCTAGTGGGTCTTTGGATGCCAGCAATATGTTTAAGCCAGCGTTGGCCCGTGGTGAGATTCAATGCATTGGTGCAACAACATTGGATGAATACAGACAGTACATTGAAAA
>CANNHA010000160.1 GCA_947504275.1 Flavobacteriales bacterium
ACTATTTGGGCTTGGAAGGAAGGTCGTGTCCATGACATCAAAAAGTACATCGATGCCATGTACTGCATTTTACCTTTTGAACCTGCAGTATACGCCAAGCACCATTACACTGCTCATTTCGTTGGACACCCATTACTTGACGACTGGGCATTGAATCAAAATACAACAACACCAACGCTCGACTTTATTCTCTTGGCTCCCGGCAGCAGGAAACAAGAATTAAAAAAAATACTTCCCGTTTTCGTTTCAGTGGCAGGCAAATTTGAAACAGAACAATTTGTCATTGCAGGAGCGCCAGGACTGAATAAAAAAGACTATGACAACGTCATTGGGGTTTGGCCCAATAACATTCAAATAAAATTTGGTCAGACGCCTGAATTGATGCGCAATGCCAAAGCAGGACTGATTGCCAGCGGAACAGCCACCTTAGAAGCTGCATTGCGCGGATGTCCCATCGTCGTTGCTTATAAAGCCAATCCCATATCCATCTTCTTGGCCAAAATCTTGGTTAAAATCAAATGGATTTCACTGGTCAATTTGATTTTGAACAAAGAAGAAGTCAAAGAATTGATTCAAGAAAAAATGACCGTCACGTCATTGACCAATGCCTTAAGAGAATTGCTTTCTCCTGAAGGAAATAAGAAGGCCCAACAAATTCAAGACGACCTGCTTCAAAAGCTAGGAGGACCAGGCGCCAGTAAAAACGTAGCTCAACTTGTTCTCAACCATGGAAAAGTATAGAATTTTACTGATCGAAGATGAGATCCAACTCAATCAATTGATTCAATTGAATTTGGAGATGGAAAACTACACGGTTGTATCTTGTAACAACGGCATCAGCGCGCTGCAAATTGCACAGGAACAGGCTTTTGATCTGATCATCTCCGATATCATGTTGCCCGGAATGGATGGATTAACCTTTTGTGAATCCATTCGCATTCAAGGCAATAAAACCCCACTGATGTTCATCTCTGCCAAAAGCAGCAGCAAAGAGCGCATTGAAGGGCTCAAGGTGGGCGCAAATGATTATTTGCCCAAGCCATTTGATTTAGAAGAATTGCTTTTAAGAACAAAAAATCTCATCGCGCAAAAAGAGTCTGGTGTCAAGCCTCTAGCCGAATCCAGCGAATACACATTCCAATCAGGCACTGTTAAATTTGACGCATTTGAAATCATCAACCGCAGTGGCGAGACGCATCGTTTATCCAAAAAAGAAATCATGCTCCTCAAGTTGCTCATCGCCCGCGAAGGCGAGGCTATAAGTAGAGAGGAAATCATGGACAAGGTATGGGGCTATGACATTTTCACCTCTTCACGCACCATTGACAACCTGATTACCAACTTCAGAAAACACTTTGAAAAGGACA
This sequence comes from Flavobacteriales bacterium, assembly GCA_947504275.1. Lineage (GTDB taxonomy): Bacteria > Bacteroidota > Bacteroidia > Flavobacteriales_D > Sanyastnellaceae > CAMCTV01. The sequence continues at coordinate 1,368 of CANNHA010000160.1, forward strand.
GCAAACACCCAGAGCACTTTCACAGTGTGAGGGGAATTGGTTACAAATTCACCGCTTAACAAAATAAAAAAGCCTCCAACTCGGAGGCTTTTTCTATTCAATCACTTTTGTCATTTAGTTCAAATTCTTGCGAATCAAATTCAAAGCACCACCAGCCTTGAACCACTCAATTTGCTGCGCATTGTACGTGTGTCCTACTTGTATGGTCTCCGCTGTGCCATCGTCATGTTTCAAATTCAATGTCAATGGTTTTTCTGGAGCGAAAGAGGTCAAATCAACAAAGTCAATTTGATCATTCTCACGAATCTTATCGTAATCCGCCTCATTGATAAAGGTCAAGGCCAACATGCCTTGCTTCTTCAAATTGGTTTCGTGGATACGCGCAAAACTCTTCACCAAGATAGCACGCACACCCAAGTGACGAGGTTGCATTGCGGCATGCTCACGAGATGAACCTTCTCCGTAGTTGGTATCTCCTACAACAATAGTAGAAATACCAGCGGCTTTGTAAGCACGCTGAACTGTAGGTACTTCCGCGTATTCACCGGTCAATTGATTCTTCACTTTGTTTTGTTCTCCGTTGAAGAAATTGGTTGCTCCAATCAAAGTATTGTTGGCGATATTGTCCAAGTGACCACGATAAGTTAACCACTTACCGGCCATTGAAATGTGGTCGGTGGTACACTTGCCTTTGGCTTTGATCAATACACGTGCGTTCTCAATGTTGCTTCCGTTCCATTCAGCAAATGGATCCAACAATTGCAAACGATCTGATGTTTCGCTCACGCTCACCTCTACTCCACTGCCATCTTCAGCAGGTGCTTGGTAACCAGCATCCTCAACTGCAAAACCTTTGGTTGGCAATTCCTCACCTGTTGGAGGCATCAACTTCACTTGCTCTCCCTTCTCATTGGTCAAAGTATCTGTCAATGGATTAAAAGTCAAATCTCCTGCAATGGCCAAAGCTGTGGTCAACTCAGGAGAGGCAACAAAGGCCATGGTATTGGGATTGCCATCCTGACGTGCAGAGAAATTACGGTTGAATGAATGCACAATGGTATTGCGCTCTTTCTTCTCAGCACCAACACGCGCCCACATACCGATACATGGTCCACATGCATTGGCAAAAACTTTAGCACCCATTTGATCAAAGATGGCAGTCAATCCATCGCGCTCGATGGTGTAACGCACCAACTCGGACCCTGGAGTAATACTAAACTCCGCCTTGGCTTTGATGCCCAAATCATTGGCTTGCTTGGCCAAATTGGCTGAGCGAGAAATATCTTCGTAAGAACTGTTGGTACAAGAACCAATCAAACCTACCTCAACCTTCGTTGGCCAATCATTCTTAGCCGCAGCCTCTTTCATTTGAGAAATAGGCGTTGCCAAGTCTGGCGTAAATGGACCATTGATGTATGGTTCCAATTCATCCAAGTTGATTTCAATCACTTGATCAAAATATTGTTCTGGATTGGCATATACCTCAACATCACCAGTCAAATGCTCACGAATACCGTTGGCCAAATCAGCCACCTCAGCGCGACTTGTAGAACGCAAGTAACGCTCCATGCTGTCGTCATAACCGAAGGTTGATGTCGTAGCACCAATCTCAGCACCCATGTTGCAAATGGTACCTTTTCCTGTACAAGACAAGGATTGCGCACCTTCACCAAAATATTCTACGATGCAGCCTGTTCCACCTTTCACAGTAAGAATACCAGCCACTTTTAAAATCACATCTTTGGCAGAACACCAACCGTTTAATTTACCGGTCAATTTGATACCAATCAATTTCGGGAACTTCAATTCCCAAGCCATTCCGGCCATCACGTCCATCGCATCAGCACCGCCAACACCAATGGCAATCATTCCCAAACCACCAGCATTCACCGTGTGAGAGTCTGTACCGATCATCATTCCACCTGGGAATGCGTAGTTTTCTAATACAACTTGGTGAATGATACCTGCACCTGGCTTCCAAAAGCCGATGCCGTATTTATTGGAAACCGAAGAAAGGAAGTTGTACACTTCGCTGTTCTTGTTTACCGCTTCGCTCAAATCTGACTTGCTCTCCACTTTGGCTTGGATCAAGTGATCACAATGCACTGTAGAAGGCACTGCCACTTTCTTGCGGCCAGCTTGCATAAATTGCAACAACGCCATTTGGGCTGTTGCATCTTGCATCGCCACGCGATCAGGTGCAAAGTCAACATACGATTTACCGCGCTCAGATGCTGCAGTAGCATTCCCTTCCCACAAGTGGGTGTACAATATTTTCTCAGCCAAAGTCAATGGCTTATTGGTTACTGCGCGGGCAGCGGCAATTCTCTCAGGAAAGCGACGGTACACTTCCTTGATCATTTCTAAATCGAATACTTGACTCATTTTGTTCTTTTTTTAGACGCGACGAAATTACGGCAGGAAACCTAAAATTGTTACGAAATCACAAAGTCTTTTCTCACAGCAGCAAGTCTGTGTATTTTAGCCACATGCCTATTCTTTCGCCCGCCCATGTTGAAAACATCAAAATTGCCTGGCAAAGTTTGACGGCGCAAAAACTCAGGGCCTCGCTCACCATC
>CANNHA010000161.1 GCA_947504275.1 Flavobacteriales bacterium
AAAGTAGAATTGATAGAACAACTTACAGCTGCATTGCAGAATGAAGAAATCATGACTGTGCGTGACACTGTAAGCGGCATTCGCAAACAATGGAAGTCAGAAACCATCAAAGAACGCCAATTGCAACTGGAAGCATTCAAAGCTTCCGCACCTGAGGAGAACGTAGAGTTCATCTACATCCCCCATGAACTGGAAACCAAATTCCAAGAACTCTGCAAGGTCTATGAAGACCGCATTGAAGAAGCTGGAAAAAAATTGGCTGCCGAACGTCAAAAAAATTACGAACAGAAAAAAGCAGTTCTTGATGATTTTCAAAAACTCATTCAAGAGGAAGAAAATGTCGGAAAGGCATTCGAATGGCACAAAGGCATTCGTGAAAGATGGGATGCCATCGGCGATGTCCCTGGTGACAAGTACCCTGAAATCCAAGAGAAGTGGCAGAGCCTCAATCACGCTTTTTTCTACAACATCAACATCTACAAAGAACTTCAGGCGCATGACTTAAAAGTCAACCAACGCCGCAAGGAAGAACTCATCGAAGATGCCAAAGCTTTAGAGACCGTCGAGAGCATTAAGGATCTTGAGATATTGGTCAAAAAACTACAACGTGAATTCATTGAGGTAGGTCCATCTCCAAGAGAAACCTTCAAGGAAACGGGTGATACTTTCTTTGGAATACTAAGAGAAGCGCAAAACAAAATCCAAGCACACTATGATGCCGTTCAGCAAGAAGCGGATGCGCATTTGGCTGCCAAAAAAGCACTAATCGAGAAAACCAAAGAAATCTTGGCTATGGATTTCACGCAACCCAATGCTTGGAACAAATGGACAGATGAAATCATTAAGTTGCAAGATGAGTGGAAAACCATCGGATGGACACGCAAAAAGGACAATGAAGATACTTGGTTAGAATTCCGCGGTTTGTGTGATGCCTTTTTTGAGAAAAGAAAAAATTATTTCGAAGAGCGCAAAGCGGTTCAAAGAGAGAACCAAAAGAAAAAGGAAGAGATTATCGCCAAAGCCAAGGAACTAGTAGACAGCACCGATTGGAAAAAAACAACGGAAGCCTTGAAGCAGATGCAAGAGTCGTGGAAAGCCATTGGCAATGCAGATCCCAAGGAAGAGAACAAATTGTGGCAACGCTTCCGTTCTTCATGCGATTCATTCTTTGCCAAAAAGAAAGAGCACTTTGGTGAGATGGCCGGACAACAAGAAGAAAATTTGCGTTTAAAGACAACCTTGTTGGAAGAAATTGAACAATACGAATTATCTGGAAACAAAGGCCAAGATTTGGGATTCTTGAAAGAATTTTCTGAAAGATGGAGAGGTGTTGGTCACATCCCAAAAGACAACATGGCTGAGGTGAGCAAGCGCTATAACGACGCATTGGATAAACTTTATGGCGGTGTTAATGCCAACAGACAAGAAAAGGAAATCACGCACTACAAGAGCCGCGTCCAAAACATCAAAACGCAAGGCAATCCAAACGGATTAAAGCGTGAGAAATCAATTTTGCAAGACAAGATTGACCGCTTATTGATCCAAAACAAACAATACGAGAACAACATGGGTATCTTCACGGGTAAAGGTGCAGAATCTATGAGAAAGGAAATAGAGAAAAAAATCAAACTCAACTTGACCGAAATTGAAGATATCAAGGCCAAGATGAAATTGCTCACGGAAGAAAACAACTAGATGAATGTGCGGTGCCCCACCCTCACGATGTTCGGGAGGGTCGGGTTGTCCGCTGGAGCTTTAATCCAATCTGCAACCCACGTTTCTATAACGATATCGCTCCTCCGGAACTGACAAAATTCATAAGAAAGAGAAAGCAAAAACGAAAAACTAACCTATTCCTTCATCCCATCATCCCTTCATCTCCTTCACTTCGTCACACAAACCAACTCAATCTTCTTAGAAGGTTTAACAACCAATGGTACTTTCTCCAAAACAGTATCGGCTTCTTCCAATCCCCAAGCATCAATATCACTCAAACCTTGCTCCTTTAGCCACTCATAGCCAGAGGTAACAAAGTTCTCTTTCACGCTCAAATCATTGTCGGCTGACAAATATTTCTCCAATACAACAAACTTCACGTCCAAATTGGAGTTGTAATCTTGGTAGGGCTCAGGCTTCTTGGAAATATCATAGGTATTTCGTTTGACCATATCGTCCAAAATACACTTGAAGAAATTGTTTACCTTGGCAGGTACACGGAATCCCAAACGAATATTGACCTTGATGATCAAATCATTCTCCACCTCATCCACTTCATACTCCTTGGTATAGGGCTCGTTGGTGCGATCCACATGCACAAACCAATACACATCAGCGCGCTTGGGCGTTTTGGACAAAATACTGTCGATGATTTTATTCTCAATCTGATGTCGGTGATTGGCCTTGGTCAAGAAAACCAAATGCGTCGCATACTTCGGAATTCTTGTATCAGAAGACAATTGTTTCAATACACCAACATGGTCATCCAAATCCACAAACAACAAGAATGAATTGCTCAACTGACGGTAGGTATAGGTAATCCACATCACATGCAGAATAATGATATAGATTATCAACATCATCCAAGCTTCTTTCAATTTTAAGATGTTGGCAAAGAAGAAAGAGAACTCAACCGCAAAGAAAATTCCCACAGTAATGGCCACCAACCACTTGGGCCAACGTCGCTTGTAAATCAAATAAAAACTCAACAACAATGTGGTCATCAACATGGCAATTGTAATGAAAAAACCATACGCCGCCTCCATGTGTTTGGACTCACGGAAGTACAACATGACGCCCATACAACCAGCCCACAACAACCAGTTCACACTAGGGATGTACAATTGACCTTTCAACTCTGTAGGAAACTTGACACCCACCCTGGGCCAAAAGTTCAAGTTCATCGCCTCACTCACTAAAGTAAAAGACCCTGAAATCAATGCCTGACTGGCGATGATGGCTGCCATGGTAGCGATAACAATGCCCGGTAACAAAAACCAATCGGGCATGATGGCATAAAAAGGGTTGACATCATTCAAACTTTGTTGTTGCATGATCCATGCCGCCTGACCCATGTAATTCAGCACCAAAGCAACTTTCACAAAAATCCAACTCACCCGAATATTCTCTCGTCCACAATGGCCCAAATCACTGTACAACGCCTCAGCGCCCGTAGTGCAAAGGAATACCGCTCCCAACAACCAAAAACCTTTGGGGTATTGCGTTAAAAGTTCAATGGCAAACTTGGGATTGATGGCATTCAGAACTTCTGGATGATTGATGACCTGGGAAATACCCAAAATGGCCAACATACTGAACCAAACCAGCATAATCGGGCCAAACGCTGCACCAACCAATTTGGTTCCATAACGTTGAATCACAAAAATTAGGGTAAGGATGACCAATACAATGGGCAAAACCGGAACGGAATCATTGTAAACTGAGACCCCTTCCACGGCAGATGCTACGGAAATCGGCGGAGTGATAATTCCGTCACACAAGAGGGTAGCCGCACCAATCATCGCCGGCCAAAAAAGCCATTTGCCTTTTCTTTTCACCAATGAGAAAAGTGAAAAAATTCCACCTTCACCATTGTTGTCTGCGCGCAGTGTCAGAAAAATATATTTGAAAGTAGTTTGAATCGTCAGCGTCCAAAAAATACACGAGACACCGCCATAAACCAACACCTCAGTGATGGGACGATCTTGTATAATGGATCGCAAAACGTACAATGGAGAAGTCCCGATGTCTCCGAAAATGATTCCGAGGGTAACCAACACGCCGGCGGCGCTTAGTTTATGAGTATTTGAGGCCATGGTTAAATTGTGAGACAAATGTAGTAGGACTTGGCGCTCATTATTCACATC
>CANNHA010000162.1 GCA_947504275.1 Flavobacteriales bacterium
CATGAAGGCTACGAATGCAAAAATCTTTTTCATTGTTTTGAGTATTTAAACAAATATAAGCTGAAAATTGAATTTTTATTCAATCAAAAATCAGTTTACCTTTAGTGGGTGAAGACAAACTTGGATTTTATACTGTCGGAGAGACCTTCAGGTGGTTGGAAATGGGCCATGCAGGCGCTTCTCATCGCTGTGTCTATTCAAGTTTTTACAACAGCCATTGTCTTTTTTACAACCTCCAATGGATACGATGCCGCAGATCCATCAGTGAATGAAGAAATCCAGGAAGAGATTCCTTTGCAGTTTGAAGAGGAGACTCCCTCTGCCAATGGAGATCAGCAGGAAGGGCCATTGCGCAATGTGATGTCCATGGAAGGCGCCGAGTTGGGTGATGGTGTTTATGACCATACGGGTCAACGCAATGAAATGTCACCGGAGGAATACGCCAAGCGCACGTTTGATGAATTGAAGGAAAAGCACAAAAACGACCCCAAGCCTACCCGTAACGATCCCAATCCGGCAAATCCCGATAAACCAGAAAAAGATCCTACGCCGCCCTCAGGAAAGAATACTGCAGGTGCAGTAACCGCTGAATGGAGTTTGGCAGGAAGAACAGTAAGCAATGGACCTAAGCCCACTTATCGTTGTAAACAAGGTGGAATGGTTAAAGTGAATGTTGTCGTAGATGACAAAGGGCAAGTCAAGTCGGCCAGTATTGATCCTTCCTCAACAGATTTTGAATGTCTGTTGGATGAGAGTTTGGCACATGCTAAGAAATGGCGGTTTAATGCTGTATTGGGGAAGGCTAATCAAAATGGAACAATCGTTTTCAGATTCTCAGCGCAGTAATTACGCTTTGAGTTTATTGACTACGGCCGTTGTTGAAAATCCAGCGACAAAGTCAATCACCTCTACTGATCCGCCCCAAGATCTGACTTCTTTTGATCCTACCATGTACTGCTTGTGTGCAGGGTCTGTTTGATGAGGATCGTAATCGCCACCTTTAACCAACACATCTGGTTGAATAGAAAGTATCAATGCCAAGGGAGTTTCTTCTTTGAAAATGACCACCCCGTCCACTGCACGCAGGGCTTCTAAAACGGTCTTGCGTGCCAATTCATTGTTGATGGGTCTTTCAGGACCTTTGTTCAATTTTCTGACGGAGTCGTCATCATTGAGACCTATGATGAGGATATCTCCCAAGGATTTGGCTTTTTGCAAATAGGAAACGTGTCCAACATGCAAGATGTCAAAGACGCCATTGGTAAAAACAATCTTTTTACCTTCTTTTTTCCATTGATCAAGTTGTGGTATCAACGATTTTCTTTTTTGCGCGTTGATCTAAAACTACAAAACCAATCACACCAACGATAATCTCAATAACGGTTTTGCCTAACCAAGAAATCCAAGCAAAGGTCAACCCCAATGTTCCAGCGTAACCCAGGGCCTCAAATCCCCATTTGGATGTCAAGTGATAGGCGCCTAATCCACCTTGTGTAGGCACTACCATTCCAAAACTACCCGCAACCAAAAAGAACAACGCATCCGACATGTTCATGTAGTTGGTATCAGCCAATGCTTTCATCATGAAGTAAGCCATCAACAACCAACACACCCAGATGCCTATTGTGTGAATGGTGAACCAGCCTTTTTGTTTCAATGCCAAGATTGATTTTAAACCATCCAAAACTCCAAGGATAAAAGTATAAATCTTTCCAAAAAATGCGATGTGTTGGAGTTTTTTTAGTGCCCACCAACCGATAAGAGTAGCCAAAGATCCGGCAAAGAGGATATAGGTTAACAAATAGTTTTTTTCTTGAGTTTGACCAGGAGCGGCTGCTTTGGCATCTGTAATTTTGTTCCAAAGAGCAACAAGCGCATCGGATTGGAGCCAAGAAACCAAGGCGATAACCATCAATAGATTCAACGTGTCCACCAATCTTTCAAGGATCACCGTCCCTACCAATTTGTCCATGGGAATTTCCTCGGCTTTGTTGAGGACTGCGCAACGCGCTACTTCACCGGAGCGAGGAATCAAGTCGTTCATCAAATAACCAAAGGCAACTGCGTGGACTGGGCTTGATGCTCGGGTGGTGTATCCCAGCGGTTCAATCAAAATGCGCCAGCGCCATCCGCGGAACATCATGGCGACATAGCTGGCTAACATGGAAAGGAAGGCCCATCCCCAATTCAGATTGGCAGCCGCATTCCAAATTGTATCAAAATCGGCGTCCATAGAGGCATAATATGCCAATCCTATGCCTATGCACAGAAACAGGGCATATTTTAAGCCCTTGATCACGGTACTAAAACTTTATTGGATGCAGTATCGGGAAAAACAATCCAAGGTTTAAAGGTTTTTGCAGCTTCAAATTCGATGGATGCGTATGAACAAACAATAACGATATCTCCTACGGCCACACGTCTTGCAGCAGGACCATTTAAACAAACAACTCCAGAGTTGCGTTCGCCGGTAATGATGTAAGTTTCAAAACGTTCGCCATTGTTGCAATTGAGAATATGAACCTTTTCTCCTTCGATCATATTGGCGGCTTCCATCAGCAGCGGATCTAGGGTAATGCTACCGATGTAGTTGAGGTCCGCTTCCGTGACCGTTACCCGGTGAATTTTTGATTTTAAAACTTCGATGGTCATCATGTGCGCGCAAAAGTACACATATCATTGCAATTGCGAAAATATATGCACCTTATATGATGCTTGCGGGTGAACTGGGTTCTTTGAAATTTTGTGCCATGCAAAAGATGTCGCAATACCTAATGGCCATGTTTCGGCTTTTCTATCCCCGAAATTGCGCCCAATGTGGATGGGATTTGTACCAACATGAAGATGGACTGTGCATGCGTTGTTTGAATGCGCTGCCACATTCTTTGGCCATGCGCAATCATCCTCAGATGCGGAAGATTTTTTTTGGTCGATGCTCGTGGGAGGAGCAATGGATTTTTTTGAAAATGGAGAAGAGTGGACCGGTGAGAGATGTCTTGCACAGTTTGAAGTACCGGCACTGTCCGCAAGTTGGAATAGCTTTGGGCAAGTGGTGGGCGTTTAAAATTGAGCGGCAATATGGAAGGCCAAAATGGGACGCCATCATAACAGTTCCGCTCACCAATGAGAAGAAAAGGAAAAGAGGATACAACCAATGTGATTGCATAGCAGAACCCATGAGTGAGCGATGGAATATTCCTTTGGAAAAAGAAATACTCATCAAGCGCAAGGGAAACAAAAGCCAAACTTTGAAATCGAGAATCATGCGGAATTCGCCCGTTGAAAATCCATTTGAGGTGCTAGATCCACAAAGGTGGGAAGGGAAGCACATTTTGCTTTTGGATGATGTGGTGACGACGGGCGCAACATTAGAGCAATGTTATCAAGCATTGAGTCAAATTAAGAATGTGCGTTTATCGATGGCAGCGTTGGCAATTCCTGTGCACAACAGGCTGGTGATTTAAAAAAAATGATTATGTTTGAAATAGATATGAAAAAGTACATTTTTACTATTGGAATTGGCGCGCTCTTGCTTTTTTCCCAATGCCAAAAGGAGGCAGGAGATGGTGGGTTGGCCACCATTAAAGGGGTCATCAATAGAGAGTACCGCTCCGTATTGAGCAACCCGTCCACTGTATTGGGGGAACAATTGCCTGCTATGGACCAAGAAGTTTATATTGTATTTGGAGACAATATTTCTCCCGA
>CANNHA010000163.1 GCA_947504275.1 Flavobacteriales bacterium
CCTGATTGAACGTTGGAAATTCCATAGATACGCGCAATACCATCACCTACTTGAAGGATGGTACCCACTTCTTGGATATCCGCTTGGGTTTTTAATCCTGCGAGTTGCTCTCTTAGGATGGCTGAAATTTCGCCTGGTTTAACCTCTGCCATAACTTTTTGTTTTGTCAAATATTAAATTTCAGAAACGTACTCGTTCTCTGAAAAATCTCTTTTAAGTTGTTTGATTTGGCTCGCAATGGATGCGTCCAATTGTTTGTCACCTACACGAATAATAAATCCACCAATCAAGTCAGAATCTACTTTTTCTTGTATAGTAACGGTTTCTGTAGTCAAAGACTGGGCTTTGTTCAAAATAGCCTGACGCGTTGATTCATTCATGACCTCTGCAGTTGTCACAAAAGCCAATACTTCGTTGTTGTGTTTGCGCACCAATGATGAAAATGACTCTGCGATTTCCTTCAAGAAAGCCTCTCTACCTTTTTCAGTCATCAGATGAATAAACTGATTGGTGGTAGTATGAATATTGGATTGAAAAACCTTGTCCATTACCTTGAGCTTGGTGTCACCCTTCACTACTGGACTCTTCAACATCAAATCCAAATCGCGACTGGCCATCAATGTAGAATGAAGCATAGCCATGTCCTTGGACACAGCTTCTACTTCTTTGCGCTCAATGCACAAGTCTAACAATGATTTGGCGTATCGGTATGCGATTCTAGACATCTTAGTTGGCTTTCAATTCTTCAATCAATTTGCTATTCAAAGCATTTTGCTTCTCTGCATCAGACAACTTATCCTTCACCAATTGCTCAGCAATTTGGATGGACAAGCTAGCTACCTGGTTTTTCAACTCCTGGATGGCGGCCTTCTTTTGGGTTTCGATTTCACGTTGCGCATTGGCCAATAAAGCCGCACCATCTTGGGCTGCTCTCTCTTTGGCCTCAGCACGCATCTTGTCTCCAATTTCCTTGGCATCTTTCAAAATGCGGTCACGCTCTTCGCGAGCCTCTTTCAACAACTGTTCGTTGCCTGATTTCAAAGAAGCCATTTCTTCTTTGGCCAATTCTGCCTGCTTCAAAGCATTGGCAATACCCTGCTCACGCTCTTCTAACGTTTGCAAGATAGGGCCCCAAGCCATCTTTTTCAAGATAACAAGGACAGCAATGAACGCAATAGACGCCCAAAAGACTGTGCCCACGGAGACACTTAACAATCCTTCCATGAGAATTAAAATTATATGTTTAGAACAGTGGGATTATCCCAATGCCACCAACAAACAAACGATAACTGCGAAAAGAGCAACACCCTCAACCAATGCTGCCGCAACGATCATGTTGGCACGCAAATCGCCAGTGGCTTCTGGTTGACGAGCAATAGACTCTAATGCTGAGCTACCGATACGGCCTACACCGATACCAGCACCAATTGCTGCACATCCTGCTCCGATTCCAGCTAATCCTTGTTGGATTCCTGCTTCTAATAAAACTGATAATAGTTCCATTTTTGTTAATTTATGGTTTTTATTGATTTGTTTTCTAATTAATGATGATCCCCTTCATGATGGTGTTCTTGGGTTGCGTCCCCAAAATACAACGCCGCCAATAAAGTGAATACGTATGCTTGTAAAAAGGCGACCAACAACTCGATGAAGAACATGAAAATCATGAAAATCACCGCTCCTACTCCTACTCCATATCCGGCCACCGCACTGGTCTGTCCAAACAACAACACCAACCCGACAAATGCCAAAATGATGATGTGTCCCGCAGTGATATTCGCTGTTAAACGAATCATCAATACCGTAGGCTTGATAAAAATACTCAACACTTCAATGGGAACCAAAATCAACTTGATTCCAAAGGGAATCCCAGGAGGCCAGAAGATATGGCCCCAATAATGTCCATTTCCACTGAATGACGTAATTAAAAATACCAAAGCCGCCAATACCAGGGTAATACTCAAGGTTCCTGTTATGTTGAATCCGCCTAAGAAAGGAATCAAACCCAACATGTTACACAACCAAATGAAGAAAAATACAGTGAGCAAAAATGGCATATATCTGCCAGCCTTCTTTTTTCCAATCGAAGGAACTGCCACTTCATCACGAACAAACAAAATGAATGGCTCTATGGCATTCTGCAATCCGCTTGGTGCTTTGGTAGCTCCACCCTTCTTGTATTTGGCCGAAACAGAACGGAAAATAATCAGCATCAAAACGATAATGAACAACATTCCAAACACAGACTTGGTAATTGAAAAATCCATCGGCTTCTCGTGAGATGCTGCATGATCATCATGTCCTTCTGCACTAGCAACAACGATAGACTCATGATGATTTTCGTAAGTAACACCTGAAGTTGCCGTGTAAGATTTAAACTGCAATTCACCATGCTCATCAAAACCATTCCAAAATGCACTTGACATAAAAACATCAAGATGACCATGATTCCAAACGATTACAGGAAGAGGCATGTACAATTGGCCAATAAAGTGAATTTGATGCGCATCACTGATGTGGTGCATGATCATTTCTCCTGGGTTGAATTTCTCCTCCTCACCAGCATCAGCATGAACAACTTCTGCTGAATGCAAAGTATCTGTTGTATGCGCTGAAACATCATGCTGAGCAATGGTCCATTGCCCTAACAAAATGAAACTGACACAAGCGATAATTCTTAACATACTTCCTTTATTTTCAAGACTTTGAGCCTTGTTAGCAAATTTTAGCGGTGCAAAAGTAATCATGAAAGCACATTTCTTCAGCAGAAAAAAAAGAATATTTATCAATATTTCTTTCTTTTCTTAGGATTGCGTATCCACCAGGTAATAATTCTTCTTTCCTCGTTGCAAAAGCAAGTATCTTTCATTTAACAAGTCTGAAGTTTGAATGTTGGTCTCTGCTCCTACTTTTTGTTTATTTACACTGATACTATTCTCCTGCAAAGCTCGACGCGCCTCATTATTACTAGTAATAAATCCACTTTTTACCAAAAGTTGAGCAATCGGCATTCCTTCTGTCAGCTCTTGTTTATCCAAATGACCTTGTCCTACCCCTTCAAAAATCTCTTGAATGGTCACATTGTCCAAAGCTCTCATGGCCTGAATATCTGCATTGCCAAACAATATTTGACTGGCATTGATGGCTTGATCCAAAGCTTCCTTCCCATGCACACGCTCTGTCACCTCCTCTGCAAGCGCCTTTTGAAGCATTCTTCGACCAGGATCTTGCTCATGCGTGGTGACCAATTCCTCTATTTCAACCCTCGACTTCATTGAAAAAATCTTCAAATAACCCGGGGCATCCGCATCTGCTGCATTAAGCCAAAACTGGTAAAATTTATACGGTGAGGTGCGCTTAGGGTCCAGCCAAATATTTCCGCCTTCGGTCTTCCCAAACTTGGTACCATCCGATTTTTTAATCAATGGCGTGGTCAAAGCAAAAGCTTCACCCCCTTCAATTCTACGAATCAACTCAGTGCCTGTTGTGATGTTACCCCATTGATCACTACCGCCCATTTGCAATTGGATGCCATGGTGTTTCCACAAATAATAAAAGTCATAACCCTGAATCAACTGGTAGGTAAACTCTGTAAAGCTCATACCCTCA
>CANNHA010000164.1 GCA_947504275.1 Flavobacteriales bacterium
ATAATAATGAGTCAGCAGTTCTCCATTTTATTGGTTGATGATGATGCTTTTATTCTTGAAGTTCTCAGAATTCAATTGGAGCGTTTTCTTCCCGACCATGTTATTATCGAGCGAGCTTCCAGTGGTTATGAAGGTTTGGAATTGGTCAAACAACTCAGTTCGGATGAACAACAGCCTTTGGCTTTGATTATTTCTGATTACCTGATGCCCGGTCTTTTGGGTTCTGATTTTTTGATTCAAGCGCATGAAATTTGCCCGCGTTCCAAAAAAATGATGCTCACCGGTCAAGCGGAGGTAGACAATGTTTTGAAAGTTTTGCATCACATGGAATTGTTTCGATACGTCGGTAAGCCCTGGGAGCCAGATTACTTGAACCAATCTGTACTGAAAGCGATTTCTGTTTTTCAAGAGGATTTTCATTTGCGCTCGCAGTTGAGAAATCTTCTTTCTCAATCTTAAAGATTTAGCCTAGCTTCAATGTTCTTCGTGTATTTTTGATACATGAAAAAAATTGTTTATTTTTCTTTTCTCGGTTTTATCTTGTTGTCTTGCAGGTCAAAAAAGTTTGTTTCTAATGTCGTAGAATATGCGTATTTGGATTCCGCTATTGTAAGCGAGCCCCCTATTTCAAAGAGACCTAGATTATTGATTGGTATTACAGTCGATCAAATGCGTTACGATTATTTACAGCGATTTGAGCAAGATTTTCAATTGGACGCTGGAGGGTTTCCCAGATTGATTTCCGAAGGTCTTTCCAATTCCAATACCCATTACAATTATGTACCTACCTACACGGGTCCAGGACATGCGAGTATTTATACAGGGACAACGCCAACAACACACGGTATCATCGCCAATGATTGGTACGATAAAAAAAGAAATGTACTTCAGTATTGCGCCAAGGATACCAATGTTACGGGTGTTGGGACTGTGAGTGATGCAGGAAAGATGTCTCCCGTGCATATGATGTCCACGACAATTGGTGATGAGTTAAAATTGATGTCCAACGGAAAATCCAAGGTCATCGGGATCAGTTTAAAGGACAGAGGGGCCATTTTACCTGCCGGTCGTTCAGCTGATGCTGCCTATTGGTACATCGGTGGCAAAGAAGACGTTTGGGCCACATCATCCTGGTATGGCATGAAAGAACTTCCCAAGTGGGTTCAAGATTTCAATGCCAAAGGATATGGGGCAGAGGTATTAAAGAGTGAGTGGAACTTGTTGTACCCCGATAGCATTTACGATGAAAGTCTTCCCGACAACAACCCGTATGAAGCGCCATTTAAAGGTTTGATTAAGCCTGTATTTCCTTACAAACTGTCTGAATTGGCCAACCTCAACAATCAATTTGATTTGTTGAAAGCCACTCCCTTTGGCAATACCATGACCGTTGAGTTTGCTAAAGCAGCCATTGAAGGAGAGCATTTGGGTCAACAGAATGATGCAATGGACATGCTGTGCATAAGTTTTTCTGCAACGGATTATGTTGGACACCAGTTTGGTCCGCACAGCAGAGAAGCCCAGGATACTTATTTGCGATTGAACAGGGATTTGAGCAATTTTATCGATTATTTGGATACCACCATTGGCAGTGATAGCTATTTGATCTTCCTGTCGGCTGATCACGGGGCCGCTAATAATCCCGCTATGATGATGGATAATAAATTGGCAGCAGGAAACTTTGTATCCGATAAGCTGGAAGAGTTTTTGGAAAACAAACTGGTTGAGAAGTATGGTGCAGGTGACTGGATCATCAACGAATCCAATCAGAATGTCTTTTTAAATAGGGAGTGGATTGAACAGAAGAAATTGTCTTTAAAGTCCATTCAACAAGAAGTGGTCATTTGGGCATGCTCATTTGAAGGCGTTCAATCAGCCTATACACATGCTGAATTGTCCTATAGTATTGCCCGTGAAGATTTTGCAGAACGTGTGCAACGAGGTTTTGATCAACAGCGTTCAGGTGATGTGATTTATGTCTTGAAACCGGGTTGGATTGAATATGGCAAGCAAGGGACGACACATGGCTCTGGTTATGAGTATGACACCCACGTACCATTCATTTTATTTGGTAATATTTGGAATTATGATTTACCAGAAATCACTTTTAATCGAGTTATCAACGAATCCTTGTCCATCACAGACATAGCGCCCATCATTTGCGATTGGATCAATATCAGTCGACCATCGGGATGTATGAATAGCCCTGATAAGAAATGAACGAGTATTTCATTGGCCTTTCCAAAACAGATCCAGAAAAAGCATTTTTTATTGAAATGAAATGGGCTATTCCAGCTGGGATTTCAGATTTGTTTTTTCCCTTCTGGCGTCCCGGAAGGTATGAGCCGGGCAACTTTGTCAAGTGGTCCAGAAATTTTAGCGTTATTGGAGAGAGCGATTCGCTCAGCGTCGCTAAGATCCAACCCAACCATTGGCGAATTGAGTCCAATGTGTCGCAAACCATTCAGGTTTCCTATGAGTGGTGTATTCACGAGCTCAATGCTGGTAGTAGCTTTTTGTCGGACACTTTGTTTTATGTTAATCCTGTTAATCTTTTTTGTTTTGTAAAACAAAAAGAAAGGGAACCCATCAGACTAACCATTGAATTAAAAGACAACTGGAATTATGCCGGAGGTTTGCCCATTCAGAATGTAGATGGAAAAATCTATCTGGAAGCCAAGAACTTTGACCAATTGGCAGATAGCCCATTTTTCTTTGCACCATTGATTCATTCATTCCAATGGCAAATAAATGGGACCCAACTGAATTGTCATAGCGCAGGAGAATTGCCCAAAGCATGGAGCAACGGTGATTACTCTTCGTTGATTCAATTTACGGAATATCAGATGCGGGCAATGAATGGCCTTCCTTGCAGCGATTATCATTATATGTTTTTATTTACTCCTCATCGCATGCGACATGGTGTTGAACATTGGAATTCTACAATGGTCGTGATGGGGCAGGGAGATGTGGATGATGACATCTTTTATGACGAGGTTTTATCGATATCGTCACATGAGTTGTTTCACGCCTGGAATGTCAAGTATTGTAGGCCAATGGATTTGTTGCCGTATGATTATACCCAAGCCCAGTATACCCCAACAGGTATGATTACAGAGGGAGTTACCACTTATTACGGTGAATTGATGTTGTGGCAATCTGGAGTTTGGTCTTGGGAGAAAATGGTTACTTGCATTTTGGATTGGCTCAATACGCACTTGAATAATCCCGGAAGATTTTCATCATCTCTTTTAGACAGCTCGATTGATACTTGGGTAGATGGATATGTAAAAGGTACTCCTGGAAGGAAAGTGTCTATTTATAATGAAGGAGCGCTTTTGGCATTTCTCACCGATGTGTTCATAATAAAATCTACCTCCGGCGAGAAGTCACTTGACGATGTAATGCGAGCGATGTTATTGAAGTATAATACCCAAACGATAGGATATACAATAGAAGATTATTGGCATGTGGTTGAGGAAATATCGGGTATAGTCCCTGCACAATTGATCGGTTTATCCAGCCAACCTAAAGATTATGCATCTGAAGTTTTAATTGCGTTGGAATGGCTTGAGCAAAAATGCCGATTAAATAACTCAGAGAGTGG
>CANNHA010000165.1 GCA_947504275.1 Flavobacteriales bacterium
ATCAGTTGAGAATACAGGTAAAAAAGTTGTTGTAAAAGCAGACAACGCCAAAGGAGAAGAGTTGGTTTTGGAAGGAGATTACACGTTGGTTTCTGTAGGAAGAAAACCATACACAGAAGGACTAAACGCAGACAAAGCAGGCGTTGCTTTGGATGAGAGAGGACGTGTCATCACCAATGATTTATTACAAACTTCACAGCCCCACATTTACGCCATTGGCGATGTGGTTAAAGGGGCGATGTTGGCCCACAAAGCTGAAGAAGAGGGTGTTTATGTAGCAGAAATTTTAGCGGGTCAAAAACCCCACATCAACCACCACTTGATTCCTGGAGTGGTTTACACATGGCCTGAAGTAGCGGCTGTTGGTTATACAGAAGAAGAATTGAAAACCAAAGGCATTGCCTACAAAGCAGGAAGCTTTCCTTTCAAAGCCAGTGGCAGAGCGCGCGCCAGCATGGATACCGATGGATTCATCAAAGTATTGGCTGATGCAACCACAGATGAAGTATTGGGTGTTCACATGATCGGTCCACGTTGTGCGGATTTGATTGCGGAGGCCGTTATGGCGATGGAGTTTAAAGCAACAGCTGAGGACATTGCGCGCATCTGTCACGCACACCCCACGTTTACAGAAAGTTTGAAAGAGGCGGCTATGGCGGCAACTTCTAACCGCGCCATTCACATGTAAATTTAAATTGACAATAGAAATGAAAAGAAGGCCACGTGCCTTCTTTTTTTATGGTATCAAAGTAAAACGATTAGTGGTTTCTCCATTGAGCGTGCAGGGCTCGTGCCACATAGACAAAGGCCTAGCGTAAACGCTGCCAAAAGGAACGCTCTTGTAAATCACCAAGGGCTCTTTGGTTTCACTATGGTTAGCCAAGGAGATGATTTCATACACACCACCTTTGTAGTGTTTCCAGCGCTCGCCGGGCATGGGATAATGCATTGGGTATTCCATAAAATCAATAAAAATGAGGGTTATTCACCTTTTGTTTGTTCTTCTTTTGGCCAACACGAAAAACATACCCCACCTGAACGCCGCGCTCAAAATAGTGGATGTTCTGTGAGGCCTTGGCTCCAGCATCATCTGGCGCCATGCCTGTTTCTTCATTTTTCTCCAATTGGATATCAAACAAGAAATTGATTCCATTTTGAAAGCCGTGCTGGATAAAGAAACGATCATTAAACACCCATCGCGCGCCATAAACAGCACTGATACCAATGCCACTAAAGTGCAGGTTGTTCAAATAGCGCTGGCGCAAAAAGGTGAAATCGGTCCAACAAATCACCGCTCCTGCCCCTACCCCACCGTATAAATCAATGCGCGATTTTAATTTAGGAAATTGTAATATAGTTCCACGTTTTTCCAATTGAACACGGATGTAATTCATCCCATTGCTGTGATGAAAATCCATGAATTGTCGCTTGTACAACAGTGAATCTCCATTAAAGCTTCCTGTGTATTCCGCTATCTCGCCAAAATTTGTCAACCGATAATAATCTGCAGCTGTCGCATCTATTGTACCTGTGATGGTAACGTTCTGAGTTCCTGTAAAACGATACTTGTGGTGGTCATATCCCAAAGACAAAAACCAATTGTTCTTCAACTCCTGTCCCATTCTAAAATTGAACTGTGGAACTGAGAATTCATTGAGTTTAAAGTACTGCTCACTTTTGGCTGGCATGTCATTGGCTTTTACATCAAACATTGTAAAATCATACCTACTGCTTTGAAAGTGAATATCTGACGGTGCATAAAAATTCCTATGGTATCCCCAATAAATATAGGACTCCCTGCCTTGCTTCACTGTCTGCTCAGGGGTTTGAGCAAGAACATAAAATGGCATAAAAAACAACAAGTATGGAATAAGCTTTTGCATGGATGACAAATAGTTTTGTGCAAATTAAAACAACCATGGAACTGAATACTGTAGAAATCGGAAAAAACGGCGAATATCAGGCTGTAGAATTCCTCAAAGAAAATGGCTACCGCATCCGGGAACAAAATTGGCGATTGGGGAAATTTGAAATTGACATCATTGCGGAAAGAGAAAACGACATTGTTTTCTTTGAGGTTAAAACACGCAATGGCTTTGATATTCCTGCGGACCGCATCGTTCAAGGGCAACAAAAAACCAGGATCATGAAAAGTGCGCATGCGTATATCCAACGGTATAAAATTGTCAAAGAGCCCAGGTTTGACCTCATCACCATCTTTGGAAGTGGACCCAAAATGCGCATCTCTCACATTGAATCTTACTTTTATCCGCTATTGATTTCCGCTCGCTCGCTCTAGATTGCCTAATTTTGCCAAAATCATTTTTCATGGCAAGAATTACATCTAGAACATCCAGCGGAGGTTCGGCCCCAAAAGGTCGCCGAGGTCGCGGAGACAATAAACCCAAGTTTAGCTCAGATAAGCCTGAAAAAGACTTTGTAAAAAAAGACAACAGAAAATCTGCGGATGGACCACGTGATAGAAAGCGTCCTGCAGGGGAACGCCCCATCAAAGGCGGCGGCTTCAAAAAAACCGCAGCTACTGGCCGACCCACCCGTGATGGTGAAGCGCCACGCCGCAAACCAGATGGTGAGCGCACGTCAACAGATCGTCCAAAAAGAGGTGGTGCGGCGTTCACGCCCCGCGGCGAACGTTCGGGATCTGAACGTCCTTTCAAAAAGTTTGAGTCCAATGGGCCAACCCGCAGAAAGCGTTTTGACAAACAAGAAGAAGTAGAACAAAAGCCACGCTTTAGAAAAAGCAGCAAAGATTTGGATACTGACTTCACTCCCAAAAAAGCTTTTATTTCAAGGGCAGAGCGCGATGGTCAGATTAGATTGAACAAATACCTTTCCATGGCAGGCATCGCCTCAAGACGTGATGCTGATGAGTTGATTGGTCTAGGGTTAATCACCGTCAATGGAAAAGTAGTTACTGAATTGGGATTGAAAATCGATCCACAAAAAGACGTGGTGAAATACGATGACCGCGTTATCCGTGCAGAGCAATACCGTTATGTGTTGTTGAACAAGCCCAAAGGATTTATCTGCACCATGGATGATCCCAAAGGCAGAGAAACGGTTATGAATTTGGTTCATTCTGCATGTGCGGAGCGCATTTACCCTGTTGGAAACCTGGACAAGGATACCACAGGGTTATTGCTTTTCACCAATGATGGT
This sequence comes from Flavobacteriales bacterium, assembly GCA_947504275.1. Classification (GTDB taxonomy): domain Bacteria; phylum Bacteroidota; class Bacteroidia; order Flavobacteriales_D; family Sanyastnellaceae; genus CAMCTV01. The sequence goes on from CANNHA010000165.1 coordinate 3,181, forward strand.
GAAATGGCCAAGCATTTGACAGCTCCAAAAAATGACTACGCCAAGCTGTACCACGTTGAATTGACCGAAAAGATTTCCCAAAAAGACTTGGCGCAATTGCTCGATGGTGTTTCATTGGAAGATGGTTTTGTAAAAGCAGAGCAAGTGGCTTTTGTAGATGCAGACACCGACAGAAAGCAAGTAGGTATTCGCATCAACAGCGCCAAAAACCGTGTTGTTCAGCGCATGTTTGAAAAATTGGGATTCCGCGTTAAGAAACTGGACCGCGTTATGTATGCCGGTTTAACCAAAAAAGATTTGACCAGAGGTCGATACAGACACTTGACTCCTGCAGAAGTGGGATTCTTGAAAATGATTCGATAAAATGTTTGGATTGGTAACGCCAAC
>CANNHA010000166.1 GCA_947504275.1 Flavobacteriales bacterium
AATGAGCAAATCAACATCTCTTGAAACCCCAAGGAAAAAAGCCAACAATAATTGCCTTATAAAACTACTCCCCTTCAAAGCAATTTGAGTCAAGAACAATAGAAAGGTGCTTCGAACTTGGCTCATATTTTACATGCTGTCCTTTTTGCCATTCAATATTTGGTTCAACCAAATAATATCCTGTACTTGTTCATCAAGCGTCTTTAGCGGAGAATCACTACCTTCAGATAAAAACGCTTGAACTTCCTTAAACACACCTGGTTTGTATTTATCATCAATCAAAGCCTCGTTTACATTCACTTCATTCACTGTCAACTCACCCAATTTTTGCTCAAACAATTTTTCCATTGGACGCAATACCAATTTCCGTTTTGCGGTTAAAAGCTCTATTCCCCACCTCCCCGCTGACTCCCAATTAGCAGAATAACTAAATAACACGTTCCTATCCGTTATACCTGAGCCCGCAAAAATCGAAGGCTTATGCCAACCACAATCTCCGTCTGCAAAACTTGAAAGGTCTTTGGGCTTGCCCATTAAGTAAAATGCCAAATCCAAAACATGACTAGAATTGGCCAAAAAATAATTGTTTTTGATGTTATCACTAACCTTTAACTCCTGAATAACATGAGACCATTCAGTAAACTCAAAATTACCAGAAAGAATTCCTCCATCCTCTTCTATCAGTTTCATCGCTTGATTGACTGAAGAATAGAACCTTCTATTGTATGCGATGAATATCTGTGAATCAATATTTGATGACATTTCATGCAATTCAAGAATCTCATCAAAATTAAGACCTCCTGGTTTTTCAAGTAAAATACGGCTACAGTTCAATCGCAGTACCTCTATGGCTGTGCGCTTCAACACATCTACCCCAACAGCCACTATCGCGCCATCAAATCTTTCCGAACAAGTCTTTAAGTAATTTTCAACTCCTCCTGTCTTCGGTAAAATTCCAAACTCTTTATTAAACTCATCCGCGCCTGTTTGACCTCGTCCAACTACCATTATCTCAACATCCAGGTCCTTCAATACTCTAAAATACTCTTTGGCCATATAACCGGTACCAACCAACAAAATCTTCTTCATGTCACTGGAATAAATGATTCGCTCTTATCTAATTTAAAATTATACCAATCTATAGCAGATAAAACAAACTTCTGATGCATTGAAAACGCTTCAGAATATGTCGTCAAAGGTAGTTTGCCATGTTGCAATAGTCCGTCTATTAACTCTTTAGAAAGACTGCTTTGATACTCAATCTCACCTTCAATCATTTTATCTCCATCTTCTTTGTTGAATAAACGCAAACTTTCAGACTCATCAATCACATACTCAACACGTTCTCCTTTTACGGTTATTGAAATGGATTTCAAATCTGGTAAAATCTCTGACGTCATTTGCAACGCATCACCATTGGCAAAATCAACTTTTATCGAACCATGAACCTCAATAAAAGAAATTCTTTTAGAATTTAAAAGAGTATTATTTGGATTGAAAAAATCAATCTGATCAACTTCTGTATTTCTTAAAAAACACCACAAATCAATATAATGCAGGGCATTGCAAGCCATGCCCCAATCATTACCACTGATATCAACAACAAATCGCTCGTTCTCGATGGACTCAAAAAAAGTCTCTACCAATTGATAAAACTTGAACATCCTTCTAGGATGGTTCACCCAAATTTTCATGTCTGGATATTTAGAGAAAAGCAACTTGGATTCTTCAAAATCAGCCGATGAATTAAACAATATTTTCTCCAAAACTAAAAAACGCACTTTAACTTCTTTCAAAATGCTTTTAATATGATCCATTCTCACATTAGCAGTACCGGATATTATACAAACATCCACCTCCTCCGGAAGGTTTGAAAATCCATCTTGAAAATGAATGACTGCATGATGGGGAATTTCACTGCTTCGTTGATACGCCAATTCCAATGAAGACTTCCATTCATCTATTACCCATACCTCCGTGATATTCGGATTTTTTAATACTCCTTGCAAATGTCGTGAGCCGAGCTGACCTGATCCAACCAAAATAAACCTCATTGTACTTAATTATATTGCTGTCCAACCGCCGTCAATAATAATATTTTGGCCTGTTATGTACTGAGATTCATCACTGATTAAAAAAGATATTGCAGGAGCTATATCAGCAGGAGTACCCATTCTTCGCATTGGCACTTTCTTGCAATAAGCATCCAAAAACGCTTTGGGCTGAGCATCTATAATTCCACCTGGCGAAACACAATTGACGCGCACCCCGTCAGGCCCTAACCGCGCCGCAAGAAAGCGTGTTAAATTAACTATGGCTCCTTTGATTGCCGAATATGCAGCAGGCATCGTCATTTCTGTATTCTCATAAACTGAAAAATCCGGACCGACAACTCCATAAATAGACGATAAATTCACAATTGAACCAAAGCCCTGCCTGGTCATAATATCACTTACCTTGTGCATGCACAAAAAATATCCATTCAAATGCATGTCGATATTCTTTTGCCATGATGTAAACTCAATATCCTTCCAATCTTTCCCCCAATCTTTTGTGCGTGGATAAGCGTTATTCACCCAACCATCAATATAGTCATGCTTTGCCAACAACTTCTTCAACATTGATTGGACACTTTCTTGATCAGTAATATCTAGATAGTAACAGTCACCAGAGTCTTCCAATGACTTATCGGCGCGTATAACATGAAATCCTTTTTTCGTTAAATCCAGAACCATCTCTTTACCTAAAAGTCCCTCTGAACCCGTAACGACAACTAACTTTGTGCGGTTCATTTCAATCTTTTGTTATTTCAAGAACATACCAATTCATGAGCAATCCACCAGAAATCTGAATTCTTCCTTGTTCTGTCATTACTGTGTGTGTTCCTCTTCCTCTTGACACTTTTTCAAAATCAACCGTTGGAATAAACTTATGAAACTTGAGCCTAACACCGCTATTAACCATCCAAGAACTTATTGTCTTTTCACTAAAAGTATTGTATGCACTGGGTATATTGCGGACGTCTTCTGAACGGGTATGATCTGTCAAGCTACTGAAAATATCAACGTCATAATCCAAATTGAAAAGAGAACTCAAGTATAATTTTCCTCCTGGTTTAAGAACCCGAATCAATTCAAGCAAGCCCTCCTTTGGATGCGTTATCCAACTTAAAGTCTGCCAACAAAACATCAAATCAAAAGTTTCATTTTCCACGTTGTTCATATTGCACATATCACCAACATGAAATTCAAAATTTCCCTCCACCAAATTGCGTTTTGCCAACTCAATGGATTCTTCGACATAATCCAACAAGAAATATCGATGATTCTTGTTTTTGAAATACTCATTGATATGATAAGTCAAAGTCCCAGCACCACATGCAATATCCGCGATGTACAATTCCTTTTCTGGAATATCTATAATTGACTCCAAGAACTTTTGCTGTTCTGTTTTTACTAAGGACTTG
>CANNHA010000167.1 GCA_947504275.1 Flavobacteriales bacterium
TATCCAGAAGAAAACAACCGGATTTTACCACTTGTTGGAGTTCGAAGCTGCTGGAGATGTTATCAATCCGTTTGAAACGGAGTTCCGCAGAGATGAGCGCATTTTGCGCTTTTTGACCACCCACATGGACAAATATCATTTGACTTACGCGGAGTCTCGCCGCAATAAGGCAGAAAAAAAGTAAGTTGAACGTCTAAAATTGAACACAATGAGTGAAAATGGAGAAATTCGCTATTTAAATCCCATCGAGATTGAAACCAAGCAAGCCAAGTATTGCCGTTTCAAGAAGTCGGGTATCAAGTATATCGACTACAAAGACGCCAACTTTTTGTTGAAGCTTTGTAATGAGCAAGGAAAGATCCTTCCTCGTCGTCTTACTGGAACATCATTAAAGAACCAGCGTAAAGTTGCGCAAGCTATCAAGAAAGCCCGTCATTTGGCCTTGATGCCTTTCGTAGGTGATATGTTGAAATAATCAGGAGGAACAATCATGGAAGTTATTCTAAAATCAAACATTGAAAAATTGGGTGCCAAAGATGAGGTAGTCAATGTAAAGCCTGGTTATGCACGCAACTACTTAATCCCACGTGGATATGCAGTAGCGGCAACAGAGAGCGCCCGCAAGATGTTGGCAGAGAATTTAAAGCAACGCGCACACAAGGAAACCAAAATTTTGGCAGATGCCCAATCTTTGGCTGAGAAGTTGTCTGCATTGACTTTGAAGATTGCTACCAAGGCATCTGACACAGGTAAAATCTTTGGAAGCATCAACACCATCCAGTTGTCTGAGGCATTTGCCAAAGAAGGACACAACATTGATCGCAAGAGCATCAGTTTGGTAGAAGAGCACATCAAGATGTTGGGTGCTTACGAAGCCAAAGTGAAATTGCACAAAGAGGTAACCGCTTCAGTTAATTTTGAAGTAGTTAACGAAGGCTAAGAACTTCACACATAATATTGGAAAAGGGAGCTTCGGCTCTCTTTTTTTTTAAGTTATGGAGTGATGAGGTGATGGAGTGATGAATTATCGATAGCGGAAAGAATCTCCCCTCCTAACGCGTAGCGGAAAGGAGGGGTGGCACGGCGGAGCCGTGACGGGGTGGTCATTTTAGAGCGAGTAACAGAAACAGAAACAGTAGCGATGCTTCGCTAGAGAAGCTAGTCATTCTAACGAACATCGGAACGTAGGGATTTTAATTTCCTAAGCGTTTTTATATGCATCCAGCTCCGTAGGAGCGTAATATTAATAGGAGCGACATAATAAATTATGAGACGATGCACATTGTATTGTTTGCCAATAAATTTTCTTCATTTTTTGCTTGATTAAGGATTGAAATGATTAATCAAATGGATATGACCCGAATCGGCTCATTGATGTTCAATATCAGGCATTAACATACCGTGCTTTCACCTCATAGCGAATCGCATTTCATGCTCTCGCTACCTCATTGCCTCTTTCCTTCATCCCTTTGATCATGGCGCCTGTCCGGTGGCTCCGCTTTGCTTCACCACCGTTCATCGGGCTGTCCGCTGTATCTTTTGGTTCATTCCGTCGGGTCGAAGCATGCTTCGACCCTCCTTCATTCCCCAAAAGGATGCCGCTTCCATCCCTGGCGCGGGTCGGCATGATTGATTTTCCGTCCTATTAATATAACGCCCCTACGGGGCTTAACAAAGTAATCCCTTCATTCCTTCATTCCTTCCTTCCTTCCTTCCTTCCTTCATTCATTCATTCCTTCATCTCCTCATCCCTTTTTTCATTATATTTGAGCTATAAACCAAGAACATGAAAAAACACATTCCCGCTCTCTTTCTGTTTCTCGCTCTATTTGTTTCCTCATCCCTCCATTCCCAATCCCCTCAAGGGATACCGTACCAAGCGGTAATGCGCAACGCAGACGGAAGTGTGATGGCCAGCAGTGAAGCGGTGTTAACTTTCATGATCCATGACGGCACCGCCAATGGAACGGTAGTTTACCAAGAAAGTCATGCTCTCATCAGCAACGCCCAAGGATTGGTGAGTTGCGTGGTGGGCAATGGTGTTGTATTACAAGGCAACTTTGAAAATATCAATTGGGGAAATGGAGCCAAGTTTTTGCATGTGATGATGGGCAGCACCGACATGGGCACACAGCAGATGTTGAGTGTTCCTTACACTTTGTACACCCATGAGGTTCCATTGCGGGTTAGTTCTGTGGGTGATTCATTGATTATAGGTGATAACGTTACGATTGTCCCTGGAATAAGTGCTGCAAACTTTCCTCCAGTATTGGGCTGTACAGACAACGCTGCTTGTAATTACAATATTGCTGCTACTCAGAATGATAATTCTTGTCTGTTCCAAAATACAATTTGTAACGATGGCAATGCCAACACCATCAACGATGTCATCAATGCCAATTGCCAATGTGCAGGTGAGGCCATTGTGAATGGCTGCACCAATCCACAGGCCTGTAATTTCAATGCTACTGCCAATGTGGACAATGGCTCTTGTTTGATTCAAGGTGCGGCTTGTAATGACAATAACGCCAATACATCGAACGATGTTATCAATTCCAGTTGTCAATGTGCAGGAACTCCCTCAAATACCGGTGCGGCATTGCTTCCCGGTAATGCCACTTGTTCTGCCCAAGTCATTAGTGTGACTGGGTGCGGTGGTCAAACCTCATTGACTTACGATGGTCTTACTTATGATTTGGTTCAGATCGGCGGTCAATGTTGGTTTGCTGATAATTTGGCAACAGATCAATACCGCAATGGTGATTTGATTCCTTCTGGTTTGACCAACACCAATTGGTCTAACACATCTTCAGGAGCTTTTCATATTTATGCCAATAGTATCGCTAATGATGCCACTTATGGCAAACTTTACAATTGGTTTGCGGTGACCGATACCCGTGGACTCTGCCCAACGGGTTGGCATGTTCCTTCTGATTGTGAATGGATGTATTTGGAAAATGCTTTGGGAATAAATGTCAGTGATCAGGTTTTATTTGATACCTGGGTCAGAGGAACAGATCAGGGAGGAAGATTGAAGAGTACCACTTTATGGGATGCTCCTAACTTAAGCGCCAACAATAACACAGGATTTTCAGCGCTTGGAGGTGGCTACAGGTGGACCAACGGAACAGGCGGTTTCCTGAATAGCTTAGGCTATTGGTGGACATCTACGTCACCTACTTCTGCCAATGCTTGGTACCGAGTGTTGGGAGCCAACTACGCCACCATAAACCGTATTTCAGGGGCTAAGAGAGCGGGATTCAGCGTTCGTTGCGTCCGGGATTAGAAGGATACTGGTGATGAGGTGATGAAGGGATGAGGGAATGGAGTGGGATGAAGGTGGAATCTCCCCTCCTGCCTGAGCAGCGTGACCCGTCCTAAAAAAAGTTTACAGTTTAACTGTTGTTTTTAGTGATTGTCCTGATACAAATTTACATTTAATTGTTTATCCTAAAA
>CANNHA010000168.1 GCA_947504275.1 Flavobacteriales bacterium
AATTAGGTCTGTTTTGCAAAAACAAGGGCTATTTTTGTCAATCGCCCTTTTGGAATGAACGATACCGAATCTGCCATAGAAGTAACAACTGTAACTGAGAAAGTCCTATATGACTATCAGCAGGCAGCACTCGATAAAATTTTTGATCGTATTCAAAAATTTCCTGTCAATTACAATCTTTGCTTTCAATTGCCTACGGGAGGCGGAAAGACCATTATCTTTTCTGAAATAGCCAAACGTTACATTCGTGAAACAGGTAAGAAAGTCATGATTCTTACGCACCGTGTAGAGTTATTGGGACAAACTTCACGCGTGCTAAAGGAGTTTGGTGTGAAGAACAAAATCATTGTCAGCAAAGTGAAGGAATTGGATGAGGAGGAAAATCATGACTGTTTTGTAGCGATGGTTGAAACGCTCAACAATCGCCTCAAAGATGAGCGCATGAAGTTCGAAAATTTGGGTTTGGTGATTGTCGATGAAGCCCATTACAATTCGTTCAGAAAGCTTTTTAAATGGTTTGATGAACCCATTATTCTAGGCGTTACCGCTACTCCACTCAGCTCAAACATTTTGTTGCCTTTGAATGAGAATTACAATGAGTTGATTGTTGGTGAGAGTATCTCAAGTTTGGTTGATCAGAAGTATTTGGCCAAGGCCAATATGTATTCATACGATGTCAGTTTGCATTCATTGAAGTTGGGGATTAATGGTGATTACACCGTTTCTTCATCAGAGAAATTGTACGGCAATATTTTCATGCAAGAGAAGTTGCTCTATGCATATGAGCAAATTGCAAAAGGGACCAAAACATTGATTTTTAACAACGGGATCAATACTTCCAAGCAAGTGTACATGATGTTCTTGGAGGCCGGATATGATGTTAGACATTTGGACAACACCAACAACGAGCAAGAACGCAAGGAAATTTTGGAGTGGTTTCACACCAAGCCCAATGCCATTTTGTCCTCCGTTTCCATCTTGACAACGGGATTTGATGAACCCACGGTAGAGACCATTATTTTGAATCGAGCCACCAAATCATTGACGCTTTATCACCAAATGATTGGTCGCGGATCACGTTTGATACCTGGAAAAGAAGAATTCAACGTCATTGATTTGGGAAATAATTCAAAGCGCTTTGGATTGTGGGATTCCTATATTGATTGGCAAGAGATATTTGCACATCCCAATGCATACATTGAGAGCATTGTTTCAGACGATGTGATGGAGCGCGAGACCAAATATGAGATGACACCTGAGGTGAGGGATCGTTTTAAGAATTCACCCGTCATTGATTTTGATATCAAAGAGCATTATTTGCGTTTGATGAAAGCTGGACGCAAAGCCAAGGAAGTTTTGGATTTGAGTATTCAACAGCATGCCACCATTGTGAAAGAGAATGCAGAAGATGTTTTTGACGCCTTGGAATTGGTCAAGGTTTTGGAAATGGATGTCAAAAGTCGCGTTAAACATTTTAGCTATTGTATTTCCAAGAGTACCGAGAGTTATCGAGATTGGTTGAGATCAGAGTACATGCGAAAGCTGTCGATGATTGTGCGCGAAATGTATAATGATTAAAACATTTGAAGAATGAAATTAAAAACAGAGAACATTTTTCAGATAACAGAAATACCTGCATCTAAACATGAAGTTTATGAGGCGTTAACTGATGCCAAAGTTTTTTATGCGATAACAGGATTGCATGCTGAGTTTCATTCTGAACCGGGAACATACTTTATATCCGAAAACAAAAAAGTTAGTGGGTATTACCTGAGTTTGGAGCAAGATGAATTTATTGTGATGGCTTGGCGACATGAGTATTTTTACCGCGGTATCCATACTTTGGTTCACATTGAATTGTCGGAAATGGAAGATGGCGGAACACGCATTCACTTCAATCACGTAGGTGTGCCTGAAGAACATGCAGGTTGGTTGACAGAGCATTGGAAGCGTGATGTTTGGTCATTGTTTCTGGCGCATTTTAAAGCTTTGAAAAATAATCAATGAATAAGATAAAAGACAATCTATTTCCAGCCCTCTTGGTTTTCTTGGTGGCTTTGCCATTGTGTCTGGGTATTGCTTTGGCCTCAGGAGTAACCCCATTTGCGGGATTGATAGCAGGTATAGTAGGAGGCATTGTTGTCGGCGTGATCAGCGGTTCACATTTGAGTGTGAGTGGTCCAGCAGCTGGTTTAACCATATTGGTAGCCAATGCTGTTATTCAATTGAATGATTATACCCTATTCCTAACAGCTGTTGTTTTAGCTGGATTGCTTCAAATTGTTTTTGGATTGATAAAAGCCGGAAAGTTGGGCGAGTATGTTCCCAATAATGTCATTCGAGGAATGATGGCCGCCATTGGATTGATACTCATTTTAAAGCAGATACCACACTTGGTTGGTTTTGATCATAATTTTGAAGGGGACGAGGATTTTACTCAGCCCGATGGTGAAAATACTTTCACTGAAGTAGCCTTGGCTTTATTACGAATAACGCCCAATGCTGCTATCATTGGGTTAGGGAGTATGCTTTTTTTATTGGTCTGGGATAGTTTTTTGGTCAAAAGATGGAAGACCTTGAAATTTTTGCCAGGATCTTTGTTGGTTGTTATTGTTGGCATATTGATGACTTTCATTTGGAGAGGCACCGATATGGCGATGTTGCCAGAACATTTGGTCAATGTTCCCGTGGTTGAGCATTGGTCAGATTGGGCAGGTAAAATAATTACTCCAAATTTTAACGGAGTTACCCAAATGAATGTTTGGATCATTGCCGTAACTATTGCTTTGGTGGCCAGCTTAGAAAGTCTTTTGGGAGTTGAAGCCGTTGATAAACTGGATCCTTTAAAACGAAGCACGCCCAATAATCGAGAATTGATCGCTCAAGGTGTTGGAAACTCCATCTCAGGTCTATTAGGGGGAATACCAGTAACCTCGGTAGTGGTGAGAAGTACGGCCAATATTGGAGCCGGAGCCACCAATAAAACCAGCACAATTCTGCATGGAATTTTCATTCTGCTAAGCATACTTTTTATTCCACAGTTGCTGAACTTAGTGCCTCTGGCATCTTTGGCGGCGGTGTTGATTATGGTGGGCTACAAATTGGTAAAGCCTTCCATTTTTATTGAAATATGGAAACAAGGAAAGGTTCAGTTTATCCCATTTTTCATCACCGTAGTGGCCATATTATTTTTGGGACTGCTAAAAGGAATCGGTATCGGAATGTTGATTGGTATTTTTTACGTGATTAAAAGAAATTTTCATGATGGCGTCAATCTTTATCAATTGGAAACCAATTATCTGTTGCGTTTTCAAACAGAAGTAACCTTCCTAAATAAACCATTGTTGAAAGAGTTATTGTCACAGATTCCTGTGAGTAGTCATGTTTTGATTGACCT
>CANNHA010000169.1 GCA_947504275.1 Flavobacteriales bacterium
AGGAAATTTTTGAATACGATCAAAAATTTTATCGAGTGCTGCCTGCTGATAGTCATATAGGACTTTCTCAGTTACAGGGGTTTCTTGTATGGCAGATTCGGTGTCGTTCATTCCAAAAGGGCGATTGGCAAAAATAGCCCTTGTTTTTGCAAAACAGACCTAATTCATCAATTAATTCAAAAAAAATAATTTACGGGTGCAAAACCAAGCTTGTACCACCTTCAAATTTCTGGTTCTTCATTGTTTGATTCCTAAAACATCTTTGGGCATACAATTCTTGTTGATCATCGTAATGCTGACTCAACCAATGTCCACTCTGTCCGGTAGGCGTCACATTGCATCCATTGCGGGCATCTCCAAAATCAACGATGATGCGCATTTGTGATCCGAAGAGCACCTTAAAATGTCCCAATGAATCTGGATGAAACCCACTTTGATGTATGGTTTCATTGCTGCCATGAACGGGATGCTTGGGACCATTGAAGAATGGAGCCAATAGCGCCACTTTGCCAATGGGGTGTCCAATCTCCAATTGACAAGACTCTTCCCATTTCCAAAGCGCTGGGTTTTCACCGTACTCCCTTGTCAAAATTGACCAAGTCTTCTCCCATGCTTTGGCCAAAATCATCGCACGATTCTCTTGCTGTGGAGTGCGCACATCATCCCACCATGGAGAATGTTCTTGCCAAAGCAAATGTCCATATGCCTTTTGATATTGATGATTGGTGCAAAACAACTCCCAAGCTTTCGATCCCAATTCATCTTCCATGGCCATCCGCATGTAATAGTACAACAATGTTTGATAAATGGTGGGGGTAACCAATGATGGAGTGTATTCTCCTTGCCATTTCTCATTTACGGTCTGCAATTTTTCAAGGATAGAACTTGGAGCCAAACTCTTCATTGCATACCACATTACCTTATCTGCATCATTTGTAACATCATTCAAGACCGATTTCATGGATTCACTGTCCCAACCTTCTTGAGCGGAAAGTAGTTTCATGATTCGATCTGCTCTGTATTGCGGCTTGTAATATCCGGGATACCAAAATGGTTTATGAAGAGGTAATTTAACCTCCTGCGGCCAATCATTGGCCGAATAAATAATTCCACTTTGAGGATTTATGTTTGATGGATTGTATTTAAAGTCAATGTATCGAAATGGTAGGGTTAAGGCTTGACTTCCGTCAGCAATGGTCCACGGATTATCCAAATACAATCGATTTTTCAAAGATGCAGTTGCCCACCAAGCAATATTTCCCTGCGCATCAGCGTAATTCAAACTAATACCAGGAGCGTGGATATAGGGCAATGCGGATGCAAATTCCTTCATGTTATTACTTTGGTTCATGCCCCAAAATCCCTTGAAAGTATTGTTGTCCTTTTGAGTATAAGTCCAATGACAACTGATCCAATTCTTATCAGCCAATAATGAAGTAACTGTATTGATCATTGGTCCATGAGGACCAGAAATTCTAGTAATGGTTGTATCCTCTCTTCCTTTAACATGTATCACCTCTGTCGATTGTTTCAATTGATACACTTTATCCCCAACAGTTACACTTTTTTTATCTGCAGTTGGTTTCTCATAAAAGTAATCCATGTCGTCATTCAAAAGCATGGTTATGCCCCAGGTCAAATTGGGATTGCGACCGATCAAGGCAAATGGAACACCGGCCAAAAAATGTCCATACAATTCAAATCCGGGACATTGCAAATGTGCCTCGTACCAAGTCTGCGGCATCATATAACCAATATGGGTATCGTTGCAAAACATGGGCTTGCCACTTTTAGTGTGCTTACCAGAAATGGCCCATGCATTGGAACCATCCAAGGGTGGATAAATAGGGTAATAGGAATCTCTGGTAACAGAGAACATGTAGTCAATGATTGCTTTTTCTTCCGCAAGGCCTTTCAAATTATTGCTAGGAATAAAAGATTCTGTTGAATCATGATACAATGCAATGTCTTTGAGGTGCTGCTCTGTATAATTTTTGGCGATGTAATCAACAATGGGTTCTGTCTTTTGTCCTTGATTAAAATTAAAGGCCAATGCACCCGAAATGTAAAACATGTCTTTGACTTCAAAATGTTTTTTGGGAATGCCCATCAAATGAAATTCCACAGGTGTTGCGCCATGATCAATGAAGGCATTCAAGCCTTCCAAGTAGGCGTTCATTTCTTGTACATAGGCCAATGAGGTAGAGTCCTTTAATCGTTCAGCACTTTGTTCTGCATATTGAGGGAGTTCCATCGTTCTAAATAAAACATCCACCTTCAGACCATCATGTCCAACAATTTCAGATAAAGTTCCACTTCCAACCCTGCGCATTAACTCCATCTGAAACAATCGGTCTTGCGCATGCAAATAGCCCAATGCTTTCATTAAATCCATTTTGTTTTCCGCTTGTATGTGCGGGATTCCATAGGCATCAAATTCAACCTTGACCTCCGCACTTAACCCTGTTAATTGGATATCACCACTGTATTGAGGTCGAGTTTGCCAGAGATAAATGGCTACAATAACAATGACGGTTAATAGCCCTATACCAACGATGAGAATCCCTTTTTTTAACTTGTTCATTGTACAATAATAAAGAAAAGGTTTAATTTAGACCTCAGCCTTAACATGAAGAAATTCCTATTTGGGACAATAATGGTGTTTGCTTCATTGCAAACCTTTTCGCAAAATGATTGCGGAAGCGCCATTTCATTGTGCAATGATTTTTATCAAGAAACCAACTCCAGCAATACAATAGGTGTTCCGGAATACGTTGGAGGATGCAATGCTGCAGAATTCGCCAGCATGTGGTACACCTTTACGGTGCAGCAAGCTGGCAATCTCAGTTTTGTTTTGAATCCCATGGACAATGCCGATGATTACGATTGGGTATTGTTTGACATTACCAACTCAGGTTGTGCAGGAATTGGATCAACTGCCATTGAGGTAAGTTGCAACTCTTATGGAGATTTTTTCAGCAATGGACCAACAGGCATTTCATCCGCCAATGGGGGGACAGGAAGCAGCAATGGTCCAGGCAATTTGAATGGCCCTGCATTCAATCAAGACATCAATGCCATCGTAGGGCAGACCTACGCATTGTGTGTGATGAATTGGAGTCAAAGCACCAGTGGTTTCAATATAGACTTTGGACAAAGTACAGCTGCACTGTATGACAACCTTTCCCCCGCAGTTGTCAGCGTTGAATCAGAATGCAACCAGAATTTTTTGATTGCTCAATTCAGCGAGCCAATAGAAAGTGGTTCCATTCAGACAGTCGATTTCACTTTACAAGGACCAGCTGGCGCCATTCCCATCACCAATGCTGCGGTAAACAACACCAATGGATTGCCAGA
>CANNHA010000170.1 GCA_947504275.1 Flavobacteriales bacterium
ATATTGGCTCCATGAATGATGGCTCCATGTCCTATGTGCGCTCCCGCCTTCAAAGTAATGGCGACTCCCGGGAATTGATGTATCGTGCAATTCTCTTGAACGTTGCATCCATCTTCTATCACAATCATTCCCCAATCTCCTCTAATGGCCGCTCCGGGACCGATGTAAACATCCTTTCCAATAATAACGTTACCCGTTACTACTGCCTGTGGATGCACAAAGCTCGTTTCATGCACTACCGGAATGTATCCGTTAAAAGCGTATATCATACTCGCTCGATTACCATGGCATAGCCTTGTCCAACGCCAATACACATCGTGCACAAAGCGTATTTCTTTTGTCGCAAATTCAATTCAATGGCCGCGCTGTTCACAATGCGCGCACCACTCATCCCCAGCGGATGTCCCAATGCAATGGCTCCTCCATTGACATTGATTCTTGGATCACTATCCGCCAATCCCAATGCCCGCGTGCAAGACAATACTTGAGCAGCAAAGGCTTCATTCAATTCAATAATATCCATGTCGTCCATGGTCAATCCTGCTCTCTTCAATGCCAACTTAGAGGCCTCCACAGGACCGATGCCCATGATTCTTGGCTCTACTCCGCTGATTCCGGTAGATACTATTCGCGCCAATGGCTTAGCGCCTGTCTTCTTTAACCCGTTGTCATTCATGACAAACAACGCTGCCGCCCCATCATTTAATCCTGATGCATTTCCTGCCGTAACCGTGCCTCCCTTTCTGAAGGCCGCTTTTAACCCATTCAACACTTCGAGCGAACTATTGGACTTGATGAATTCATCCTGCGAAAAAATCTTGGGTTCACCTTTTTTCTGTGGAATAGCCACAGGAACAATCTCTTTCTCCCATCTTCCTTCCTGCTGCGCTCGTGCTGCTTTCTGTTGCGATGACAATGCAAAAGCGTCTTGGTCTTCTCTTGAGATGTTGAATTGTTCTGCCAAATTTTCAGCCGTTTCTCCCATGGCTTCCACGCCATAATCCTCTTTCATTTTGGGATGAACAAAGCGCCATCCAAAACTGCTATCAAACATCTGCGCATCTCTACCAAAAGCGCTACTGGTCTTGGAAATAACCCAAGGTCCTCTGGTCATGTGCTCTACTCCGCCCGCCACCATCACATCACCTTCTCCGCAATGCACAGCCCGAGCTGCATGCGCAATGGCATTCATTCCTGATGCGCACAAACGATTGACTGTTTCACCGGGAACGGTCACTGGGTAACCCGCCAGCAATAATGCCATGCGCGCTACATTTCGATTGTCTTCACCCGCCTGGTTGGCGCATCCCATAATGACATCATCAATCATGGATGGGTGGATGTTGCCATGTTTTTCAATCAGCGCTTTCAATACATGCGCTGCTAAATCATCAGTTCTCACGGGGGCCAAAGTTCCTGCAAAATTTCCTATCGGTGTTCTGACACCCTCTACGATGTAAGCGTTCATAATCTCATTTGATTTCCTGCAAAGATGATAGAAATCCTTATTAGTTTTGAAACATGCATAGAAAAGATAGACCATTGATTTTGGTCACCAACGACGACGGCATCACCGCCAAAGGTATACACGCATTAACACTCGCCATGTCCACTTTGGGAGATGTCGTTGTTGTTGCACCTGACAAACCCCAAAGCGGAATGGGTCATGCGGTGACCATTCACCATCCCATTCGCGTCAATGACGCTGAAGTGCCTTATGCAAATAAAGCCTTTTCCTGTAGTGGAACACCTGTTGACTGTGTGAAGATTGCATTGTACACCTTGTTGGACAGAAAACCTGACCTCATCGTCAGTGGCGTGAATCATGGTTCCAATTCTTCCATCAATGTCATTTATTCCGGCACCATGTCCGCTGCCATAGAAGGTGCTGTAGAAGGTATTCCATCCATAGGTTTCTCACTTCTAGACTATAGCCTAGACGCTGATTTTACAGCCTCTCAAAAAGTAGCCATTCACTTGGTAAAACAAATGTTAGCCGATGAGCATCTGCCCGAAAACCTTTGTCTCAATGTCAATATCCCAAAAGGAACAGAAATCAATGGTATCAAAATGTGCCGTCAAGCCCAAGGCATGTGGATGGAACAATTCAAAGAACGTATTGATCCGTTTCAAAAAAAATACTACTGGATGACCGGAGAATTCATGGTCAAAGACAAAGGTGAGGATACCGATGAATTTGCATTAAAACACAACTACGTTTCTGTAGTCCCTGTGCAATTTGATCTCACCGCTTATCATACTTTGCCGCATCTTCAACAATGGGATCTGAATCATGAGTAATGTTTCTAAAAGCAAGTGGGACACCGTCCCTTATGGCATTGCGCTGGGCATCATTGGAGCAGCTGTGGGTTTTATTTTGTTCGGACTGGTTTTCACTTTGGGAACTTCAACCAACCTTACAACCTTTTTCAATGATCTCGCCTATGGCGTCACCGCCATGTACCAGGACAAAGTGGTTACGGTTTCGATTTTAGTCGACGTTGTACTATTTTACTACTTCATCCGCAAAGAATGGTTTCAAATCAGCAGAGGTATTTTGTACGTGGTGATATGCAGCGTTCCTGTTGCTCTTTATTTTTATTGAAATGAAAATATTCTTGGTCGCAGGTGAAGCTTCTGGTGATTTGCATGGCGGACATCTGGCCAATGCATTAAAGGAGATCAATCCTCAAATTGAAATGCGTGGATGGGGTGGCGAGAAAATGGAAGGCGCTGGGGTTAAAATACTCAAGCACTACCGTGAATTGGCCTTTATGGGTTTTGTTGAAGTGCTCTTAAACCTGCGCACCATCAAGCAAAACTTTGCCACAATCAAAAAACAAATCCTTGAATTTCAACCTGACAAAATCATATTTATTGATTACCCTGGTTTCAATTTAAGATTGGCACCTTGGGCTAAGGAACATGGCATTGAAACACACCACTACATCTCCCCTACTATTTGGGCTTGGAAGGAAGGTCGTGTCCATGACATCAAAAAGTACATCGATGCCATGTACTGCATTTTACCTTTTGAGCCAGCAGTTTACGCCAAGCACCAATATACCGCACATTTTGTAGGACATCCGCTTCTTGACGACTGGGCATTGAATCAAAATACAACAACACCAACGCACGACATTATTCTATTGGCTCCCGGCAGCAGGAAACAAGAATTAAAAAAAATACTTCCCGTTTTCGTTTCAGTGGCAGGCAAATTTGAAACAGAACAATTTGTCATTGCA
>CANNHA010000171.1 GCA_947504275.1 Flavobacteriales bacterium
AATCAATGTTTAAAAGACTTCCAGATTTGATGCAATTGGATGATGTGATATCCAAGTATTCTCCTTTTCATACTACATCATTTGTTTTCAGGGCTAAACATTTTTGTCGACCTTCTTGGTTCAAGCAAATACACAGCGTGGATTTGGCCATGTACATGTGGCACGCGCAGTTTGGTTATTTCAAAGGATTCAATGAAACTTGGAGCCTTTACCGCATCCACGATTCAGGAATGACAGCGGGGAAAGAACACAACGAGCAGTTTCATCAAAAGCGTTGGTTGCTGTATCAAATGATGAGTGGCAAACTCAACCAGCCTTTTTCAAAAAAACTGATGGAGCTGATTCGATACCACCGTAAGGAAATGGGTGATTCTATCCCGACAGAAATGGGCAAAGTATTGTTTTTTGATACAACAGATGGAATTGAATGTCAGAAATTGAAGATGGGTATTGAAGCGGAGATTCTTCCCTTTCATTTCAACAAGGGATGTTGGATTGGTTTTTTCAATGGGTTTAAATTGACTTCAATGAAATGGTGGAATGCCCTTCAATTGAGAATGAAATACAGAGCAAATTGGTCACATTTGAGGGCCATTGTGTTTCTCTCTCGTTCAGATGCTGAATTATTTTATTCTTATTTCCCAAAGCTTAGTCTGCGCTATTTCATCATTGATGAAAGCGGAGCTAAGCCCAGATTTGCGCATGAACAATTGTTTTCAATTCATGGTGATTTGCAGGATCGGTCTACAGCGTATCTTGCCGGTGAAATCAATGATCAACTATTGAACCCTTGATTTGATAAATTTGGTCCATGAAGAAAATTGCACTTTTCACTCCATCCAAGCACACGTATTCCGAGACTTTCATACAGTTGCACATTGAAGGATTGAACCGTGTTTTGTGGGTTTATCATGATGGAGAGCAGCCCACCAAGTGCAATGATGTTTCTTTCCCCAAATTGTCCAAGTGGTCGATTCGTTTGTACAACCTTTGGTTTGGAAAGAAATGGGGCTGGGAGCAATGGAGTTTGTTTCTCTCTTTGAAGCGCAATAGACCAGAAGTGGTTTATATCGAATACGGAACCACTGCGGTTGCCAATGCAGATGTGATAGAATGGCTTGGAATTCCAATGGTAATCAATTTTCATGGATTTGATATTTCCGTTTATGAGATTTTGAAGAAGCATCAACTCAAGTATCAATCGTTGTTTCAAAATACAACAACGCGATATGTTGTTGTTTCAAGAAAAATGGAGCGTCGCCTTGTACAAATGGGTGCAAGACCTGATGCCATTTTGTATTCTCCTTGCGGTGCCAATGTTGAGTACCAGCATGTTTCTCCCAAGCCTGATGGAAAGCAGTTTGTAATGCTCGGTCGAATGGTAGAAAAGAAATCGCCACTGACCACGATTAAAGCCTTTCATCAAGTTTTTCTTCAAGACCCTGCGGTAAAGTTGTCTGTTATTGGCACAGGACCATTACTCGCCATTTGTCAAGATTATGTCGACCAGCATCATTTGACTCAGGTGGTGCATTTTCACGGTGTTTTGGATCGCGCCGCGATTAAAAGTGTTTTTTCTGAAAGTTGTTGTTTTGTACAACATTCAGTTGTCGCAGAAAATGGTGATGAAGAGGGGACCCCAGTGGCTGTGATGGAAGCGATGTTGGCGGGTTTGGTTGTTGTATCTACCCGTCATGCTGGTATTGCAGATATTGTTCAAGAGGGCTGCGGTTACTTGGTGAACGAACATGACGTGGAAGCCATGGCCCATGCGATGTTGGAGGTCATTCAGCATTTGGATATTTCCAGGGAAATGACCAAGAAAGCCAAGCAATTTATATTATTCAACCACACATCAGACATTCACCTTCAACAAATCAATTCATTTTTGTCATGACGAGGAAGAGCACATTGGCTGTGGTTATTCCCGTTCATAATAGAAGGGAAGAGTTGACTCGTGCTTTGAGATCTGTTTACCAACAGACGTTGCCTGTGGATGAAGTATGGGTAATGGATGACGCCTCTGACGCGGAGTTGTTTCCTTTGGAAGAATTCAAGGAATGGAGCGCTTTGCATTACCACAGATTGGAATCAAAGTCCAATGCCAATGTAGCTAGAAACAAAGGTGCACATCTGTCCCAATCGGATTACATTGCTTTCCTGGATAGTGATGATGAGTGGGAGGTGGATTACATCGAGCAATGTAAAAAGCATTTGAAGCCAATACAGGGGGCTTATTTTTCACAATCCAAGATTGTAAGGTCGGGAGCGGCCAATCCCAAGCATTCAAAGGAATGGAGAGAAGGCATGATTGCCGTGAATTTTTTGTTGGATGGTGGATTTGCGCAAACATCCAGTTTTATTGTTGATCGGGTTTCGTTTCTCAATGTTCAATTTGACGAGCAATTGAAGCGCCATCAGGACTTTGATTTTTTTGCCCGTTATGCAAAAGCATACCATTGGCAGCAACTTCCTGTCTGCGCAGTGCTGGTGCATTGGGAGGAGAATAGAAAGGCTACGCGAGACGCCCGTTCTGAGATGATATTTATTGACCGATTTGTGAGTGAAATAGAGCCCAGGGTGTTGAAACGTTATTTGCGCATGCAGTATGATTATTTTTATTTGAATGGCACACCAGCTGATTACAAATTACACCAAGCCATGGTTCCGAGGATTGCAGGAATGCTTACTTTTTCTGAATTCAAGTCTTTTTACAAAGAACGCAGTATTTTGTATTTAAATACAATTGGATTTTTAACCTTTTTGCTACTCCGATTAAAAGGTAAATTCTAGTTGCATATCAGCTGAGGTAACCAAGGGTAACGGTTCGGTGGACTTTGAAGAATGCCGCTCAATTTTTACAGCCAATCTCCACGATTGATACTGGTATTGTGCAATGACAAAAGTTCTTTTACCCCTGCCACTGTAAGCGGGGATGCTCATGCCTCCTTTTAGTTCTCTGTCCATCATGTAGATTCTCAAATCCCAATCAGGGATGGCATAGAAGATTTGCCGTACCACAACTTGCCAGGATTTGTTCAATGGCTTCCAGTCGTATTCAACCGCACTGAGCCAGCCAACGGAATGATGGGAGATGTGTTGTTCTATTCGACAATGGGCTTTGCTGTTTTCATCTATTTTCCATTGTGCATCCCATCTCCATTGATGCATGATTTCTGGATTTCGGCTTACCTGATACCGCATGTAAAATACGTGATACCGAGCTGGTGTGT
>CANNHA010000172.1 GCA_947504275.1 Flavobacteriales bacterium
AACTACATCAGGCTTTTGAGTGGTGGCCGCGTTATCAAAATATACCAGGTCATTTCCCCTTACACGCTGATGCAGTATGGTAAACTCTTTTCGGATATCCAATATGTCTGAACCGACACTCATACTTCATCAGCAATGATACGGCCTCTTGCAGACAACTCTTGCTTCACAAAAGTCACCACCTCAGCATTATTGGAACGGTTGATCACCTCATTCACATAAGCTGATACCAGCAACTGCTTTGCTCCCAATGCACTTAATCCTCTTGCCCTTAAATAGAACAAAGCTTCTTCATCAAATTGACCTGTTGTTGAACCATGGCTGCATCGAACGTCATCTGCATAAATCTCCAACTCTGGCTTAGAGTCCATTGTTGCATCATCGCTCATCATGATATTCTTATTGCTCTGATAAGCTTCTGTCTTCTGTGCATCCCTCCTTACGAAAACCTTTCCATTGAACACCCCTCTTGACTTGTCATATAAAACACCTTTGTACAACTCGTTGGACGTGCAATTGGGAACTCGATGATCCACTACAGTGTGATTATCTATCAACTGACCATCTTGAGGTAAATAGAATCCTGAAAGTGCGGCATGAGCATGCTCACCATTCAAACTCATCCACAAGTTGTTTCTTGTCCACCCTCCGTTCAATGTATGGGTAAGAACATTGCAATGTGATCTGCTCGCCTCATCTACCCTGATGTCCAATATTTGAAAAAAGGAATCATCATTGTCCTGAATAATATCCAAATCCAAATGACTGCCCTCCATCATGGTAACATCCAATAGCGCGTTGCAAAAACCATTGCGTTTTCCAATAAAATGCAAAACAACTTTGGCAGTTGCATGCTCACCCACCGTTAACTCAAAGCAAGGTTGCGTCCATGCCCAATCCTCATTGCTTTTAATAACAAAATGAAAAGGATCCTCAAAGCTTTCATTTGGAGCAATGTCCAATGAAAAAGCATTTGTAACCGCGGCTTGATTGAGACAGCCAAAAAAACCATGGCGCACTTTTGTATTGACGAGAGAAACAGCCTGAAATTCAGGATCTGAATTTACCTCTGAGCCTTGCAAAATCCACTGGCCTTGATTCAACTTTTGCGTTCTGGTGTACTTCCAGTCCTCCATTTTGGAGTTTGGAAACTCCATACCTGACAAAGCATCCTCAATAGCATCATGATTTTGATGCTTGATTGTATCATAAGTCAACGTGGCATCTAACCACTTTTGAATAGAATGATTCAACACCCTTTCCATTACGCAACGGTTTCTTTGATCCAATCGTAACCTTTCTCTTCCAATTCCATAGCCAATTCTTTGGTTCCTGTTTTCACGATGCGTCCTTTGTATAAAACATGGACAACATCAGGAACGATATAATCCAACAAGCGCTGGTAATGGGTAATAACGATGAACGAGCGCTCGGGTGAACGCATCGCATTCACACCTTGTGCAACAATGCGCAATGCGTCAATGTCCAAACCTGAATCTGTTTCATCCAAAATAGCCAACTTGGGCTCCAACATGGCCATTTGAAAAACTTCGTTCCTCTTTTTCTCTCCACCGCTAAACCCTTCATTGACTGCTCTGTGTGCCAACTGGCCATCCAATTCAACCAACGCTGATTTCTCCTTGACCAAAGCCAAAAAATCTTTGGCAGACAATGCCTCCTGACCTCTGTGTTTTCTTACCTCACCAACAGCTGCTTTTAGAAAGTTCATATTGGAAACGCCAGGTATCTCAACAGGATATTGGAAGGCCAAAAAAAGTCCTTCACGCGCTCTTTCTTCTGGAGCCATTTCCAATAAATTCTTGCCATTAAAGACAACCTCACCACCCGTCACTTCATACTCTTCACGGCCCGCCAAAACGGAAGCCAAAGTTGATTTGCCTGAACCATTGGGGCCCATGATGGCATGTATTTCACCCGGTTTGACAACCAAGTTCAAACCTTTTAAAATTTCTTTCTCCCCTATGGAAGCTTTTAAGTCTTTGATCTCAATCATAACGTCTTTTTTTATCCTACACTTCCCTCTAATGAGATGGCCAATAGTTTCTGTGCTTCTACTGCAAACTCCATTGGAAGTTTATTCAATACTTCTTTTGCGTATCCGTTCACAATCATGCTGATCGCTTGTTCTTCATCCAAGCCACGTTGCAAACAATAAAAAATTTGATCTTCACCTATCTTGGAAGTAGTGGCTTCATGCTCCACTTGAGCTGAAGAATTATTTACCTCGATATAAGGAAAAGTATGTGCTCCGCTGGTGTCCGTCATCAATAAAGAATCACATTGCGAAAAATTCCTTGCATTCTTAGCGCTAGAATTGATCTGCACCAATCCCCGATAACTGTTGTTGCTATGGCCTGCGCTGATACCTTTTGAAATAATGGTGCTGTGTGTATTTCTTCCGATGTGAATCATCTTGGTTCCCGTATCTGCTTGCTGAAAATGGTTGGTTACAGCAACAGAATAAAATTCACCCACGCTGTAATCACCTTTCAATACACAGCTTGGATATTTCCATGTTACTGCTGATCCTGTTTCTACCTGTGTCCAAGAAATCTTGGATTTGTATCCATCGCACAACCCTCGTTTGGTGACGAAATTGAATACGCCACCTTTACCATCTTTGTCGCCGGGATACCAATTCTGAACTGTGCTGTATTTGATCTCTGCCTTTTCCATGGCCACCAATTCCACAACCGCGGCATGCAATTGATTCTCGTCACGTTGTGGTGCAGTACAACCTTCCAAATAACTAACATAACTCTCCTCATCCGCAATCAACAAAGTTCTTTCAAATTGGCCAGTCCCCGCTTCGTTGATTCGGAAATAGGTGGACAATTCCATCGGGCATCTAACTCCTTTTGGGATATAACAAAAGGAACCATCTGTGAAGACCGCCGAATTTAAAGCTGCATAAAAATTATCTGTTCTAGGAACTACTGTTCCCAAATATTTCCTAACCAAATCTCCATGCTCTTGAACCGCTTCAGATATGGAGCAAAAGATAATGCCCAACTCTGCCAGCTTCTCTTTGAATGAGGTGGCCACAGAAACGCTGTCCATCACAAAATCCACTGCTATTCCATTCAAACGCTTTTGCTCATCCATGGAAATACCTAAACGGTCCATGGTTTTGCGCATTTCAGGGTCAATTTCATCCAAGCTATTG
>CANNHA010000173.1 GCA_947504275.1 Flavobacteriales bacterium
ATACTTATCTTCGCCAAAAATTCAAAGTATGCAATTTGACGTTATTGTTTTGGGAAGTGGACCTGGTGGATATGTAACCGCCATTCGTGCCAGCCAATTGGGATTAAAGACTGCTGTGATTGAGCGTGAAGCGCTTGGCGGTATCTGTTTGAATTGGGGTTGTATCCCAACCAAAGCCCTTTTGAAAAGTGCCAACGTGTTTGAATACATCCAACATGCCAATGATTATGGCATTCAGGTTTCTGATGCCAAGCATGATTTTGATGCTGTAGTGAAGAGAAGCCGCGGAGTGGCGGAAGGCATGAGCAAAGGTGTTCAATTTTTGATGAAGAAAAACAAGATTGAAGTCATCATGGGGACCGGAAAAGTAATGGCTGGAAAGAAAGTTCAAGTTACTGCTGCTGACGGCAAGGTGTCTGAAATTTCTGCCAACAACATCATCATTGCAACCGGTGGAAGATCTAGAGAATTGCCCAATCTAAAGCAAGACGGCAAAAAGATTATAGGTTATCGAGAAGCAATGACATTGCCTGAACAACCCAAGAGCATGGTCATCGTGGGAAGCGGAGCTATTGGTGTTGAGTTTGCTTATTTCTACAATACAATGGGAACTAAGGTGACCATCGTAGAGTACATGCCCAACATCGTTCCTGTGGAGGATGAGGATGTTTCTAAGGCGTTGAGCAAGACTTTCAAATCTAAAGGCATTGACATATTAAACAACGCCGAAGTTACAGGAGTAGATACGACAGGTAAAGGCTGTAAAGTAAAAGTGAAGACAGCAGAGGGAGAGCAAATCATTGAAGCCGATATCGTATTGAGTGCTGTTGGTGTAGTTGCCAATATTGAGAACATCGGTTTAGAGCAAGTAGGCATTGTCACTGACAAAGGTAAAATTGTTGTAGATAAGTTTTACCAAACCAATATCCCCGGCTACTATGCTATTGGAGATTGTGTTCCTGGTCAATCTTTGGCCCACGTTGCTTCTGCTGAAGGTATCATCTGTGTTGAAAAAATTGCGGGACACCACCCAGAGGCCTTGGACTACAACAACATCCCAGGATGTACTTACTGCAGCCCAGAAATTGCCAGCGTTGGTTATACAGAAAAAGCAGCCAAGGCAGCTGGATATGAATTAAAAATTGGAAAGTTTCCTTTTAGCGCATCCGGAAAAGCGTCGGCAGGCGGAACCAAGGATGGTTTTGTCAAATTGATTTTTGATGCTCAATATGGCGAGTTGTTGGGTGCTCATTTGATAGGAGCCAACGTTACCGAAATGATTGCAGAATGCGTTGCATTGCGCAAATTGGAAACAACTGGAGAAGCCATTATCAAAACGGTTCACCCTCACCCAACAATGAGCGAAGCCATCATGGAAGCTGCAGCAGCAGCTTACGGTGAGGTCATCCACTTGTAATATAAGACAATGGAAAAATCACTCATACTCAATGGGCAGCAAGTAGAACAAAAACTATTGCGCATGTCGCAGGAGCTGATCGAGCTGCACTATGGGACACAACATGAAGTGATTTTTATCGGTATTAAAGAAATGGGGTTTGAGATTGCTCAAACCCTGTTTCATTTTTTCAAATCCAATACAGACATTCCTTGTCAACTAGAGAGTATTCTTTTCGTAAAAGGAAAATCCAAAGCAAGTTTTCAATTCAGTGGAAAAACTGAACAATTGAAGAAGAAATCCATTGTCATTGTTGATGATGTTATCAATTCAGGATTGACATTGCTTCATGCTACCCATTTCATTTTAGAGGCGGAGCCTAGCAGAATTTCTGTGGCCACATTGGTCAACAGGGAGCACCGCATTTTCCCAATCTTCGCCAATGTGGTGGGATTAACGCTTTCCACCAATCTAAAAGAACATGTCAGCGTTGTCAAAAAAGACAATCAATTTGAGGCCTATTTGGGCAACAAGACAAGCTAGATCCAACGATTCTTCTTAAACCATCTCAGCTGCAAAAGAGTAATGATGACCATGACTACCCAAGTCAGATAATAACCATTGCCCCATTTTAACTCAGGCATGTGTTCAAAGTTCATCCCATACACGCCAACGATAAAGGTAAGCGGAACGAAAATGGTTGTGATAATGGTCAACAAGCGCATCACTTGATTGGTCTTATCTGCTGACATCGCATGATACAAATCCAAACTATTGGATACAATTTCTCTTTGAAATTGAATCTGATCTGCTACAAACAGCATGTGATCATGTAGATCAATGAAATACTTGCGAATACCGGTCTCCTTCTCCTTACTCAACAAACTCGTAATCTCTCGCGTAGGATCAGTAGCCAGTTTGAAATCAAACAATTCCCTTCTGATCTTCAATAGTGTTTTCAATTGATGTTGCTGAATCTGCTTGGTCAGCATGCTTTCAATAACCTCAATCCGCTTGGCCAAATTCTCTGTGGCCAGCAAATAATCATCAACCAAAGTATCCAACATCAAATACGCCAGGTAAAAGCTATTGGATTGTCTAATTTTCCCAATGCCATTCTCCAACTTATGCCTCAAAGTGTGAAATGAGTCTCCGTTCTGCTCTTGAAACCCGATCACGACATTTTCCATAATCACAATGGAAAACTGTTCCAATTCCAAGGATAACTCAGGCTTAATATCCAAAGCTTTTAAGCAGGCAAAATGGTAATGTTCATTTACCTCCAACTTTGGCCTGGACCGGGTGTTCATGATGTCTTCCAATGTCAATTGATCAATATTGAAGAAGCGACCTACAGCGGAAATCAATTTAGGATCATGGATTCCGTCTATCGTTATCCAAGCCTTCTCCTTTTTTGGGGAAAATTGCGACCAATCAAAATCAAGACCCAGTTGTTCTTTAACGCAACTTTCATGATCATAATGATAAACCGTTATTCCAGGCATCTGATTCCGTTCAGAACCCACATAAACCAGTGAACCTGGATCTAATCCGCGCTTTGAAGTCCTATTCATTTCACACGAAGATAGGCAAGCCCAATTATCGCTGTTTTTTTTCCTCTGTAAAATTCAAAATAACCTATTTTCGCCTAACCTAATTTTGAGATGAAAACAAAGTACATTGACTTTGTTGAACAACAGTTCAACTGGCCGCAAGAAGAGTTTCGTTTAGAAAACGAACAACTGGAATTTCACAACATTCC
>CANNHA010000174.1 GCA_947504275.1 Flavobacteriales bacterium
AAGCATTCAAAGGAATGGAGAGAAGGCATGATTGCCGTGAATTTTTTGTTGGATGGTGGATTTGCGCAAACATCCAGTTTTATTGTTGATCGGGTTTCGTTTCTCAATGTTCAATTTGATGAGCAACTGAAGCGCCATCAGGACTTTGATTTTTTTGCCCGTTATGCAAAATCATACCATTGGCAGCAACTTCCTATCTGCGCAGTGCTGGTGCATTGGGAGGAAAATAGAAAGGCTACGCGAGATGCCCGTTCTGAGATGATATTTATTGAGCGATTTGTGAGTGAAATAGAACCCAGGGTGTTGAAGCGTTATTTGCGCATGCAGTATGATTATTTTTATTTGAATGGTTCATCGGCTGATTACAAATTGCACCAAGCGATGGTTTCGAGGATTGCAGGAATGCTTAATTTTTCTGAATTCAAGTCCTTTTACAAAGAACGCAGTATTTTGTATTTAAACACAATCGGATTTTTAACCTTTTTGCTGCTCCGATTAAAAAGTAAATTCTAGTTGTACATCAGCCGAGGTGATCAAGGGTAACGGCACAGTGGGCTTTGAAAAATGCCGTTCAAGCTTTACAGCCAATCTCCAAGATTGATATTGGTATTGTGCAATGATAAAAGTTCTTTTACCCCTTCCACTGTAAGCGGGGATGCTCATGCCTCCTTTTAGTTCTCTGTCCATCATGTAGATTCTCAAATCCCAATCAGGGATGGCATAGAAGATTTGCCGTACCACAAATTGCCAGGATTTGTTCAATGGCTTCCAGTCGTATTCAACCGCACTGAGCCAACCAACGGTATGATGGGAGATGTGTTGTTCTATTCGACAATGGGCTTTGCTGTTTTCATCTATTTTCCATTGTGCATCCCATCTCCATTGATGCATGATTTCTGGATTTCGGCTTACCTGATACCGCATGTAAAATACGTGATACCGAGTTGGTGTGTAATCCAATTGGGTGCGCAAAGTTTGTGTTTTGTCATTCATACTTGTCCACACACCTTTTCTATTTTCTTGTGTGACGGAAACAATGCTTTTCAATTTTCTATGGAAGAAAATCTGATGAACATAGGATGATTGTTCTTTCGTGAAAATAGTTGAATATTCCAACTGATAAGACAATCTTAGCCATTGGTTTTTTAAGATGGGTTGAATCCAATGCGCACTGATTTTACCTAGTTCTTTTTCTCGAATGGACTCAACTTGCATGATGTTTTTGCCGACTGACCAAGAGGCATATAAACCTTGCAGATGCTTGATTTCATTCCATCCGCTTTGCGTGTAGTAATGGTATTGAATCTTTACTTTTTTCTTGGTCCATTCAGCACTGGCCCACTGCTGTTTGGGTTTTGTTGAAATGCTCATTGTATGGAGATCAGCAGCCATTCGAATGGTAACAGACTTGAATGTGGTTGAAAACGCGGCACCCCGCCAATGGCGTTGAGGAATGCTGGAAGTATAGGGGACAATGTATTGCTCATTGGCAGTCAAAGGTGCCACATTCCAAGAGGAGGAATTCATGAGGTTATTGGAAAAAAGCAAATGCAGTGGAGTTTGTGGCAAATAGTCCCCAATGACGAAGTGATAATTTTCTCGTTTCAATTGCATAAATCCAGTGGTGAGGGTTTCCTTTATTTCGTTGTTATTGGATACAAAGTGATGTAAACCCCAGCGAAAACCATTTTCGCTTTTTCCCTTGTAACGGATGTTGTTTTTAGGGACAACGATGTCTATATCCAACGGAAAGGAAACGTCTTTTCCCGTTAAGATAATGCTTTGCTCAATGAATTTGGGTTTTTGCCAACACGGACCGCAGGTTAAATAAGGCATGATGCTGTCCCATTTTGAAATGGTGATTTCCTTTATTCTGTATAGCTCATACAAATTGGCAACGCAACCGAATTCACTTTTGTATGCCATGATGGCCATTTGGATGATCATGGGCAATTGTTTGATTTGAATGGGATTATTAATGTTGATGGTATTATTGGACAATAGCTCCACTGCGTTTTCCTCGACCATCAAAAGGGAATATTGATCCTCCACCAATATGGAGTCTTGCCGCTGTGAAAACGCGGAAATGTTGAGGATGAGGAAGATCCAATTAATCCAATGTGATTTCATGGAATTGCGATAATGATGGAAGGAAGTAAGGCTGTGATATCAAACAAACTCGGGATTCAATTTTTGTTCTTTTGTTTTTTATGACAATCCAAAATTTCTGATTCGGCCACTGCAGGCCCCATGCCAAATCCCAGTGCTGATTGAGCATCAAACAATGTTGAAAGAGAAATTGAGAAGGAAGCGTGGGGAATTGCCAAAGAATCAAGTGCAGCCGATGTTTGGGAAGTGAGCGCAGAATAACTTGGATGGAGTGATTGGGCATAAGATCAGCGCTCAAGTTGTTGTTGGCCCAATTCCAATGGTGAAGGTATCGAAAGTGAAAAGTTGTATTCCTGTAATCCAAGCAAGCATTGGATTGCCATTGCTTCAGATGATTGTTTTCTGGGAATCGTTGGTGGGACAAAATGAGCTCTTGAGATAACCGGGTGTACTGACCGACATGAACTTGGCTTCCAGCCTGCAATTGTTTGGTATGGATGAGAGATTGTTTCCCAATACCTCCAATTGTCCATAGGGAAAGCCTTTTGAATCGCTTTTGGTAACCCAAGAACAAATCGTTCACATTGGATTGCAAATGATGATTGTTGGCTATGATTTGGAGCTTGGAATGGTGTTCATCGGTGGTGGTCGAGTAAACATTGAGCAGATTGGGTTGCAGGCCTTGTCCTTGCCCTAGAATCCACCACAAAAGGCCAACAGTTGACAAACTTGAATGTTTTTTCATCGGGCCAAACTATATCCATCATTTTTTATTAGAAAGTTTCATATAAGGCTGTATATTTGCATCCCTTTTGGGAATTATTTGATTCCCAATTCCGGATGTGGCGTAATTGGTAGCCGCGCCAGACTTAGGATCTGGTGCCGTGAGGCGTGGGGGTTCGAGTCCCTCCATCCGGACAAAATATGTAACATAAATACCGAATAACTCGGTATTTCTTTTTTTAAGACTATGCAAATCTCCCAAAACAACATCGATGCATTGAATGCAGAAATCAAGATTGACATCACTGCAGCAGATTATGC
>CANNHA010000175.1 GCA_947504275.1 Flavobacteriales bacterium
GGCTTGCTGGTGTTCTTTTCCTTCTTATCACCGAAGGCAATTTGAACAGCAGTGTAGCCATCCTTTTCTTGTGTCTTGATTTGAGTCACTACACATGGACCAGCCTCTATCACCGTGCATGGAATATTCTTTCCAGCGGCACTGTAGATGCTAGTCATCCCTACTTTTTTACCAATTATTCCTGGCATGTGCTTATTGTTTTATAATTTGTTACACTTTGATTTCTACCTCTACTCCACTTGGCAACTCCAACTTCATCAAGGCATCAACTGTCTTGGAAGATGAGCTGTAGATGTCCAAAAGACGCTTGTAGCTGTCCAATTGGAACTGCTCACGTGCCTTCTTGTTCACGTGAGGTGAACGCAACACGGTGTAGATCCTTTTGTGGGTTGGCAATGGAATAGGTCCATTAACCACCGCACCGGTGCTTTTTACCGTCTTTACGATTTTCTCAGCTGACTTGTCAACCAAGTTGTGATCGTAAGACTTCAATTTAATGCGAATTTTTTGCGCCATTTGATTCTTTATATCGATATATTATCAGTTCTTTCCTTTAACTTTTGCAATTACTGCCTCTGCAACGTTGTTGGGTGCTGGGGCGAAGTTGCTG
Organism: Flavobacteriales bacterium; assembly: GCA_947504275.1. Lineage (GTDB taxonomy): Bacteria > Bacteroidota > Bacteroidia > Flavobacteriales_D > Sanyastnellaceae > CAMCTV01. The sequence goes on from CANNHA010000175.1 coordinate 611, forward strand.
AACTCCATTGTTGAGGATGCACGACCTGAGGTAATGGTGCGCAAGTCAGTAACGTAACCAAACATTTCACTCAGAGGAACTTTGGCATTGATTACTGTTGCTCCGTTACGCTCATTGGTACCTTCAATCAAACCACGACGCTTATTCAAATCACCAATTACATCACCCATATTCTCAGCTGGGGTAACCACTTCATGCTTCATGATAGGCTCCATGATGATTGGTCGACATTTTGGTGCTGCTTCACGGAAGGCCATCTTCGCACACAACTCAAAAGACAATGCATCAGAGTCAACTGCGTGGAAAGATCCATCGTTCAATTCAACTTTCAATGTATCGATTGGAAACCCAGCCAAGATACCATTGTTCATGGCTTCTTTGAAACCCTTCTCGATGGATGGGATAAATTCACGAGGAATATTTCCACCTTTGATGTTGTTTACAAAAACCAACCCTGTCTTCTCGGGATCATCATTTGGCCCCAATGTGAATACGATATCAGCGAATTTACCGCGACCACCAGTTTGTTTCTTGTAAATCTCACGGTGATCTGTAGAAGTGGTCAATGCCTCTTTGTAAGATACTTGAGGAGCACCTTGGTTACACTCAACTTTGAACTCACGCTTCAAACGGTCAACGATAATTTCCAAGTGCAACTCACCCATTCCGGAGATGATGGTTTGTCCTGAATCTTCGTCTGTTTTTACACGGAAGGTTGGATCTTCTTCAGCCAATTTTGACAAGGCCATACCCAATTTATCGCTATCCGCTTGTGTCTTAGGCTCAACCGCCAATCCAATAACAGGATCAGGGAAAACCATTGACTCAAGGATGATTGGATTCTTTTCATCGCACAGAGTATCTCCGGTCTTGATATCCTTAAAACCAACCACAGCGCCAATATCACCAGCTCCCAAGTACTCAATTGGATTCTGTTTGTTAGCGTGCATTTGGAAGATACGAGAGATACGCTCTTTGTTTCCACTGCGTGTGTTCAATACATATGAACCTGCATCCAATTTACCTGAATAAGCACGTGTGAAAGCCAAACGACCAACGAATGGATCTGTAGCAATCTTAAATGCCAAACCTGCAAATGGCTCGCTAAAACTTGGCTTACGAGAAATCTCTTCGCCAGTATCAGGATGTGTTCCTTTGATGCTTTCTTTATCCATTGGTGATGGCATCAATTCCATTACCAAATCCAACATGGTTTGAACTCCTTTGTTTTTGAAAGAAGAACCACAAACCATTGGAACAATCGTCTGATTCAAACAAGCTTGACGCAATGCATCCAAAATCTCACGTTCCGTGATTGAATTGGGATCATCAAAAAACTTCATCATCAAGTTGTCATCGAACTCAGAAACTGCTTCTAACAACTTCTCACGATACATCATGGCTTCATCCATCATATCTGCTGGAATATCCACAACTTCATAAGTCATACCTTTATCATGCTCATTCCAAATCATTCCACGGAAGTTGATCAAATCAACAACGCCTGTGAAATCATCTTCTGCACCAATGGGCAATTGCAATGGCACAGCATTGCTACCCAACATATCTTTAACTTGCTTAACCACCTTCAAGAAATCAGCACCTTGGCGGTCCATCTTGTTCACAAAACCAATACGTGCAACATTGTAGTTGTTGGCCAAACGCCAATTGGTTTCTGATTGTGGCTCAACACCATCAACAGCAGAAAACAAGAAAACCAAACCATCCAATACACGCAATGAACGGTTTACCTCAACGGTAAAGTCAACGTGACCTGGAGTATCGATGATGTTGATGTGGTATTTTTCTCCACGGTAGTTCCAGAAAACAGTCGTAGCAGCAGAGGTAATTGTGATTCCTCTTTCTTGCTCCTGAACCATCCAGTCCATTGTGGCAGCACCATCATGTACCTCACCAATCTTGTGGTTAACCCCTGAGTAGTAAAGAATACGCTCTGTGGTTGTGGTTTTTCCCGCATCGATGTGAGCGGCAATACCAATATTTCTTGTGAATTTAAGGTCGCGTGACATTTTCTTTATCTCTAAATATTAAAAACGGAAATGTGAGAATGCCTTGTTGGCTTCTGCCATACGGTGGACATCTTCTCTCTTTTTGTAAGCAGCACCTTCATTTTTGGCAGCAGCGATAATTTCACCCGCCAACTTTTCAGACATGCTCTTTTCATTGCGCTTGCGAGCATATCCAATTAACCATTTCATGGCCATTGAACTTTTGCGCTCTTCACGAATGGGAGATGGAATTTGGAAAGTGGCTCCACCAACACGACGGCTACGAACCTCCACAGCGGGAGTTACGTTTTCCAAGGCGCGACGCCATACTTCCAATCCTTCTTCTTGCGTCTTTGCAGCCACCTTCTCGATTGCATCGTAGAAAATGGTGAAAGCAACGCTCTTCTTACCTTGCAACATGATGTTGTTTACGAA
>CANNHA010000176.1 GCA_947504275.1 Flavobacteriales bacterium
ATCTCTCGTCCATCATCCTTCAAAACAATTCCGATGTACTCATTACCATTGGCCATTTTTATGACATATTCAGTGGTGTCACCTGGAGTAACTTGAGAAATTCCAAGCGTTGAAGCCATGCAAATCAAGAGGAAAAAAAACAACTTTTTCATAGTATAACAATTTACAGATTAAACATATTGAGTAAGTGCCACTTTGAGGCATTCTACCGCATTTTTTAGGTCTTCTACATTCAGCACGTAGGCCAAACGAACTTGATTCTTTCCGCTTCCGGGTGTTGCATAAAATCCAGTGGCTGGAGCCATCATCACTGTTTGTTGATTGTGCTCGAACTTTTCCAGCATCCATTGACAGAAACGATCAGAATCATCAATGGGCAATTCAGCGATGCAATAAAAAGCACCCTGAGGTTTGGGACAACGCACGCCAGGAATGGCATTCAACCCTTCCACCAAGGTATCTCTGCGCTTGACATACTCCTCAACCACCCCATCAAAGTAGGATTGAGGAGTCTCCAATGCCGCCATGGATGCCCACTGACCAAATGTGGGAGGAGACAAACGCGCTTGGCCAAACTTCAATGCGGCAGCCATCAATTCTGAATTTCTGCTAATCATAGCTCCAATGCGCGCTCCGCACATGGAATAGCGCTTACTCACGCTGTCAATCATAATCGCATGATTGTCCAATCCTTCCAAATTCATAACGCTGAATGGAACCGCTCCTTCATACATAAACTCACGGTAAACTTCATCCGCATACAAAAACAAGTTGTATTTTAAAACCAAATCACGCAATTGCTCCAACTCGCTCTTTGAATAAAGATATCCAGTAGGATTACCAGGGTTGCAAATCAAAATACCCTTGGTTTTATCCGTGATTTTCTTTTCAAATTCAGTGATGGGAGGCAATGCAAATCCATTGTCAATCACTGCTGTTACTGGAACTACTGTTGCCCCTGCCATCACGGCAAACCCGTTGTAATTGGCATAGAACGGCTCTGGTATAATGACCTCGTCTCCGGGATTTAAAGTGGACATAAAAGCAAAAACCAATGCCTCTGAACCTCCTGTTGTAACCATAATATTGGCCACATCCAACTGAATATCCTTTGAAGCATAATATCCTTTCAATCCTTCTCTATAGGCCAACATGCCTTCCGAATTAGAATACTCAATGACCCTGGCATCCTGCGCTCTCATGGCCTCTCTGACCACCATTGGTGTTTCAATATCTGGTTGACCAATGTTTAGATGATAAACCTTGGTTCCTCTCTTCTTGGCCGCCTCTGCAAATGGAACCAACTTTCTAATGGGTGACGCTGGCATTGACCCAGCCTTTGAACTCAAACTTGGCATTGTTATCTTTATTTACAATTTTTATTTATTCATTACGCTTTCATCCCTTCTATGAGAATTTCCAATATTTCTGATGCCGCCAATGGAATTTTAGTTCCTGGACCAAATATACCTACACATCCTGCATTGTACAAGAAGTCAAAATCCTGCTCGGGAATTACGCCTCCAGCAACAACCAAAATATCTGATCTTCCCATGCTTCTCAAAATGTCAATCAACGCAGGCACCAATGTTTTGTGGCCTGCCGCCAAAGATGAGGCGCCTACTATGTGCACATCATTTTCAATGGCCTGCTTGGCCACTTCCTCTGGTGTCTGAAACAATGGTCCCATGTCCACATCAAATCCCATGTCTGCAAATGATGTCGCAATCACCTTGGCTCCCCTATCGTGTCCATCCTGCCCCATTTTGGCCACCAAAATACGAGGCCTTCTCCCTGCCAATTGGGCAAAATCATGGGCCATTTTGAGCGCCTTTTGAAACGCCGGATCTTGTGATGATTCTGATGAGTACACGCCGCTTACGCTTTTTACAGATGCTTGGTGCCGGCCATAAACCTTTTCCAGTGCATCTGAAATTTCGCCCAAGGTAGCCCTATTGCGCGCTGCATCAATGGCCAAAGCCAATAAATTTCCATCGCCACTTTGTGCGCTATGTTCCAATTTGGACAAACTATTGGCTACCGCGTGATTATCCCGAGAAGACTTGATGCGATTAATTTTTTCGACTTGCTCTAACCGCACGGCTTGATTGTCTACCTCCAAGATTTCCATTTTGGTATCCTCATCCACGGTGAACAAATTGACTCCTATAATTTTTTCTTTACCGCTGTCAATTTTGGCTTGTCTTCTCGCTGCAGCTTCTTCAATTCTCAGTTTGGGAATTCCTGCTTCAATGGCTTTGGTCATTCCTCCTTCTTTCTCTACTTCTTCAATCAACGTCCAAGCGGCGTCAATCATTTCCTGGGTTCTGTTCTCCATCCAAACAGAGCCAGCCCAAGGATCTATCAACTGACAAACTCCAGATTCCTTTTGGATATACAATTGGGTGTTTCGTGCTATACGTGCAGAGAAATCTGTTGGCAAAGCAATGGCCTCATCCAAAGCATTGGTATGCAAACTTTGCGTACCTCCCAAAACTGCAGCCATTGCCTCAATGCAAGTTCTGGCCACGTTGTTAAATGGATCTTGTTTGGTTAAACTCCAGCCACTGGTTTGGCAATGCGTGCGCAAAGCCATGGATTTTGAATTCTGTGGATTAAACTGTTGAATCAGTTTGGCCCATATCACACGTGCAGCGCGCATTTTAGCGATCTCAGACATGTGATCCATACCAATGGCCCAGAAGAAAGAAAGCCTTGGTGCAAAATCATCAATGCTCATACCAGCAGCAATTCCTGCGCGCACATATTCCAAACCATCCGCCAATGTGTAAGCCAACTCGATTTCCAATGTTGCTCCAGCCTCCTGCATATGGTAACCAGAAATGGAGATGGGATTAAACTTGGTCATGTGTTGACTGGTGAATGAGAAAATATCACTAACAATGCGCATGCTCTGCGATGGCGGATAAATGTAAGTGTTGCGCACCATGAATTCTTTTAGGATATCATTTTGAATGGTACCGCTCAATTGGGCAGGAGCCACACCTTGCTCTTCAGCAGCCACAATA